>NZ_BAAGTD010000092.1:0-15973 GCF_054782095.1 Streptomyces capparidis | reverse complement strand
GGTCGCCGCCGGGCGCCGCGGCGGGCGGGGGTCGCGGGGGCGCGGCCGGGCCCGCCCGCGCGCGGCGCCGTCGCCGTCACCGGGAGGGGACCAGCCCCTTGACCGCGCGGGCCGCGGACCCGCTCGTCGCCGCGGTGCGCGCCGTGCGGCGCATCGACTTCGCCTCGCGGCGGGCGCTCGCCACCGCCCGGCGGGAGCGCCAGGCCAGGGAGGGGTGGCCGTGGGTGTCGGCGGCGACGATGAGCAGGCCGCCGAACATCGACAGGTTCTTGTAGAAGTGCACCTTCTGCTGGGCCCGCTCCTGCGGGTCCTCCGCCTTCCAGAAGGCGTGCCCCGCGATGGTGGTGGGCACGAGCGAGGCGGCCAGCACCAGCGCCGCCAGGCGTGGCATGCGGCCCAGGGCGAGCATGGTGCCCGCGGCGATGTGGATCGCGCCGTTGACGCGGACGGCCTGTTCGGCGTCCTTGGGCATGCTCGGCACATACTCCGCCATCGCGTTCACGACCGGCTCGGCGGCGGGCGCGATTGCCCCGGGATGCCGGTAGGTGTAAAGGCCGCTGTGGATGAAAGTCGAGGCCAGCAGGGGTCGCGCAACTCTCCTCAGAAGTGCCATGACAGTCCAGTTCCCGACTTCCCGGCAGCCATGCCGTCCTGCCGCCACGTGGCCGCCCGCCATTCGGTCGCGCGAGGGCGGGTCTCGGCGCGGCGGCCGGGCGGCGGCCGTGCGGGTGCGCGTGCCCGGGGCGCGCCGGGCGGAGGCGCGGGCCGGGGGTGCGCGGTGGGTTGCGGGCGTGGTGGCGGCCGGGGCCCGGCGGCAGGGGAGCGGGTGCCCGATGGTCACCGCGCGCAGGGCCTTGGCCGGACCCGCGCGGCGACCCGGAACTCATCGCCCCGTGACAATCGCGATGGCAGCTCCGGCCCCGCGAAAGGGCGTCGGACCTCGCCCTGATCCGAATAGGGAGGATCCGTCGCGGATGTACCTACGCCGATTGGCGCACATGTCCGCTGGACGCTTGTGAGGCGAAGATCCATCTGCGCTACTGGTGCACGGCCCGCCGCCCCTGGCCCGGCGGGAGCCGGTCGCCGGAGCGGAGAGGAAGTCAGTCTCTATGCCCCCAAGAGGACGTCACCGCCGCCCCCAGCCCCAGAACCGGCTGTCCCAGCAGGTGTCGCTCGCCGTCACCGCGGGCACCGGCATGGCGCTGCCGCTGCTGGGGGCCACCGCCGCCGACGCGGCCTCCCCGAGCACCTGGGACAAGGTCGCCGAGTGCGAGAGCGGCGGTAACTGGGACATCAACACGGGCAACGGCCACTACGGCGGCCTCCAGTTCACCGACAGCACGTGGAAGGCGTTCGACGGCACCGCCTACGCCCCCCGCGCCGACCTGGCGACCAAGCAGCAGCAGATCGTCGTCGCCGAGCGGGTCCTGGACGCCCAGGGGCCGACCGCCTGGCCCACCTGCGGCGCGCGGGCCGGCCTGACCAGGGACGGCGGGCAGGCCGAGACCGAGACGCGGACGCCCCGCACCACCGGGAAGCGGCAGGCGGACGCCGAGACCAGGAAGGCCGCGCCCAAGCCCCGGCAGGAGCAGGCCCCCGAGCGCGACGAGGACACCCGCGCCGACCGCTCCGAGCGCCGCGCCGGCGACTACCGGGTCGTCAGCGGCGACACGCTCTCCGGGATCGCCGACGAGCGGTCCGTGAGCGGCGGCTGGCAGCGGTTGTACGGGGCCAACCGCCAGGTCGTGGGCGAGGACCCGAACCTGATACATCCCGGCCAGCGGCTGACCATCCCCGACGCCAGGGCCGAGGCGCCGGACGACCGGTCCTCGCGCTCGTCCACCGCGACCCGCTCGCCGTCCGCCCGCGGCGGCGAGGCCCCGGCGAAGAAGCGGGACACCGCGGAGGCGAAGCAGTCCGCCCCGGAGAAGAAGGCCGCCCCGAGGAAGACCGCCCCGAAGAGGTCGGAGGCGAGGCAGGCGGCGCCCGCCAAGCGGTCCGCGCCGGCGAAGCAGCGGCAGGCCCAGGCGCCGACCGCGGGCGCCGTCGCGCCGGTGGCCGCGTCCGTCACCACCGCCTACGGCGTCGCCGGGTCGTCCTGGTCCAGCGGCTACCACACCGGGGTGGACTTCGCGGTGCCCGTCGGCACATCGGTGAAGTCGGTCAGCGACGGCACCGTGGTCAGCGCCGGCTGGGGCGGGGCCTACGGCTACCAGGTGGTGGTGCGCCACGCCGACGGCATGTACTCCCAGTACGCGCACCTGTCCTCGGTGACCGTCCGCGAGGGGCAGCGGGTCGGGGTCGGCCAGCAGGTCGGCAGGTCGGGAGCGACCGGCAACGTCACCGGGCCGCACCTGCACTTCGAGGTGCGCACCGGGCCCGGCTACGGCTCGGACGTCAACCCCGCCGCCTACCTGCGCGCCCGCGGCGTCGGCATCTGACCGCCGGGATCCCGGGGCCGCTGACCGGATCCGTCCGCACCCGGGCACAATGGTGCCTGTCCCGCGCCCCGCGGGGCGGCCAGGATCGAGGCATGGAAAAGATCGACGACCGCACCGGCGGCACCGCGCTCCTCGTCATCGACGTGCAGGAGTCCTTCCGGCAGCGGCCCTCCTGGCGGGCCGTGTCCAACCCGGCGATCGTGGAGCGGGTGGGCGCCCTGGTGGACGCCGCCCGCGCCCGCGGCCGGCGGGTGGTGTGGATCCTGCACGCCGCGCCCGGGACCGGCAGCGTGTTCGACCCCGCGCTCGGGCATGTACGGCTGATGGACGGGCTCGAGCCGCGCGACGGCGAGCCGGTGCTCACCAAGACCACCCGGAACGCCTTCACCACCACCGAGCTCCAGCGGCTGCTCACCCTCGGGGGCGTGCGCCGCCTCGTGGTGTGCGGCATCCAGACCGAGCAGTGCTGCGAGACCACCGCCCGCGTCGCCGGCGACCTCGGCTACGACGTCACCTTCGTCACCGACGCCACCGCCACCTTCCCCATCCCGCACTGGGACGCCCCCGAGGACCGGACCGTGGAGGAGCTGCTCGCCGACCCGCGCACCCTGTCCACCGACGCGATCGTGGAGCGGACCGAGTACGCCCTGGCGGGCCGGTTCGCCACCATCAGGTCCACCGCCGAGCTCACCGGGGCGGTCGCGGCCGCGGGCGCGGAGGGCTGACCTGATCGTGCCGCGCGTCGTCTTCCTGCTCGTCCCCGGGCTGCACCTGCTCGACCTCGCCGGGCCGGCCCAGGTCTTCTCCACGGCGGCCGACCTGGTGCACCCGTACACGCTGCACCACGTGGCCGAGCAGGAGGACGTCCCCACCGCGCAGGGCGTGCGCCTGCGGGCGGAGACGGACTGGCCGCAGCTCGGCCGCGACGACCTGGTGGTCGTACCCGGCTGGCGGGCCGCCCTCGGCATCGCCGGCACCGGGCCGCTGCGCCCCGCCACCCTGCGCCGGCTCGCCGGGCACCACGCCGCCGGGGGCACCGTGGCCAGCGTGTGCGCGGGCGCCGACGCCCTCGGCCGGGCCGGGCTGCTCGACGGGCGGCGCTGCACCACGCACCACCAACTCCAGGAGGAGCTGGCCCGCCGCCACCCGAGGGCCGCGGTGGTGCGCGACGTGCTGTACGTCGCCGACGACCGCGTGATCACCTCGGCGGGCATCGCCAGCGGCATCGACCTCGCGCTGCACCTGGTGGCCGCGCGGCACGGCCCGGCCGCCGCCGCCCGGGTGGCCCGGCAGATGGTGGTCTACGCCCGCCGCAACGGCGAGGAGCGGCAGGCCGGGGCCATGCTGCGGCACCGGGCGCACCTCAGCGACGCCGTGCACCGGGCGCAGGACCTCATCGACGCCCGGTTCGCCGAACGGCTGCCCCTGCCCGCGCTCGCCGCGGCGGCGGGCACGTCGGTGCGCACCCTCACCCGGCGCTTCACCGAGGTCACGGGGCTGACCCCGCTGCGCTACCAGCAGTTGCTGCGCCTGGAGCGCGCCGAGCAGTTGATCATTCAGGGCAGCACGGTGGAGTCGGCGGCGCGCGCGGTGGGCTTCGAGGACGCCAGGATGCTGCGACGGCTGCGCTCGCGGGCCTGGCCCGAGGCGACCGCGCCGTAGCGCCGGGCGTGTGGGGCCGCCCAGCGCCGTGCGTCCGTCGGAGGCCGACGGACGTCGGTCCGCGCCCGCGCGCGGCGGCGCGGGCGCGTCGGTGAGGAAAGGCTGTGGTCTCCCCCGGGCGGCCCGGTAGGGAGACCACAGCCTGCTCGGGAACGTGCTCCCGGAGACGACGGGCCCCAGGCCCCTGCCTCGGGTTACTTCTTGGTGGAGTTGCTGTACTTCGAGCTCTCGAGCTTGGCGGCGGACAGGTGGTGCACCGACGTGTAGGACTTCGCGGTCTCGTCGTCGGAGTTGATGCAGACGTTGCCGAACGCCGGGTTGAGCAGGGCGATGATGTTGACCGTGATACCGCAGATGTTGACCGGAAGGTGGATCGGCACCTGGATCGCATTGCCGGAGATGATGCCCGGGCTCTCGGCGACGGCCGCGTCGGCATCCGCGTCGGCGTTGGCGATACCGGCCGACCCGACCAGAGCGAAGCTCGTGGCGACGGTCAGTGCGGCGGCCTTGGCAATACGCGACATGAAGTCGTGTCCTCTCATTTGGGGTCCATGCTGTCCGCTCTGGTGAAGCGGCGGCACCAGCATCAACGCCCGTGGTCCGGCCCCCGTTACGAAGGTTAGGCCGAATCAGTGATCGGAATCTTATTCCCTGCCCGGAGAGGTCGGAAAACCTGTCCGCCGCTCCTTCCACGACTTCCGGGGAACGCCCCGAGAAGTGTTCGCCATTGCCGCCTCATTACTCCGGGAGGCTGATATGAGTGCGGGACGGGCGCGGTCGCCATGTCTTTTCTTGCCAAGAACGGAAGGACCTAACATATGGTCAACGAGTCCGCTGGGGCGCGCTCAAGGAGTTCTTCCGTGCAGAAGTCTCTCGCTCGGGTGGCGAACGCCGCCCCCCGCACCCGGCGGCACCTGCTGCGCGCCGCCCTGCTCACGGGCGCGGGCGCGCTGCTCGGCGGGGCGCCCGCGGCCGCGGAGCCGCCGCCGGAGCGCACGGCGGACTTCCTCGCCGTACCGGGCGAGGGCGCCGAGACCACCCGGCTGCGGCGCGCCCTGGCCGACGCGGCCCGCGGGATCCCCGGCCCGTGGGGTCGCGACCGGCGGGGCCGGATCGTGGTGAAGGCCGCCCCGGTCACCCATGTCCTGAAGGACACCCTGGTCGTGGGCGGAGGCACCCACCTGGACGCGTCCGCGGCCACCTTCACCGCCGACTTCCCCGTGGTGCCGTACACCTACCACCGCGACCCCGACCCCGCCCACCGGCACAGCCCGTGGCCGACCTACCCCGAGTGGTTCACCAGCGTCGCGGCGCACGGCGTGCAGCATCCCACCATGCTCATCAACGCCGTCCCGGCCGGCACCCGCGGCTACGGAGCGCCCGGCGGCATCCTGGTCGGCGGCGGCCGGTGGAACCCCGTCGCGCACTTCCTGCGCACGGTGCCGCCCGGCCCCGAACTGGACCGCGCCACCGCGGCCCCGCCCATCAACGCCCTCACCTTCCAGCACACCGAGGACATCGAGGTCGTCGGAGTGACGATCACCGACGTCAAGTGGTGGCACGCCATCGAGTTCAACGCCGTGCGCGGCGCCACGGTGCACGGCTGTCTGCTCAGCGGCTGGGTGGAGGCGCCCACCGTCGGCCTGTGGCACGGCGAGGCCGTGCAGCTCGACACGGCGACGCAGGCCACCACCTGGGCCGGGGTGGCCGACAACACCCCGTCCTCCGGCATCCGCGTGCTCGCCAACCGCTGCGGCCCCTCGGCCGCCAGGCCGTCCTGGGGGACGCTGCTCGGGTCGCACACCTTCGCCGACGGCGTCACCCACTCCGGGGTGCGGATCGAGGGGAACGCGGTCCGGCGGACGCTGTGGGACGGCATCGCCCCGGCGGGGACGGAGGACCTGGTGGTCCACGGCAACGAGCTGCGCGACTGCTGGGGCGGCGTCTACGTCAAGTCCGTGGCGCCCAACCCGCTGACCGGTGTGGCCGTGACGGGCAACACGGTGACCGTCGTCCCAGGCTCCGACCGGCCGGGCGTGGGGGTGCGGGCGGTGCCCGGCGCCCCCGTGGGGCGGGTGACCGTACGGGACAACGAAGTCATCGGGGGGCGGTTTTCCTACGACGGCGAGATCTCCTTCACCGAACCCCCGCAGACGTCGTGACCTGCGGCGACGCCCAAGAGCCCGGCGGGCGCCGGGAAGTGGTGCCCGGTGGAGTGTTTGCATTTTCGCCCACGGGGGTTACTCTGGAGTAGAACCGGCCCGGCAGCGTTCCCCCGTCGCTGCCGGGCCGGTCTGTCGTTCAGGCGTCACATGATTTCGCGGCCCCAGGTGTTCGTGGCCCCAGGTCTTCGCGGCCACGCGTCGCGGGACGCCGCGCGGGGGCTCACCTCCTGACGGTGCGCTTGACCGCCTTCGCCGCCGTCTTGGCCGTCTTCTTCGCCGCGGGCGCGGCCTTCTTGGCCGTCGGCGGCGCCTTCTTGGCCGTCCTCCTGACGGGCCGCTCCGGCGCGGCGGGCTCGGCGCCGCCGGGCGCTCCCGCCAGGTCGCCGCCCGGGGTCTCCAGGTGGGCCCGCACGAACCACTGGAACAGCTCCAGGGCGCGCAACTGCCCGATCAGCATGTCCTGGCTCACCAGGTCCAGGTCCTCGAACTGCTGGACGGCCGAGCGGTGGTCGGCGATGACCCCGCGGTAGACCTCGTCCAGGGCGCGCAGATGCTCCAGGGCGTCGGCCCTGCCCACCGGGTAGTCCGGCCAGGTGCGCTCCGCCACGAGCGCCCCGGGCGTGCCCTTGGGGGAGCCGCCGAGGGTGGAGATCCGCTCCGCGGTGTCGTCCACCATCGCCCGCACCGCCTCGACCTGCGGGTCGAGCATTTTGTGCACGGCGATGAAGTGCGGGCCGACCACGTTCCAGTGGACGTGCTTGAGGGTCAGGGCGAGGTCGTTCAGCGAGTGCAGGCGCATGCCGAGCGTGCCGATGACCTCGCCGGCCGCGTCGGTGGTCATTCCGGGGACGGTGTAGCGAAGGGGCGCCACGGCGGGACTCCTGTCTGTGCGGGGGGCCGTGCGCCCGGGTCCGCGTGCTCGGCCCGGCGCGCCGGGGCGGCAGCCCCGCCGGCCCCCTGGGGAGGAATGTCCCGCCTATAGTGCCCAGTCGCAATTGTCAGTGTTGGTCCGGCGCGCCGTTCACGGCGGGAACGAGCGGGGTGAGCTGCTCGATCCCGTACCGCACGCGCAGCGCGGCGATGGCCTCGTGGTCCACGCCGTCGCTCCCGGCGCGCTCCAGGATGGCCATCAACTCGTCGAAGTAGCGCTCGTGGTCCGGGGCGGGCGCGGCCTGGAAGAGCATCCTGGCCGGCCGGTCGGAGAGGTTCGCGAACGCGTGCGGGCAGCCCTCGGGGACGAACGCCAGCGTGCCGGGCCGGGCCCGCACGGCCCGCCGGCCGTCCGCGGCCTCCCAGTCCCGCCAGGAGTCACGGGTGCGCACCCGCGGTTCGAACGCCAGCAGCTCCACCTCGCCCTCCAGGACGTAGAACAGCTCCTGGCTGCCCTTGTGCAGATGGGCGCCCACGTCGAACCCGGGCGGCACCTCCACCTCGAACACCGACGCCCAAGCGCCGTGCTCGCCGCCCGCCTTGAGGTGCACCCGGTGGAAGGGGTTGGCCAGCACCCGGCCCGCGCCGGGCGGCACCACCAGACCCGACCGCGCGCCCGCCCCGGCCGCGGCGGCCCCGGCCACCCCGACGGCCCCGGCCGCCGCCACCGCGGCACCGGCTCCGGCGGACCCGTCGGGTCCCGCGGTCCCGTCCGCCGTGCGGGAGGGCCGCGTCACCACGCGACCGGAAGGGACTCGGGGCCGCGGATGAGCGCCTTGCGCCGCCAGGGCACCTCGCCGGGCGGCACCGCGAGGCGCAGGCCGGGGAAGCGGTCGAGCAGGCAGGACAGGATGACCTCGCACTCCACCCGGGCCAGCGACGCTCCCAGGCAGTAGTGCGGGCCGTGGCCGAACGCCATGTGCGGCACGGTGCCGCGGCCGATGTCCAGGCGGCCCGGCTCGGGGAACACCGAGCTGTCCCGGTTGGCGGCCAGGTAGGAGGCGTACACGGCCTCCCCGGCGCGGATGGTCACCCCGCCCACCTGCACGTCCTCGGTGGCGATCCGGCACTGTCCCACCCCGTTGCGGTGCGGGACGTAGCGCAGCAGCTCCTCCACCGCCTGCGGCAGCAGCGAGCGGTCGGCGCGCAGCGCGGCGAGCTGCTCGGGGTGGGTGAGCAGCGCGTAGATCATGTTGGCGCTGTTGTTGCGCACGGCGTGCGCGGCCGAGGTCTGCACCAGCACGACCAGGCCCACGAGTTCGCCGTGGCTCAGCTCGCCGCGCCGCTCCGCCCCGGCCAGGGAGCTGAGCACGTCGTCGCGCGGCTCCTCGGCGCGGCGGCGCGCCAGGCCGGAGAAGTACGCGGCGGCCTCCTCCTTGGCCTGCTCGCTGGCCTCCCGGCCGTACGCCATGGAGATCAGCACGTTCGCCAGCTCGCCCATGCGGGGCCGGTCCTCCGGCGGGACGCCCATCACCTCGCTGATCACGTCGAGCGCCAGCGGCCCGGTGTACCGGCCGACCAGGTCGGCGGGCGGCCCGTCCGCCTCCACGGCGTCCAGCAGTTGCTCGGCGATCTGCCGGATCCGGGGCCGCAACTGCTCGGCGCGCCTGGTGGTGAACGCCTTGGAGACCGTCCGGCGCAGCCTGGTGTGCTCGGGCGGGTCGGCGAAGCCCACCGCCTCGGACGTGGGGATCCGGTGCGGGGCCAGCCGGGTGACGGGAGTGTCCACCAGGGCCTGCCGGCTGAACCGGGCGTCGGAGGTGACGAACGCCACGTCCTCGTGCCGGGTGACGAGCCAGGCGGTGCCCTCGCCGTTGGGCAGGCGGATCCGGGCGACGGGCTCGTTGACCAGCAGGTCGTCCAGGAGCGGGTCGAACTCCAGGGCGGGCAGGTCCGTCACGCCCCAGAAGCGGACCGGGGGCTCGGACGTCCCGGTGTCCAGCGGGGATGCGGTGGCCACGGGATACCTCCGATGGGTGCGCGGGCGTCGGGCGGCACGCCGGCCCGGGCCGGGCACGGCGCGTCGCACGATGTATGCCTGCGCGGGGTGCGGCCGATGCGGCCCGAGCCGCGAATCACCCGATCGGTGGAGCGCGAGCCCGTCACGGCCGGGACGGCGAATGCTCCCGCCCGCACCCCCGGCAGGCCCTAGGAGGCCATCGGCACCGACCGCGGACCCAGGCCGAGCACCTGCGCGGTGCCGGTCAGGGCGATGGTGCGGGCCGGCTGGGGGGCCGGGGAGCGCACCTGGAACGCGGCGCCCGAGGCGAGGGCCCGGCGGCGGGCCCACAGCAGGACGTTGAGGCCGGAGCAGTCGCAGAACGTCACGGCGCTGAGGTCGACCACCATGCTCCGCGGCCGCAGCCGCAGGCAGTCCGAGAGCCGCTCGCGCAGGTCGGCGGCCGTGTCGAAGTCCATCTCGCCGATCAGTGCAATGCGGATCTCGTGGCCCTGGACCATCGTGTACGCGCTCACCAAAGGGATCCGTGCCACCGTCTCACCCGCCTTCGCTCAGGGTGTTCCGCGTGGCCGGCCCTTCCGGCCGTCCACCGCGGCGGTGTCCCCCTGCGTGCCGAAGGCGACACATTCGATCGTTGCCCCCCGGGACAGGACTGTCAACCAGTTCCTGGAATGCCCGCCTCCGCCCGCGGGCGGATCGGGTCACACGGCCGGGTGTACTCCGTTCGCAGGCAACGCTGCTGCATGTGATCATCCGCCGGGTACGGATCGCGCGGATCCCCGCACGCCCCGCACGGGGGGTGCAGAACCTGGAGGTTCACATGAGCGCACGCACCCGCCGGTCCCGCCTCGCCGCCCTGGCCGCCTCCGCCCTGCTCGCCGGCGCCGCGGCGGGCGCCGGCAGCGCCGCGGCCGCGCCGACGCCCACCGAGGAGGCCGACGCCGGGCGGATCGCCTCGGTCGAGGCCCTGCTCGGCCCGCGGAGCACCGCGGGCTTCTACCGCGAGTCCTCCGGGCGGATGGTGGTCAACGTGACCGACGGCGCCGCCGCGGAGCAGGTGCGCGCGGCCGGGGCCGTGCCGCGCATGGTCCGGCACAGCAGCGCCGAACTCGCCGGAGCCACCGCCGCCCTGGAGAAGTCGGCGCGCGTCCCCGGCACCGCGTGGGCCGTGGACCCCCGGTCCAACCAGGTCGTGGTGCACGTGGACGAGTCGGTGGAGGGGCGCAGGCTGGCGGCGCTCAACGGCGTCGTCTCGGAGCTGGGCGACAAGGCCCGGATGGAGCGCGTGGACGGCAGGCTGAGCCTGTTCCTGGCCGGCGGCGAGGCGATGTACAGCGGCAACACCCGCTGCTCGGCGGGGGTCAACGTGCGCACGGCCGAGCGCTGGTTCACCGTCACCGCGGGCCACTGCACCACGGGCCGGGCCCAGTGGTTCGCCGACACCATGGGCCAGGCCCCGATCGGCACCACCGTCGGCAGCAGCTTCCCCGGCAACGACTTCGGCATCGTGGAGCGCACCAACACCTGGCTGCCCCGCCCCGGCGCCATCAGCCTGCACAACGGCTACGTCCAGGACGTGCGGACCGCGGGCGAGGTGTTCGTCGGGCAGCCGGTGCAGCGCAGCGGCAGCACCACGGGGGTCAGGGGAGGCTTCGTGCGGGCGCTCAACGTCACCGTCAACTACCCGCAGGGCACCGTCAGCGGGCTGGTCGGCACCACCGCCTGCGCCGAGCCCGGCGACAGCGGCGGGCCGTTCTTCTCCGGCAGCACCGTGCTCGGCCTGACCTCGGGCGGCTCCGGCAACTGCACGCTCGGTGGGATGACCTTCTACCAGCCGATCACCGAGGTGCTCAGCGCCTACGGCGTCGCCGTCTACTGACGCCCCGCCGGACGCCCGGAACCGGAGCGGCCCGTGGGGGCCCTCCGGCTCCCTGGACGGCGCGCGGCCGGGTCACTCCGTCTTCACCAGTGTCCCGTCGTGCTGCTCGTAGTGGGACAGCGCCAGGCCCAGCCCGAAGAAGGTGGGTGCCCACTCGCCGACGAAGATGCCCCAGCGGTCCGCCCGGTCCAGTCCCGCGCTCTCCGCCTTCAGGGAGGTGGCCCAGGTCAGGACGGACAGCCCGATGGAGACGAAGGCGGCCATGTAGGCGTGCTCGCTTCGGATGCCGGCCTCGTGCAGTTTCTTGACGGTCATGGATGGCTCCCTCTCGAGAGTCGATGGACGGGTGATTCGCGGCTTTTGCCGGTTTGTCCCTCATCCATGGGACCACTTCATCGCGCGGGGCGCGCGCGGAGCGCGGGCACGACGCCGGGCGGGAACGCGGCGGGGCCCCGCACGCTGCCGAGCGGGGCCCCTTGAAGAGTGCCGGTCCCGGTCCCACCCGCCGCCCGGCGGCGGGTGGGACCGGTGGGAGGGTCAGCCGGTGGCCACCCGGTACGCCTTGGCGAGCTTCGCCACCGCCCCCGCCGCGTCACCCTTCAGCAGCAGGTGGTCGGCGTCGGAGGTCAGCGCGGCCGTGGCCCGCTCGGCGCCGTGCGCGACGATCGCGGTCTGCGCCACATGGCGGGCGGCGCTCACCACCGCGTCCCGCGCCCGGTAGCCGTCCTCGCCCGAGGAGCGCGGCAGTCGTGCGGCGTCCCGCGCCAGCGCGTCGAGCACCCGCTCGGGACGCGCCCGCCAGTCCGCGATCCGCAGCGCGGCGTGCCCCACCCGGGCCTCGACCAGCGCCTTGCGCGCCGTCTTCTCCGTGGTCAGGCCCCAGCCGTAGGGGAACAGCGGGTCGTACGCGGTGTCGCCCACGTTGACCGGGATCTGCTGCTCGGACCGCGGCCAGCTCACGGGCAGCCGCCCGGTGAAGTCCCGCTGCCCGAACAGGGTGTCCGCCACGCCCGCGCCCTCCGTGCCGGGCAGCCAGGACGCCACCAGGGCGTCGATGTCGCCCACCTGGTCGGCGAGGAGCTGCGGGCGCCCGGAGACGACCAGCACGACGCACTTCATCGCGCCGCACACGGTGTCCACCGCGCGCTTGTCCGCGTCGCTCAGCTCCAGGTCGTGGCCGTTGCCGACGTCGCCCACGCCCTCGGCGTACGGGGTCTCGCCGACCACCACCACGCCGGTGTCGTGCCCCGCGGTCGGCGCCGAGGCGTCCTCGCTGAAGGTGACCGAAGCCTTCGGGGCGACCTGCTTGATGCCCTCCAGGATCGTGGTGCCCTCGGTGATGTCGCCGGAGGAGCCCTGCCAGGTGATGGTCCAGCCGCCGGACTGGTTGCCCAGGTCGTCGGCGTTGCTGCCCGCCACGTACAGCCGGGACTTCCTCGGCAGCGGCAGCAGGCCGCCGTCGTTCTTCAGCAGCACCTGCGACTCGGCCGCCGCCTGACGGGCCACCGCGCGGTGCTTCGCCGACCCGATCTCGTCCAGGTGGGAGGTGTCCGCGTACGGCTTCTCGAACAGGCCGAGCCGGAACTTCTGGGTGAGGATGCGGGCGACGGCGTCGTCCACACGGGTGACGGGCACACGCCCGGCCTCGACCTCGTCCAGCAGGGTGCCGGTGAAGCCGCGGTACTCGTACGGCACCATGATCATGTCCAGTCCGGCGTTGATCGAGGTGCGCACGTCGCTCGCGTAGTCGCCGGGGATCTGGTCGATGGCCTGCCAGTCGCTGATCACGAAGCCGCCGAACTTCATCCGGCCCTTGAGCACGTCGGTCAGCAGCTCGGCGTTGGCGTGCATCTTCACCGGGCCCTTGTCGTCCCCGACGATGTCCACCGAGGAGAACGACGGCATCACGCTGCCCACGCCGCGCCGCACCGCGTCGTCGTACGGGTCGAGGTGCACCGCCTCCAGCTCCTGGCGGGTGACCTTGGTGACGCCCTGGTCGATGGTGTAGCTGCCGGTGGCCGAAGAGCCGTACTCGGTGCCGCCGTCACCCACGTAGTGCTTGGCCGTGGCCAGCACCCGGGTGTCCTCGTCCAGCTCGCTGCCGTCGGCGCGGCCCTGGAAGCCCTGGATGACCGTCTCCATGGCGGTGACCAGCGCCGGGTCCTCGCCGAACGCCTCGTAGACGCGGCCCCAGCGGTCGTCGCGGGTGACGCACAGGCAGGGCGCGAACGTCCACGGCACGCCGGTGGCGCGGGTCTCCTCCGCCGTCACCTCGGCGGTGCGCCGGGCGAGCTGCGGGTCGCGGGACGCCCCGAGGCCGATGTTGTGCGGCATCACCGTGGCGCCGACGAGGTTGTTGTGGCCGTGCACGGAGTCCACGCCGTAGATCAGCGGGATCTGGAGCCTGGTCTCCCGGGTCCGCAACTGGAAGGAGTCGATCATGGCCGCCCACGCCTCGGCGGTGTTCGGCGTCGGCGTGGAGCCGCCGCCGGACAGCAGCGAGCCGAGCGCGTAGTCGGCGATGTCGTCCTGCTCGGTGAGCGCGCCGCGCTCCGCCTGCGTCATCTGCCCGACCTTCTCCTCCAGGGTCATCCTGGAGAGCAGGTCGGCGACCCGCTTCGCGACGGGCAGCCTGCGGTCGAGGTACGGCAGCCCGTGCGCGTCGATGACCACACCGGGCTGCTCGGCCGGCAGGTCGGCGCCCTCGGCGGTCAGCGTCACCGGGACGGTCTCCGCGACCTCGCTGGCGCGGTCCTTGAGCGTGCGCACGGCGACCGTCTGGTACGTGCCCGACGCCGTGCCCGCGGGGAAGGTGAGCATGCCGGAGGCCGCGGTGTAGTCCCGGCCCGCCTGCGCGGTGCCCTCGCCGGTGGCCCAGCGCACCGTCACCGGCTCCTTCAGCGGGGTGCCGCCCGTGGTGGCGACGGACAGGCGCACCTTCGCGGTGCCGCCCTCGGCCACCGGGTGCACGGCGTCCGCGACGACGCGCGCCTCCCGGACGGGCTCCGCCTTGCCGTACAGCTCGACCCCGTCCATCGCGAACTCGGCCTTGCCGCCGGTGGGCAGGGTGATGCCGTAGCCCCACATCCGGGTGAGGCCCAGCACCTGGTCGATCCCGCCGACGGGCTGGTAGTCCTGGCGGTACTTGAGCTGGGAGAACGGGATCTCCACCAGGTGCCAGCCGGTCCAGTCGTCGGTGAACGACGTGGTCCACAGCTCGGACGCCTCGGCGTTCGCGCCGCCGTCCTTGACCTCGATGTGGATCCGCTTGCCGGTACCGGGCGGCACCTGCCCCTCGTTCTGCCCGTACCACCAGAAACGCAGGCCCTTGTGGGCGCTCCAGTCCTGCGGCTGCTGGTCGTGGGAGACATGGCGGGTGAAGCCGCCCCAGGAGCTGATGTCGTAGGTGCCCTGGAGCACGCTGTCGCCCTCGGGGGCGTCCTCGCGCTCGGCGAGGGTCAGCTTGGGCGGATCGTCGGCGTCCCCGCCCCAGGGGAAGATCCCGGCCTCGGGGGGTGCGGCGAACGGCACCTCGCCCTCGAAGCGGTCCAGGGCCAGCGGCGCGGGGTCGTCGGCCGAGGCGGGGCCCGCGGCGAGCCCCAGGGGGAGCAGGCCGGCCAGCAGCGCTGCCGAGACGACCATGGCGGTCCGGGGGCCGTACCGGCCCCCGTCCGCCGGGGGTCTTGCGGACATCCACCTTCGCATGTCACTGACTCCTTCGACCGCATCATTCACATTTTGAACACGCGACACTGGAGCACCGCGTGCCTGCCGATGGTCCAAGCCAAGTAATGAGCAGGTCAAGGGGTCTGCATAGCAATCTCTGGACGGTTTTTGGGGGTCACCCGGGTGGAGCAAGGGATCGGGCTGCAACGCAAGCCCCCACCGGAAACGATTCGGCGCCTTCAACTGATGAACGGCGGCCCACACCGGCCACGAGGTGGCCGGGGAGCGCCGCAGATCCCTCCACCCGGTGGTTCACCTGGCCCTTCCGGGGTAGCCGGACACCCACGGAAAGGAGAAACAGGGCCAGACACACGAGGCCGACACGTAACCGGAAAAACGTAACCGGAAAGGCAAAGGATCCATGGCTGGACTCGTGGACGACCGGCCCGCGGACGTGCGAGAGCACTCGGTGGGTGAGCTGGTCAAGCAGGCGTCGGAGCAGATCTCCCACCTGGTGCGCCAGGAGCTGCGCCTGGCGCAGGTCGAGATGACCCACAAGGGCAAGCGCCTCGGCCGCGGCGGCGGCCTGTTCGGCGGCGCGGGGATGATGGGCTTCCTCGCCCTCCAGGCCCTGGTCGCGGCGGCCATCGCGGGCATCGCCGTGGCCCTGCCCGTGTGGGCGGCCGCGCTCATCGTCGCGGGCGGGCTCGCCTTCGTCGCGGCGCTGCTCGGCCTGCTGGGCAAGGAGGAGATCCACCGGGCCACGCCGCCCCGGCCGGAGCACGCCATCGACAGCGTGAAGGCCGACATGGAAGAGATCAGGGAGAGGGCGCACCACCGATGACCACCAGGACAGACACCGCGCGCGGCGGCGGCCTGGAGGAGCTGCGCGACGACATCGAACGCACCCGGCACGACCTGGGCCAGACCGTCGAGGAACTCGCGGCCAAGGCCGACGTCAAGAGCCGCGTCCAGCACCGGGCCGCCGAGCTCACCAGCCACGCCAAGGAGCGGGTCGCCCGCGCGACCCACCTGGCGCGGCACAACGGCTCCGGGGCGCCCAAGGCCAAGGAACGGCTGGCGGCCGCCGCGGAGACGCTGGAGGAGAAGGCCCCGCAGCAGGTCACCGACACCGTCACCGCGGCGGCCAGGAGCGGCAAGGGCCGCGGCGCCGCGGTCGCGATCGCCGCGGGGGCGGCGGCCGCGGCCGCGTGGCCGGCCATCCGCCGCGCCCGCGGCAGCCGGGGGACGGCGCCGCGCGGCAAGGCGA
>NZ_BAAGTD010000091.1:0-16034 GCF_054782095.1 Streptomyces capparidis | reverse complement strand
CGCCCGCCCCGGAGGGGGCGCGCCCGGCGGCCCGCTCCCGGGCGGCGGCCCCGGCGGCTCCCGGCCCTCCCCGGGCTCGATGCCGCGTCCGCAGTCGCCCGGCGGCCCCCGGCCCAACCCGGGCATGATGCCGCAGCGTCCCGCGGCGGGCGGCGCCCGGCCAGGCGCAGCGGCGTTCCCGGCGGCGCGGGCGGCGCGGGCGGCGGCGGCGGCCGTCCCGGTGGCGGCGGCGGCTTCGCCGGTCGCCCGGGTGGCGGTGGCGGTGGCGGCCGTCCCGGTGGCGGCGGCGGCCTCGGCGGCCGTCCCGGTGGCGGCGGCGGGGGCGGCGGCTTCGGCGGCCGTCCCGGTGGCGGCGGCGGCTTCGGCGGCCGTCCCGGCGGCCCCGGTGGCCGCGGCGGCACGCAGGGCGCGTTCGGCCGTCCGGGCGCCCGCCCGACGCGCGGCCGCAAGTCGAAGCGGCAGCGTCGCCAGGAGTACGAGGCCATGCAGGCCCCGTCCATCGGCGGCGTGATGCTGCCCCGCGGCAACGGGCAGATCGTCCGGCTGTCGCGCGGCGCGTCGCTGACGGACTTCGCGGAGAAGATCAACGCCAACCCGGCGTCGCTGGTCCAGGTCATGTTCAACCTGGGCGAGATGGTCACCGCGACCCAGTCCGTCTCCGACGACACGCTCAAGCTGCTCGCCGACGAGATGAACTACACCCTCGAGATCGTCAGCCCCGAGGAGGAGGACCGCGAGCTGCTCGAGTCCTTCGACATCGAGTTCGGCGAGAACGAGGGCGGCGACGAGGCCCTGGTGCCGCGTCCGCCGGTGGTGACCGTCATGGGCCACGTCGACCACGGCAAGACCCGCCTGCTCGACGCGATCCGCAAGACCAACGTGGTCGCGGGCGAGGCCGGCGGCATCACCCAGCACATCGGCGCCTACCAGGTCGCGACCGAGGTCAACGGCGAGGAACGGGCGATCACGTTCATCGACACCCCGGGTCACGAGGCGTTCACCGCCATGCGTGCCCGCGGTGCCAAGTCCACCGACATCGCGATCCTCGTGGTGGCGGCGAACGACGGCGTGATGCCCCAGACGGTCGAGGCGCTCAACCACGCCAAGGCCGCCGACGTGCCGATCGTCGTCGCCGTCAACAAGATCGACGTGGACGGCGCCGACCCGACCAAGGTGCGCGGCCAGCTCACCGAGTACGGGCTGGTGGCCGAGGAGTACGGCGGCGAGACGATGTTCGTCGACATCTCCGCCAAGCAGGGCACCAACATCGACTCCCTGCTCGAGGCCGTGATCCTCACCGCCGACGCGGCGCTGGACCTGCGGGCCAACCCCGACCAGTCGGCGCAGGGCATCGCGATCGAGGCCCACCTCGACCGCGGCCGCGGCGCCGTGGCGACGGTCCTGGTGCAGCGCGGCACCCTGCACGTCGGCGACACCATGGTGGTCGGCGACGCGTACGGCCGCGTCCGCGCGATGCTGGACGACAGCGGCAACAACCTGGAGGAGGCGGGCCCGTCCACCCCGGTGCTCGTGCTCGGCCTCACCTCGGTCCCCGGCGCCGGCGACAACTTCATCGTCGTCGACGAGGACCGCACCGCCCGGCAGATCGCGGAGAAGCGGGCCGCGCGCGAGCGCAACGCCGCGTTCGCCAAGAACCGCCGCCGCATCTCCCTGGAGGACCTGGACCAGGTGCTCGCCGAGGGCAAGGTCCAGCAGCTCAACCTCATCCTCAAGGGCGACGCGTCCGGTTCGGTCGAGGCCCTGGAGAGCTCGCTCCTCCAGCTCGACGTGGGCGACGAGGTGGACCTGCGGATCCTGCACCGCGGCGTCGGTGCCGTCACCGAGCACGACATCAACCTGGCGGCGGGCTCGGACGCCATCGTCATCGGCTTCAACGTGCGCGCCGAGGGGCGTGCCACGTCGCTGGCCGAGCGCGAGGGCGTGGACGTCCGGTACTACTCGGTCATCTACCAGGTGATCGAGGAGATCGAGGCGGCCCTGAAGGGCATGCTCAAGCCGGAGTACGAGGAGGTCCAGCTCGGCACGGCGGAGATCCGCGAGGTGTTCCGCTCGTCCAAGTTCGGCAACATCGCCGGCTGCCTGGTCCGCTCGGGCCTGGTGCGGCGCAACGCCAAGGCCCGGCTCGTCCGGGACGGCGCGGTCGTGGCGGACAACCTCAACATCGAGACGCTGCGCCGGTTCAAGGACGACGCCACCGAGGTCCGCGAGGGCTTCGAGTGCGGTATCAAGCTCTCGAACTACAACGACATCAAGATCGACGATGTCATCGAGACGTTCGAGATGCGGGAGAAGCCGCGGGCGTGACGCGCCTTCCGGGGCCGGTCGGCGGGGGGAAACCCCGTCGATCGGCCCCGGCCGTGCGGTGTACCGTTTCACCGCCGCCCGGCGAGCACCGACACCGGCGCGGCCGAGCCCCCGGCAGGCGGGGGCGTCACCACGAGGCCTCACGGGTCGGCTTGACCCGGCACGCATGTATGTAGGGACCCTGTCCTTCGACCTGCTCCTCGGCGACGTGCGTTCGCTGAAGGAGAAGCGTTCGATCATCCGCCCCGTCGTCGCCGAGCTCCAGCGCAAGTACGCGGTGAGCGCGGCCGAGGTGGGCGGCCAGAATCTGTACCGCAGGGCCGAGATCGGCCTCGCGGTGGTCTCGGGAGACCTTCGGCACTGCACCGACGTGCTGGACGGCTGCGAGCGGCTGGTGGCCGCCCGCCCCGAGCTGCAACTGCTCTCCGTGCGGAGGCGGTTCCACACGGACGGCGACGACTGAGCCCGGCCGGCAGGCCCCGGCCCGGACGCTCGGCGAGCCCGGCAGACCCATCAAGAAGACGGCATGCGCCTGACGGCGCGCAGGCGAGTACGTTGGGGTCCGATGCCCCTCACGGGCACGGCACCGGACACGCTCGCAGTAGGAGGAGGACCTCAAGTGACCGACACCGCGCGGGCGCGCAAGCTGGCGGACCGCATCCGGGTCGTCGTCGCGGAGACGTTGGACCGGCGGATCAAGGACCCCCGTCTGGGCTTCGTCACCATCACCGACACCCGGGTCACCGGTGACCTGCGCGAGGCCACCGTCTTCTACACGGTCTTCGGCGACGAGACCGAGCGCGAGGCGTCGGCCGCCGCGCTGGAGAGCGCCAAGGGCGTGCTGCGCTCCGAGGTCGGGCGGCAGACCGGGGTGCGCCACACCCCGTCGCTGACGTTCGTCCTCGACGCCGTCCCCGAGACCGCCCGCACCATCGACGACCTGCTCGCCAAGGCCCGCGCCGCCGACGAGCAGGTGCGCAGCGCGGCCGCGGGAGCCGCCTACGCGGGCGACGCCGACCCCTACCGCGCCCCGGCCTCCGCCGACGAGGAGGACGAGCTCGACGAGGCGGACGCCGACGACGCCGGTGCCGCGCGCGGCGGCAGCGACAGGGACGCCTGAGATGCCCCGCCAGGCCAGAGCGCGGCGCGCCCCGGCCGCCGTCGTCCCCGGCCCGCGGCAGTCCCCCGACGCCGCCGCGGAGCAGGCCATACCCGAGGAGGCCTGGGAGCGGGCCACCGCCCTGCTCGGCGCCGCCAGGACCGCCCACCTGATCTGCCACGTCTCACCGGACGGGGACGCGCTGGGCTCGGCGCTGGCCACCGGTCTGGCGCTGCGCTCGCTGGGCGTGGAGGCGCACGTCTCCTTCGGCGACGACCCGCAGGTGGTGCCCGCGTCGCTGACGTTCCTGCCCGGCCAGGAGCTGCTGGTCCCGGCGCACCGGGTGCCCGCCGAGCCGGAGCTGGTGGTGGTCTTCGACGTCGCCTCCGAGCACCGCCTCGGCCTGCTGCGGGACAACGCCCTGGCCGCGCGCGACCTGATCGTCGTCGACCACCACAGCTCCAACTGCGGCTTCGGCCGGGTCCGCCTCATCGACCCGGCCGCCCCCGCCACCGCCGTGCTCGTCGACGAGCTGCTGCGCCGCCTCGGCGCCCCGCTCACCCGTGACGTGGCCACCTGCCTGTACACCGGCGTGGCCACCGACACCGGCTCGTTCAAGTACACGGCCACCACCCCCGCCACCCACCAGTTGGCCGCCCGCCTGCTGGCCACCGGCGTCCGCCAGGACGCGATCTCCCGGCAACTGTGGGACACCGCGTCCTTCGGCTGCCTGAAGGTGCTGGCCGCCGCCCTGGCCCGGGCCGAGCTCGTGCCCGAGGCGGCGGGCGGCCGCGGCCTGGTGTGGACGCACGTGCCCCGCGCCGACCGGGAGACCCACCGCGTCGCCATGGACGAGCTGGAGGGCCTGATCGACGTCGTCCGCAAGACCGCCGAGGCGGAGGTCGCCCTGGTGCTGAAGGAGGACGACGACGGCTCCCACTGCGTCTCCTCGCGGGCCAAGGGCGCCGTCGACCTGGGCGCGGTCTGCTCCCGCCTCGGCGGCGGCGGGCACGCCTACGCGGCGGGCTTCACCTCCCACGACGACGTGCCCACCACCGTGGGCCGCTTCCGCGCCCTGCTGGACGCCGCGGCCGCCACCGACCACCCCGAGGACACCCCCGCCTAGATGAAACGCAAAGGAACCGGCCCCGACGCCCTGGTGATCGTCGACAAGCCCGCCGGCATCACCTCCCACGGCGTCGTCTCCCGGCTGCGCCGCCTGGCCGGCACCCGCCGTGTCGGCCACGCCGGGACCCTGGACCCGATGGCGACCGGCGTCCTGGTGATCGGCGTGGAGAAGGCCACCCGCCTGCTGGGCCACCTGGCGCTGACCGAGAAGGCGTACGACGCCACGATCCGCCTGGGCCGGTCCACGATCACCGACGACGCCGAGGGCGAGGTCACCGCCACCGTCCCCACCGCGTCCGTCACCCCGCAGGCCGTCGCCGAGGAGGTCGGCCGGCTCACCGGGGACATCCTCCAGGTGCCCTCCAAGGTCAGCGCCATCAAGGTGGACGGGCGGCGCTCCTACAACCGGGTCCGCTCCGGCGAGGACGTGGACCTGCCCGCCCGCCCGGTCACCGTCCGCACCTTCACCGTCCACGCCCAGCGCCCCGTCACCCTTCCGGACGGCACCGGGCTGCTCGACCTGGACGTCTCCGTGGAGTGCTCCTCCGGCACCTACATCCGCGCCCTGGCCCGCGACCTCGGCGCCGCCCTCGGCGTCGGCGGCCACCTCACCGCGCTGCGCCGCACCCGCGTCGGCCCGTACACCCTGAAGGAGGCGCGCACCCTCGAGGAGCTGGAGGAGTCCCTCACCGCCCTGCCGCTGTCCCAGGCGGCGGCCGCGGCCTTCCCCCGCCGCGACGTCACCGAGGAGGAGGCCAGGCTGGTCTCCAACGGCGTGCGCCTGAAGGCGGCGGGCCTCGGCCAGGGCCCCATCGCCCTGTTCGCCCCCGGCGACCGGTTCGTGGCGCTGGTGGAGGAGCGGGACGGGCAGGCCCGCAGCCTCGCCGTGTTCACCTGAACCGCGCCCTCCGCTCCGGTCCAGCCCGGCTAGCGCGCCGCTCGACCCCACCGGCCCCAACGGCACCACCACCGGGCCGGGCGCCCCCCGCTCCCCCCTCCCCGCCTGTGCAAACCCGTCCCCGACCCGCGCGCCCCCGCCCGCCCGCGAACGCCCCTCTCCACCGTTTCTCCTCCCACCGGTGAGGGCAGCTCTCGCCGGGCATGGCAGTCTTGGAACCGCATCGAGTGCTTTTACCGGAGGAGCGGTCACAGTGCAGCGCTGGCGGGGCTTGTCGGACGTCCCCAGGGACTGGGGGCGCAGCGTCGTCACCATCGGCTCCTACGACGGCGTCCACCGCGGACACCAGTTGATCATCGGCAGGACCGTCGAGCTGGCCCGGCAACTGGGCGTGCCGTCCGTCGTGGTCACCTTCGACCCCCACCCGAGCGAAGTCGTGCGCCCCGGCAGCCACCCCCCGCTGCTGGCCCCGCACCACCGGCGCGCCGAGCTCATGGAGGGGCTCGGCGTGGACGCGGTGCTGATCCTCCCCTTCACTGCGGAGTTCTCCCGCCTGTCGGCCGGCGAGTTCGTCCACCAGATCCTCGTGGCCGGCCTGCACGCCAAGGCGGTCGTCGAGGGCCCCAACTTCCGCTTCGGCCACAAGGCCGCGGGCGACGTCAAGCTCCTCGCCGAGCTCGGCGCCGCCCACGACTTCGCGGTGGAGATCGTCGACCTGTTCGCCCACGGCGAGGTCGGCGGCGGCGCCCCCTTCTCCTCCACCCTCACCCGCCGCCTGGTCGCCGAGGGCAATGTGGAGGGCGCCCACGAGGTCCTCGGCCGCCCCCACCGGGTGGAGGGCGTCGTGGTCCGCGGCGACCGGCGCGGCCGGGAACTCGGCTTCCCCACGGCCAACGTCGAGACCCTCCCGCACACCGCGATCCCCGCCGACGGCGTCTACGCCGGCTGGCTCGTGGTCGAGGGCGAGCGCATGCCCGCGGCGATCTCCGTGGGCACCAACCCCACCTTCGACGGCCGCGTCCGCACGGTCGAGGCCCATGTGATCGACCGCGTCGGCCTGGAGCTGTACGGCCTGCACGTGGCGGTGGAGTTCGTCACCTATCTGCGCGGCCAGGAGCGGTTCGAATCCATCGACGCCCTGGTGCAGCAGGTCAACGCCGACATCAAGCGCTCCCGCGAGCTCCTCGACGCCTACGAAGCGGAGTGAGTCCACCCACTCGTGTAACAGTCCGGTACGAACGCGCCCAGGTCCCCTCCCCAGCGGGTGTCGCCGTGCGTGAGTATTCTGAGGGACGCTGCTGTCGATAGAACCGGCGAACCGACCAGTCGTGAACTCGACGGCCACGCACCAACGGGGATCGGGGAGGGGACACCTGGTGTCGTCGATTTCGGACATCTTCAACCGGGCCGAGAACATGCAGAAGGCCGTCGGGTCCTTCTACGCGAGTCTCGAGACCCTGGAGAGCTTCAAGAAGCGCATCGACGACCTCATCACGGACCTGGAGAAGTCCAAGGCCGCGCCCAACGAGATCAGCGAGGGCACCCTGGCCACGGGCGACTTCGGCACGGGGTTCGTGGAGGCCGAGAAGCTCTACGGCGCCTACAAGCCGGTGCACACCAAGCTCAAGGAGCTCTCCAAGACCTTCGCCGACCAGATCGAGGCCATGCGGCTCCTGGTCGGGATGGCGAACAACGACTACCGCAACGTCGACGAGGAACAACGCGACCGCCTGTGGGAGATCCGGCAGAAGACGGAGCGCCACTGGCGGGACGCCAGGCGGGACGAAAGCGGCGGGAACACCACTGACACCGGCCGGCCGGCGCCGGAGGAGAGCACCTCGGGCGGTGCCCTCTGACGCCCACCGGCGGAGGGCAGTAGGGGAAGGGACAGGGGGACATGGGCGACCCGGACGCGAACGCGCCACACAGTTACAGCGCAACCACCGACTTCGAGTCGATGTCGCACGAAGACATGCTCAAGATGGTCGAGGGCACCAAGAGCTCATCCATCACGGCCCTGGGCAGCAAGCTCAAGGAAGCCGAGAAGACCCTCGACGAGATCGGCGAGGCCCTCAAGGGCTACATGGGCAAACTGCTCTGGGAGGGCGACGGCGCCGACGCCTTCCGAGCCTGGGGCCACAAAGTCGCCGTCGAGACCCAGAGCCTCGCGGACTACGCGGGGAACGCGGGCGAGTTCCTCAAGCACTCGGGCGAGACGCTGGCCGACGTGGTCAGCGCCATGCCCAAGGTTCCCGAGGAGTCCAAGAGGATCGCCAAGGCGTACTCCGGCGGCAGGTCCGAGGAGGAGGCCATGGCGGAACTGGGCTTCTGCCCGACGCCGGAGGCCGTGGAAAAGGCGAAGAAGGACGTCAAGGACGCGCACGACGAGGCAGTGCGCCAGATGACGAAGCTGGCGCAGGCCTACAACATGTCGACGGACATCATCGGGGATCAGAAGGCGCCGGCTTTTCCGCCTATGCCTACGGATCCGATGCCAGGCGACAGTCCCATCTACGGTCGGAGTGAATTCACTCCGACATCCGCATCGGCGGGTGCCAGTTCCTATGCGGCGCAGGCGTCGGCGGGAGGCGGGGGTGGTACGTACGCGTCCTCGGTATCCGCCTCCTCCACTTCAGCCCCGCACGCCGTGAGCACCGTGCACGGCTCCACGTCGAGTGGGACGCACAGCGTCGCTCCCAGCGTCCTGCCGGAGGACATGCCGCCGCCGGTGAACACGCAGATCGACTCGATCGCTCCACCGCGAGTGGGTCCACAGGAGATCCTGCCGCCCGTCAACCCGGTTCCTCCTCCGACGCCCGGGCCGACACCGCCCATCTCCGGCCCGCCGATCGTCGGGCTGCCTCCGTCCAGCAACCGCCAGGCTATTCCGCCGGTCTCTCCGGTCTCGCGCGGCTCCGTCCAGGCCCGGCCCCCGGTCGGCCCCGGGCCGGTCGGCCTGCCGCGGGCCGGCCAGACCGACGGCATCTACGGCGGACGTCAGGTCCCGCCTACTGGACCGGCGAATCAGATTCCGAGGGTCCCGGTCGTGGGCGAGCGCGGCCCGGCGGGTACGGGTGTCGCGCGCCCGCCGATGGCCGGAGGATACGGCGGAATGCCGGTGGGCGCGCAGGGGCCCGGTTCCCAGGGCATTGTGGGCGGCCGACGGCTGGCCAGCGAGCCCGGTGGCGTCGTGGGCAACCCCAGGCAGTCGGCGGTCGGCGGCGCGTTCACACCGGGAGGCTCCGGACTGACCCGGGCGCCGGGAGCCGTTCGCGGCAACGGACCCGGGCAGGACGAGGAGCCGCGCACCCGGCGCAGTGACCGTCCCGACTACCTGGTCGAGGACGAGGAGACCTGGAGGACGGGCGGGGGACGCAACACCGCCCCGCCCGTCATCGAGTGAGGTTCGGATTCTGAAGGCTGTAGTGACGGTGGCCTCGCAGCGCACGCCTGCGGGGCCACCGTCATGCGGAGGATGGTGACATGACGCGAAGGCGTCCGGGCGGGCGGTGCAGGGCCATCGGCGCGCTTGCCGGCAGTGTGCTCGTGCTGAGTGCTGGAATGGCGGCTCCGGCCCGCGCCGAGTCCATCAGAGCCTCGCAGTGGCACCTAGATGCCATGAAAGCGGAGCAGATGTGGGAGGTCAGCAAGGGCGAGGGCGTGACGATCGCCGTGATCGACACGGGTGTCGACGCTTCGCACCCGGATCTGCAAGGGCGGATCTTGGAAGGCAAGGACTTCTCGCCCGAGCCGGGAACTGCCCATGACGACTACGACGGGCACGGCACCGGGATGGCTGCTGTGATCGCCGGAACCGGACAGGGGCGCGACGGTCAGGGCGGATTGGGGCTGGCTCCCGGTTCCAAGATCCTGCCACTCCGAGTGGGCGAGGACGGTGATCTGACCGGCGCGGAGACTGACGAATTCCTCCACCAGATCAGCGAAGCCATTCGTTTCGCCGTGGACAACGACGTCAAGGTGATCAATATCTCTCAGGCGGCCAGGCAGGGCAGTGAGGAGCTCACGCAGGCTGTTGAGTACGCGCTCTCCAAGGACGTGCTCATCTTCGCCGGTACGGGCAACGAAGGGGAAAGGGATGAGCCGGTCGTCCACCCCGCGGCCGCTCCCGGAGTGGTGGCTGTCGCTGCGGTGGACAAGACAGGAAAAGCGACCGCGGAGTCCCAATCCGGCCCCGAGGTGGATCTTGCTGCTCCCGGTCTGGACATCGTGCACGGATGCGGCGACAGCAGCACCGGCTACTGCAAATCCCACGGCACCAGCGACGCCACCGCCCTCGCCTCCGCCTCCGCCGCCCTCATCTGGGCCGAGCACCCGGACTGGACCGCCAACCAAGTCCTCCGGGTGATGATCAACACCGCGGGTGCGCCCACGGACGGTGTCGAGCGGAACAACTACATCGGGTACGGCGTCGTCCGCCCCCGCATCGCCCTGAAGACCCCCGGCGACCCCGGCCCCGCCGACGTCAGCCCCCTGCCCGAGATCCGCGAGATGCAGCAGGCCGAGGCGTCCCCGTCCGGCAAGCCGGGGAACTCCGCCGCCGAAGGCGAGGGCGAACCCCGGCCGAAGGGCAGCGACCAGGCCGCCGCCGCGCCGGGCGACGGTGACGACGGCGGCAGTATCGTGCCCTGGATCGGCGCCGGCGCGGCCGTCGTGGTCGTCGCGGGAGCCGCCGCCTTCCTCGTCCTCCGCAACCGCCGCCGCACCACCGCCCGGAGCGGCGGCTTCGGCGCACCCCCTCCGCCCTGGCAGTGACCACCAGCCCAGAAGAAAGAAACCCCCGATGTCCAACCAGGATTGGGACCGGTTACTCAACCCGTTCCGCTACGACAGCGACGGCAACCTGACGGAAGCCGCCCAGCAGCAGGACCTGCGGATGCGGCTGAACACCGCCGGTGACTCCCGCTCAGCCGTCGCAGCCCCCGTCGCCCCCGCCAAGTCGTCGCTGGAGCTGGACTCCCCGCACGAACTCACGGCCGGCGCCGGCATCGCCCGCGACCTCGCCAAGGACCTCAAGGACGCCAACACCAAGGGCGGCACCACCCAGCAGTCCATGTCGGACCACGCCGACGGCGTCGCCAAGACGTTCGACGGCACCTGGACCCTCGGCAAGGCCCTGAAGTCGGCGACCGCCGTCTGGAACTCCCAGGTCGACGCCCTGCACGGCACGCTCACCGATGTCGCGAAGGCCCTGGACGACACCGTCAGGACCCACCGGGACCACGAACTCGACCTCGCCGCGCAGGCGCGCGGCGGCAGGGAGGCGTGAGCCCGCGATGGTGAGCTACGCCGACTTCCGCTCCGCGGACTTCTCCGCTCTCGACAACTGCGCCGAGGCCTGGGGCGGCCTGGCCAAGAGCCTCGGGGACCTGGACCGCCGCTCCAGCGGCAACCTCCCCAAGACCCCGGAGCGCGCCGGGTGGAAGGGAGAGGGCGCCGACAGCGCCGAGGCCAGGCTGAATGACGCCGACCGCGAGTTCTCCGAGGCCACCAGGGTCGCCAAGGCCGTCGCCGCCATCCTGCGGGACGCCGCGAACGACCTGAGGGAGATCAAGAAGCGGCTGGACGCGATCGGGGACGAGGTCGCGGAGAGCCCTTACCTGTCCAGGATCGACGAGACGGGCAGCGTCCACTGGGAGATCGACCGGGAGTCGCTGAAATCGGACCCGGGCCTGGCCGACGTGGCGCGGGAGAAGGCGCAGGCCGTGCAGCGCCGCCTCGACCGCGTCCTCCAGGACGCCACGGACGCCGACAACCGCGCCGCGGCCGCCGTCCAGCAGGACATCGGCACCGACAGGAAGAGCTTCAACCCCAGCCCGTACGGCGGCGGCGACACGGCCGACGCCAAGCGGGCGGCGGACATGCTGTCGCGCATGGGCAATCTCGACAAGGCCGAGCTGACCCGGCTGGACAGCATCATGACCGCCAACCGGGACTCCCCGGAGTTCTCCCGGACCCTCCTCAACCAGCTCGACCACGGCGGCAAGCACGGGCCGGAGGCGCTGCTTGGCTACTCGGAGAGCCTCTCCCGGTACGCCCACGGCGACCACGGCAACAAGAACACCGAGCTCTACAAGGACCTCCACACCAGCCTCTCCCACGCCTTCGCCACCGCCACCAAGGACAACGGCATGGGCGAGAAATGGGAGGACGAGCTGCTGAAGCTCGCCAGGGAGGACGGGGGTCCGCGCGGCAGCGCGCCCCACAACACCACGTTCCCCGTGCTCACCGACCTGATGGGCGCGGGCGGCAGGTTCGAGGAGGACTTCCTGCACGAGGTGGGCGACGAGCTCATCGCGTACGAGAAGGACAGCAGCAAGTCGGGCACGGAACTGTGGGGCACCGACTTCGAGAGCGCCGGCGGCCACCAGACCGACCCCATGGGCGGCTTCCTGAACGCCCTCAGCCGCAACCCCGACGCGGCGACCACCTTCCTCGACCCCGAAGCCACCGAGAACCTCAAGTACCTCAACGAGGACCGCACCTGGCCCCCGGACCGCGACGACGCGGCGCAGGAGCCGTCCCGGCAGGCGTTCGGTTACGCGCTGGAGGCGGCGGCGACGGGGCAGGAGCCGCGGGGGCCCGTGTCCATTCCCCCGGTGATCTCGAAGGACGAAGAGCTGAGGGCGGCACAGGAGCGGATCTTCGATGAGACCGTCCGCCACTACGGGAGCACGCCCGGTGAACAGAGCTGTGTGCCCGCGGGGATGCAGCGGAGCATGGGCGACATGATCGCGCACCACGCTCCCGCTGTTCACGACGTTCTCGGCAAGAATCCTGACACCGCCGCCGAGAAGGACGAGCAGGACAACCTCGCCCGGGTCATCAGAGGGGCCGCGGAGGACGGGGAGACATTCAAGGTCATCCACACCTCCCAGACGGCTCAGATCGCGTTGAACATGGGCGACTTCGGCCACGACGAGTACGCGAAGGCCGATCCCGCGGCCGAGGGGACCGTGCAGCAGGCGGGGAAGGTTCTCGGCCTGCTGGACGGGGTCCGCGCCGACGTCATCGCCGACATGCGCAACAGCGAGAAGGACGACCGGCAGTCGGAGATCGAGTGGAACGCCAAGATGTCGCAGCACGGAATCGGCTCGATCGTCAGTTTCGTCCCCGTGGTCGGCGACATCATCGATCGTGAGGTCGACATCCTGGCGACGAAGTACGCGGAGGGCGCGGGCAAGGAGCTGGACGACATCGACTCCAAGAAGCGGGAGGAGCTGGCCGAGCACTACAACGCCGGATCCAACCTGTTGCAGGAGATGATCGCCCGGAACGCGATCATCGCCGGAGTGCCCGCGGAGGAGCTGGACGCCACGGGCGGGGGCGTCGAGGATCTGCAAAGTGCGGCCCGCACTTCCTACACCGATGGCAAGGGCCTGGCGCAGGAGGCCATGGGGGAGGAAGGGCAGTGACCCGATGGTCGCCCAGGCAGTGGCGAGCACGGCACACCGTGCTCGCCCTCGTCGCCCTCGCCGGGGTGGGGGCGGGCTCGGTCCTCGCCGTCTCCTCCTCGGGTTCCGATGGCGAAACCGGCCAATCCAGTTTTTGCTGGGGAACGCTTTCGGTCGCCGATGTGGCGATGATGAGCGCTGATCCGTCCGGCTCCTACCGCTCCACGGAGAACTCCGTCCTCGAGAGCCGTCCGATCTGCCGCGTCCGGAAGGCCGGCGAAAGGTCCTACTCGTTCGCCCTGGAGTTGAGGCAGCCCGCATCGCTGAAAGAAGTAGGCATCGCGAACGTCGACGCGGTGGCCGGGGATTCGAGTGCCGTTCCCATCGGCAACGGAATGCCCGGCTGGGTGGGACAGGTACGGGCCGGTGTGTGGCTTCCCGATCAATGTGCCGAAAAGCTGAACCGCGGCCGGACGCAAGTGGTCCTGCGGCGTTTGGAGAACGGCGGGGAGCCGTCGGGGAACGAGCAGTACGCGCAGAACGCCCATATCGCTCTGACGGCCGCCGCGGGTCTCGCCGAGAGCCATGGATGCGCTTCCCCGGGATACCTGGCCGGAGCCGGTGAAGCGAGGCCGGAGGCGCCGCAGGCGCGCACGCCGGTCCCCGGCAAGGTCTGCGACGTGTCCGGACTCGACGTGCTGCCGCCCTCCCGCGGACCGGCCGATGTGCGGTACCACGTGTCAGGGGACGACTTCCGGCAGTGGCACTGCGCCGTCACCGTGCCCGTGAAGGGCGAAACCGGCACCACGACGATCTCGCGCTTCCTGGTGACGCAGGACCCGCAGTCGGTCGCGGCGTACCGGTCCGCGCGGGAGCTGGCGGACCTGCGAGGAAAAGGCTGGCAGGCCGAGGGCAGGCTCGACCGGGAAGCCAGCGCGGTGGTCGCCGAGTGCGGTGGCCGCGACACCCTGTTCGAACTCGCGACGCCCCGCAAGGACGAGCGCGGAGGAGAGGAGCAGGCGAGCTACGAGGCGTCGCGGATCCAGCTTCCCCAGCCCGAGATCTTCAAGCGCTTCGTCGGCTCCGTCGGCAAGCAGATGGGGTGCCCGGACATCGCTCCCGCCTGACCGTTCCGGCTTGCGGCCTAGGCGGGGGAGAGCCCTCCGCCGGATGGCGAGCATGTAGCTGAGAAGAGTGAGCAGCCGAAGTCCTCGTTCACTCTTACGGGGGAGCGAGTCTCCCCGCTCACAGGCTGTGGCCCCGCCCCTCGACGAGGGACGGGGCCACAGGGCGTTCACTGCTGCTGAGCCGGTGGCGGAGGCGGCGGGTAGCCGTACCCCGGCTGCTCGGGGGGGCGGCCGTCCTGTTGGGGGTAGCCGTAGGCCTGCTGTTGGCCCTGTTGGGGGTAGCCGTAGCCCTGTGGCTGGCCCTGCTGTTGGGGGTAGCCGTAGCCGCCGGGGGCGGCGGGGGGCTGGTGGGGCCAGGGGGGTGTGGGCTGGTTGGGGAGGGGCGGGGCCATCTGGGGGGGTTGGCTGCCGGGTTCGCCCGTCCACAGGCCCTGGGCCTGCTGGGCCCTGGCGAAGTCCTCGGCCACCATCGCGGCCAGGTTGAAGTACGCCTCCCGGGTCTTGGGGCGCATCATGTCCAGGTCCAGCTCGGCGCCCGCCGACAGGTGCTCGTCGAACGGCACGACGATTACCCCGCGGCAGCGGGTCTCGAAGTGGGCGACGATGTCCTCCACCTTGATGATCTTGCCGGTCTCGCGCACCCCGGAGATCACGGTGATGGAGCGCTGCACCAGGTCCGCGTAGCCGTGCGCCGACAGCCAGTCCAGGGTGGTGCTCGCGCTGCTCGCGCCGTCCACGCTCGGGGTGGAGATGATGATGAGCTGGTCGGCGAGGTCGAGCACCCCGCGCATGGCGCTGTACAGCAGGCCGGTGCCCGAGTCGGTGAGGATGATCGGGTACTGCTTGCCGAGGACGTCTATGACCCGGCGGTAGTCCTCGTCGTTGAACGTGGTGGACACCGCGGGGTCCACGTCGTTGGCGAGGATCTCCAGGCCGGAGGGGGCCTGGGAGGTGAAGCGCCGGATGTCCATGTAGCTGTTCAGGTACGGGATCGCCGTGACCAGGTCGCGGATGGTCGCGCCCGTCTCCCGGCGCACCCGGCGGCCGAGGGTGCCCGCGTCCGGGTTGGCGTCGATCGCGATGACCTTGTCCTGGCGCTCGGAGGCCAGGGTGGAGCCGAGGGCCGTGGTGGTCGTGGTCTTCCCCACGCCGCCCTTGAGGCTGATCACGGCGATCCGGTAGCAGCTCAGGACGGGGGTGCGGATCAGCTCCAGCTTGCGCTGGCGCTCGCGCTCCGCCGCCTTGCCGCCGATCTTGAAGCGGGGCGGGGAGTGCTTCTTGGCCTGGGGCTGCTTGCGCAGCAGCCGGTCCGAGGAGAGCTCCACGGCCGCGGTGTAGCCGAGCGGCGCGCCGGGCGTGCCGCGCTGCTGGGTGGCGTCGGGGGACGGCCAGCCGCCCTGCGCCCGCGGGTCCACCGGCGCCTGCGGAGGCGGGGGCAGCGGCTGCTGGGCCTGTGGCTGGGGCGGCTGCTGCGGCTGGGGCTGCGGCGCCTGGTGGGGCTGCGGCGGAGCGGGCTGCGGAGCGGGCGCGGCGGGCCCCGGAGCGGGCTGCTGCTGCCAGGGGGAGGGCGGCTGCTGCCCCGGCTGGGGGTAGCCGTAACTGCCCGGCTGCGGCTGGGGCAGCGGTGCCGACGGCTCGGGTGCCTGCGGCTGCGGCTGCGGCGGCGCGGGCTGGGGCTGCTGGGCCTGCGGCTGGGGCGGGGCCGGCTGCTGCTGGGGCTGGGGCTGCGCCGCCTGGTACTGCGGGGGCAGCGGAGGCAGCGGTCCGGGCTGCTGCGGGCCCGGCTCGGCCGGGCCGGGCTGCGGCTGCCCCCACGGCGCGGGCGGCTGCTGGCCCTGGCTCGGCTGCGGCCACGGCTGACCCGCCGTCGGACCCTGGGGCGTCCAGGGCAGGTCGGGGCGGCCCGGCTCCTCGGCGCGCGGCTGGGCGGGCTGAGGGGCGGGCTCGGGCGCCGCGGCAGGCGCGGGCTCGGGGGCTGCCGGCGGCGCGGGCGGCGGTGCCGGCCCCGGAGCGGGGGCCCGCGGCGGCGCCTGCGGTGCCGCCGC
>NZ_BAAGTD010000090.1:0-16318 GCF_054782095.1 Streptomyces capparidis | reverse complement strand
TTCCGTGTCCCCGACGTGGAAGGGGCGGTGGAGGAACTGCTCGCCCTCGGCGCGGGCCGGCCCGAGTTCCAGCCCGGAGGGAAGGAGTGGGTGGTGCTCACGGACCCCGAAGGGCACCCGTTCTGCCTGGCCGCCGCTGAGTGACCCCGTTCGTCACGAGAGAGGAGAACAGTCATGGCTTCCGTCAGGAAGGACGTCTGGATCAAGGCCAGTGCCAAGGACGTCTGGGAGGTGATCGGCGACTTCGAGGCAGGCCCCAGCCGCATGGCGCCCGGTTTCGTGGTGGACACCCGGGTCGAGGGCGACGCCAGGGTGGTCACCTTCACCGACGGGACGGTGGCGCGGGAACGTCTGGTCAGCCGCGACGACGACGCCCGCCGCATCGTCTACGCGGTGGTCGGAGACACCCTGCACCCGCAGCACGACAACGCCTCCATGCAGGTCATCGCGGACGGCACGGACCGCTGCCGGCTGGTCTGGACGCACGACGTGCTCCCCGACGACCTCGCCGCGCCCATGGAGGCGGCCATGGACCACGGGCTGGCACTCATCGTGCGAACGCTGGAAGACCCGCCCTCACCGGCACAGACGCGATGACAGCCGTCACGGCCGCCACCTTCCGATGAAGGGGCACAACGAGCAGGCCGCCCTGCCGGTACGGCAGGGCGGCCTCGTGTGACGACGATCAGAACCTCTACGTGCCCGCGAGAGACGGTGGCCCTCCTGGTCCATAGACGCAGCGCTGGCACGCCCCGCTCGAAGGCGCTCAGGGCCGCGCCGCCCTCTGGGCACGGGCCCGGCCGTTGATGTCGCCTCAACGGCGGTGGACCGTGGCCGCGACCGTCTAGGTGATGCGTGAGGGCTTCACCCGCCGCCACCTCGTCCGGCCCGCTGCGGCCGACCCATCGACCCCGGCGTGGACGAGCGGATCGTCGACCGGGCGTGCGGGTTGGCGGCTGCGGGCGATACGGCGGGGCGATGCACGCCGCAGCGCCGCAGGTGCTGCAAACGCAGGGCGGAGGGCTCGCGGCTGACGCGAGGGCGGGCGCCGGGCGCTGCCCCGCGGGCGACGGGCGACAGGCCGCCAGGCGCGCGGGCGCCCGGCCCGGGCTCCACCAGGGGGGGGCCGGGGGCGCCCGCGCAGCAGGCGCGGACGCGACGGACCATCCAGCCGCAGCCGTGAAGGGCCGGCGCTGAACCGGGCCGCCACCGGGCCCGGCCCGGGCCGGTGAGCCGGGGCCGGCGTGGTGGGCGTGTCGGCCCGGGTGCCGCCGCGCGACTGGTTGCCGCCCCGTCCACGGCGCCGGGCTGCTGCGGGTACTGGGCAGGCCTGGATGTCGAGGTGCTCCAGGCACTCGCGGCACCCGGGCATCAGCGTGGCCCACACGGTCGGCTGCTGCCGGATGAACCGCCGCCCGGCATCGACGCCTCCGGCCGTCACCCGCGGCAGCGCCTCCGCTACGGACCCCCGGCCTCCGCGCACTCCCGCAGCACTATCACGTGCTGCGCAGCCCTCCCAGGGCAGGCGTGCCAGGCCTTCGGCGAAGTCCCGCTCCGCTTCGCTGGGCACCCATCTGCCCGCCTGGAGGTCCTCCAGCAGCACAGCGGCGTCACGGCGCAGCGCCCGGGCGTAGACGGAGGAGCGGGTCACGCCCTGCCCTAACGACGCACCCCCGCCCCGGGGCACGCCCGGCGCGGCGGCCCCCGTGCCGGGAGGGCGGCGTCTACCCTGGTGGCCTCCGGTCGGCCGGGTTACGGACGGTGACGGCAGTGCCCGGTTCGGCTGCGGCTCCGTGGCACCATCGCTTTCACCATTCCTTGCGGCACGCAGCGCGACGGCCGCCGTTGTTGCTGGTCAGGCCCCGTGGTGAGTGCCCCCGGGGTGCTGACATCCCCCTGTACGCCTCTCGCTGCCCCTGGAAAGTGGTGGGGGAGTGGTGGGCGACGGTACGGCGGGCGGCGTGGCGGGGGATTCCGGGGGCGCTGTGCCGGCCGGCTGGGTGGCCCCGTGCGGGGCCATGGGCGCCCGGCCGGGAAGAGGCCGGGCGCGGCCCGGGGCGGGGGCGCGAAGAGGCGCGGCGGGTGGTGGTGTTCGCGGTTTCGGTGGTGCGGGTGCGGTCGGGCCGGGAGGCTGGTGGTCATGACGAAGACCGGACCGGACCGGCCGTGTGTGCTCCCCGCCGATCCGGCGCGTGGGCGAAGGACGCCGGCTATCTGGCGGATCGGGTGCTGTTCATGCTCGCCTCCGCCGCCGAGGCCGCCGAAGCCGAGGGCGAGGACCGGCTGGTGCTGCCCGCGGTCACCTACCACCAAGCAGGCCACCTGCTGGCCCGCCTGGCCGCCGCTCCGCCCGAAAACCCCACCACCACCGACGGCTGGCTGTACCTGCTCACCCTGCCCGCGTGGGAGATGGAGGCGCTGTGGGAGGTGCTGACCGCGCTGCGCCGGGCCCGTGACGGCGAGCCGGGCACGGAGGAACTGCGAGACCTGGCCGATCACCTGGGCGCGTCGTTCTGCGACCCCGAGCGGTCCCTCGCCGGCATCGGCGACGACCTGCGCCGGGTGGCGGCCGTACTCACCCTCGACACCCCGGCCGTGACCACTCTGGCCACCGCCATGGCCCTGCGCGCGCCGCTGGACGGCGCCGCCCGACAGGCGTACCGCCACATTACGGCGGCGTGGAGGGCCGGGACCGGCCCGGGGAGGCAGGGGCCCGGCCGTCCTGCTGCCCGGCGCGCCGCCTGGGTCGGGGCGGCACCGCGAGCGGGCCCTCACAGGACGGGGACGAGTGGTGCTACGGCGTTACGGGAACGGTGTAGCGCACCCCCTCACGCCTCCCACCAGGCACCGGGTTTTGAGGTGACCGGAGTGGTGGTGCCGGCCGCCGACCCGGTGGCCGGTTCCGGCGCCGCGGCCGTGGACAGGACGTCCACCAGCCGGTTTGCGGCGCGCCTGGTGCGTGATGCGGCTGAGGGCGGCAGGCAAGTGCGGCCCGTTCCAGGGGGCGGGCGAGGCCCTCGGCGAAGTCCGGCTTCCGTCCGGCCCGGCACCTACCTGCCGGCTTGGAGGTCCTCCGGCCGCGCCGCGGTGTCCCGGCGCAGTGCTCGGGCGAGCCCGGTGAGGCGGGTCATGCCCTGCCCAACGACCCATCCGCGCCCCGGGGGCGTGAGGTGCCGAGCCCGTGGTTGGTCGTCGGTGGCCTTGAGGCGGTCGTCACTGTGGCGCGCGGGTGGCGGTTACGCGGACCGCGTGCCGGCCCATGGCCGGTGGTGGGTGCCCTCCGCCTGCGGCTGTGTGCTGTCCACGCCCTGCGCCGTGCGCGGCCGCAGCGGGTTTCGTCCCTGGTGCCGTCCTGCGGGCAGCGGCCTGCTGCGGTGGGTCGGGGCGCTGCCGTCGGGCGGCGTCCGTGGTTGTCTCACATCGGGATCGGTGGCGTGGTCGTTCCGGGATCGGCGGTGTCGCTGTCGGGGTGGTGGGCGAGGGGGATGGTGGTGTTGAGGCGTTTGTTGACGGATTCGCGTTGTGCTGCGAAGCCGGCGCTCAGGCGCAGGACTATCTCCAGGCCGTGCTGGCCGACGCGGCCGGGTTCGGCGGCTCGGGCGATGGGCAGGGCGAGGTTGCTGTCCCACACGGTCACCTCGATCGCGCCCGGGTGGGCCTTGAGGGTCACAGGCACGGTCCGGGGGCGTATTTGCGGGCGTTGGTGACCAGTTCGCTGACCGCCGGCGGCACCACTTCCCTCACCCGGGAAGACACGGCACAGCCGGGCACAGCCTGCATCCGGCTCAGGAAGTCGCGGGCGAGCGCGCGGGCCTGGGCGATCTCCTCACTGCCCTCGTACACCGCGGACACCGTAAGCGGCTCTGGGGCGTGCACCTGCTCGCCAGCCCGGTCCGCGTGTGCTCCACCCCGCCCACCCCACCTCTTGTGTTGTTCGCCCCCGTACCCGGGATCGGTCCCCGCGCCGGGCTCACCGTACCCCGCTGCGCAGGGCCCGATGACCTGTCGCGTCCCTCGCGCCGGCCCTTCAGCCCCCGGGTGTACGCGCGAGGGGCTTGCGCTTGGGTGCCGCCGGGCCGGTGATTCGCCCTGCCGGGGCGGCGGCGCGCTTCCTGGGGTGATGGACGAAGGTGACGCGTTCGGCGGTGACGCCCGCGCACCGGCCCGCGGGGAGGCCGTGCGGGACGCGGGTGATGCCCGGGGCCGGGGCCGCGGCAGTACGCGGCCGCCGCTCGCGGCGGGGACCATGGAGTGGACAGTGCGGGAAGCGGCCCTGCACGCGCGCAGGATCTGGCCGATGGGGCGTGGAGTGGCCTGGAGCGCCGTGAGGCGCGGGAGTTTGCCGGCCCGTCTGGAGGAGGCCGCCCCCGCGGGCGTGCCCGCGCGGGGTGGTGTGGCCGAGCGGTTGGAGCGGTGGCGGGAGGCGGCTGCGGCTGTGTCGGTGGCCGCGGTGACGGCCCGGGGCCGGTTGGCGTTGTTCCTGGGCCGGTGCACCGCGGCCCTCGTGCCGGTGGTGCAGTGGCGGGCGGAGCCGGCGCAGCAGTGGGGTGTGGCCGTGATACCCGATCCGGTGCAGGGCGCAACGCCGAGAGGGCACTGATGCGCCGCGCGACCTGCTGGCCACCGCCTGAGCCTGCCCTCGGCTCGGCACAGCTTTTGATCCCACTCCAGCGAGGCCCGGAGTCACGGAAGGCAGTGCCCGGTGGCGTCCTCGGCGGCACCGAGCGTGAACCGCACCGCCCGCCCTCTCTGCGCGTGTGCGACAGCGTCCTCCTCTATTAGGGAGAGGTCATCGCTATAGTGGAATCATGAGTGACGGCAATGCTCTGTCGAGTGGTTTGTCCATGGCTGAGTTGGGCGCCAGGATCCGGGCCGAGAGACGAGCCCGTGGGATGGCTCTCGAGCGGCTCGCCGAGCTGAGCGGGGTGAGTCGGAGCATGGTGTCTGACGTGGAGCGCGGCGCTAAGACGCCGAGTGTGCTGGTCCTGGACCATCTGGCGACCGCGCTGGGCACCTCGATCGCCCGGCTCCTGGACGAGCCCGTCCGTCCCGGGGTGATGGTCATGCCCCGCGCCCGCCAGTACGTCGTGCGGGACCCCTCCGGCTGGGAACGGCGCATCCTCTCGCCAGTCCTGCCGGGCACGGAGTTCGAGTTCATGTGCACCACCCTGGAGCCCGGCGTTGACGCCGGAGAGTTCTCCCCGCATCCACCGGGATCGCATGAATACGTGGCGGTGGAGACCGGGCGTCTACGCCTCACCGTCGATGGTGTGCCCCACCTTCTGACGGCCGGGGACGCCGCCTACTTTCCCGGCGACCGCCGGCATGCCTTCGCCAACGACACCAACGAGGTATGCGTGTACTACCTGGCGATGACGCTGGGTCGGCCGGCCGACTCCCACCGCCGTTCCATACGTGGAGGGCATGATGAATGACCTGCGCCGATCGGCCCGATCGGCTGCGGACATGGCAGCCGATCACCTGGCTGCCCTACCCGACGGGCCGGTGTGGCAACCGGTGCCCGAGGCGGACCGCTCCTGGCTCTGCCGGCAGCCGCTGCCCGCTGCGGGCCATCCCCTGGAGGACCTGCTCCACGATGTGCGTGACCACGTGCTGCCCTACCCGATGGGCAACGGACATCCCCGGTTCTTCGGCTGGGTCAACTCCCCGCCCTCGCCAGCGGGTGTGCTGGTCGCTCCGCTGGCCGCGGCGATGAACCCGAGTTGTGCCGGAGGAGAACACGCGGGCGTCCTGCTGGAGCGTACCGCCGTCCGGTGGCTGGCAGAGCTGGTGGACTTTCCGCACCAGCCGGGTGCCGGGCTGCTGACCAGCGGCGCCTCCATGGCCACCGTCATCGCACTGGCCACCGCCCGGCAGCGAGCAGCCCGTCAGCAGGGCCAGAATGTACGCGAGACGGGCCTGTATGAGCACCGTCCGCTGACGGTCTACCTGTCGGCCGAGGCGCACAGCTGTCTGCGCAAGGCGGCGGAGCTTCTCGGCCTGGGCAGTCGGTACCTCCGCACGGTTCCGGTCGATGACGCCTTCCGCATGGACACCGGAGCACTGCGCCGCATGATCACAGCGGACGCGCGAGCGGGGGTGCGGCCGTTCTTCGTCGCAGCCAGCGCGGGAACGGTGAACACCGGCACCGTCGACCCCCTGGAAGAAATCGCTGGGGTCGCCCGCGAGCACGGACTGTGGTACCACATCGACGGTGCCTATGGCGCGTTGGGCATCCTTGCTGAAGAAGCTGGACCCGTCTACGCCGGACTGGAACTGGCGGACTCTCTCGCGCTGGACCCGCACAAGTGGCTGGGTGTCCCCGTCGATGCCGGTTGCGTTCTGTTCCGCGATCCGGCCGGGCCGCGCGACACCTTCAGCCTCGTACCGCCCTACCTTCGCGACGACGATGCCGACGAGCTGGGCTGGTTTTCCGAGTACGGCCCAGAACAGACACGACCGTTCCGCGCGCTGCGTGTGTGGGCCACGATCGCACACCTCGGACGCGACGGAATCGTCCATCGGGTGCGGCGAAGCGTCGAACTCGCACGCACCCTCGCCGCCATGATCGAAGCCTCAGACGACTTCGATCTGCTCGCCCCGGCCGTCACCTCGGTCACTGCCTTCCGCTACCGGTCCCCGGCACTCGACACCGGCACGACCGAGGCGTTGAACCAGGTGCTTCCGGCCGCCGTGCAACGCCGAGGGCGCGCCTTCCTCACCGGCACCCGGCTCTCCGGCGAGGCAGCCCTGCGTGCGTGCATTCTCCATCCGGACACCACCGAGGCCGACCTCACCGTCCTGCTGGACGAAATCCGGACCGCAGCGAGGGAGATCACCGCGTGAGCCTCCATCAGTGGAGGCCACATCTTCGCTGCCCTCCCCGTTCATCCGTGAACTCATCGTCTTGGGCATCCAGCGAGGGCCTGAACTCTGGCCGCGCGCGGCGCCCGCCCCGGTCGCCCGCCGGCCACGACGCACGACTACCTGGCGACGACCGACGCACTCGGCGTCGCCGCCACCCTCGCCGCCCGCACGAACACGCTCCGCCCCGGGCCCGCGGCCAGGTCTTCATCCGGGTCGCCGCCCTGAAGATCACCTCAGGCTGGGCCGCCACCGTCGACTCGCGCGTCGCCCGAGATGGCCGGACATGTGCGGTCACCGCGCAGGCCAGGAACGGCAAAGGGCGAACGGCACGGCAGCCGGGACCGTTCAGAAGGCGACCGCATGATCGCCCAGGCGGACCGCGAACCGTCTGCACCGCAGGCCGGTGCGTTCGTACCGGTGAAGGCCGACTGCGAAACCTCACCGTTGCGGGGCCGTCACCTGCTGCCCGGGGAGGTACGGCCCCTGCGGCGGAACACGTTCGGCCTACCAGTGTGCCGATGTAACACATCGCATGCGACAGCCGCGAGTCTGGCCTCGTCCATACCCGGCCATACTCGGCATCTTTACGACCGGAGGTATGTCCATGTTCACGGGTTTTCCCGCTGGCTTGACCACGCCCGCGCTGGTGGTCGATGCTGATGTGCTGGAGCGCAACATCGCGCGGATGGCGGAGGCCGCCCGTGCCGGAGGCTTCGCTCTGCGTCCGCATGCCAAGACCCACAAGTGCCTGGCGATAGCCGACCGCCAGCTCGAGGCCGGCGCCGTCGGCCTTACGGTCGCCACCATCTCCGAGGCCGAGGCGTTCGCCCGCGGCGGGGCCACCGATCTGTTCATCGCCTACCCGCTGTGGGGCGACGACGGCAAGGCCCGGCGGCTGCGACGGCTCGCGGAGACGGTGGCCCTGCGCCTGGCCGCCGATTCCCCGGAGGGCGCTCGGCGCCTGGGGGAGGCGGTGCGGGGCTCTGCCCGGCCGGTCGAGATGCTGGTCGAGATCGACAGTGGGCACCACCGCACCGGTGTCCGCCCCGCCGATGCCGGCAGCGTGGGCAAGGCGGCGGCCGATGGCGGACTGGACGTCGTGGGCGTCTTCACCTTCCCCGGACACGGCTACGGGCACGACGCGCAGGCACGTGAGCGAGCCGCCCGCGATGAGGAGCGGGCGCTCGGCGAGGCCACAGAGGCGCTTTCCGCCGTAGGCCTCCCGGCGCGGGTGGTCAGCGGCGGCTCGACGCCCACTGCCGGCCGATGGCAGCCGGGCATCGTCAGCGAACTTCGGCCCGGCGTGTATGTCTTCAACGACGCCACCCAGCTGGCCCTCGGCTCCTGCACGCGGGACGACCTGGCCCTCGTCGCCGCCGCGACGGTGGTCAGCGTTCCGGCCCAGGACGCTTCGTGCTGGACGTGGGCAGCAAGGTCCTCGGCGCCGACACCACCCCTTGGGTGGCCGGCCACGGATACCTGCCGGACTTCCCCGAGGCGTCGGTCCCGGCGCTTTCCGAGCACCACGCCACGGTCGTCCTCCCGGAAGGCACCGAGGCCCCGACCCTGGGCTCACTCGTTGCCGTCGCCCCGAACCACGTCTGCTCGGCGGTCAATCTGGTGGACGAGCTTGTTCTCACCCAGCAGGGCAGGGTCGTCGACCGCTGGCCGATAGCGGCCCGCGGCGCCAACGCCTGAACCTGCTCCGGCCTGTCCCTCAACGCAGGTATGCACGTCGGGTCCTCATACGTGGCTTCTCGGCAGTTCGACGACAGTCACTTACTGCGATGGGTTCAAGATCATCAGCTTGTGAGGATCTGGGTGACGAGGCAGTAAGGGGGCGGTACCGGTCTCGGTTCAGCCGTCCGCGGTCGGCGCTTGTTCCCTCACACTTGTCGTATCCACTGTCTGCCGTCCTCGCTGGTTCTCGCGACAGCGCCCCGGTTTCCAGGTGCCTCCTTGACCGTTCGCGTTGCGTCAGGGCCGCGCAGTGGCCGCTGGCCGCCGGGCAGGTCGACGTGTTTGGCTGGGCACCTGTGTCTGGGAGCGAAGGTGCAGCGTGCCGATCTCCGCGTGGGCTGCGTTGTCGCGAAAGACGGTCTTGTAGTCGAAGACGACCGCCCGTACCCCATGCTCTGCGCTCACTGTCCCCCCTCTGCGGCCCGGCAAGGGCCGGCACCGGTGGCGAACCTCGACCGCTGCCTGGAGCGCCTGCGCGGGGAGGAGTTCGCCGGCACGTGTGGACGGACCGGCTGACCGTGCCCCAGGCCGCCGAGCGGATCGCCGCGTCGGCGGGCCTCGCGCTGACCCCGGACACCGGCGGCGCACTGCGCGGACACCTGCGGCGGGCGTGGACGGGGGTGCGGCACATCCGCATCGTCTGAACCGGCGGGGCCCCGTCGGGCGCGGATGAGGAATCCTTCATCTTTTGCTCATCCTGGGCCGCGGGTGGCCGCCGCAGGATCGGGGCCATGGCTTTCTCCCACCGCGTGGCGGCCCTGGTCGCGGTCGTCGCGATACCGCTCGGGATAGCGGCGACCAGCTATGCCCTGACCGACCGCGACGAGGCGCCGCGGGGGCCTGGCAGAGTGGAGCTGGACAGCAGCTCTCCCTCGACCGCGCCCGGCAGGCCCGGCCCCGGCGGGTCGGCGCCCACGCCGAGCGACGAGGTCGTGTCCCGGCCGCCGGTGAGCCAGGAACCCCCGGATGGCGATGACGACGACGACAACCCCGCAGGCAGGCCCGGCGACGACGGACCGGGCGACGACGACGGCCCCGGGGACGACGGCTGAGCCGCGGCCGCGGCGGATCTCGGCGCGGGTCCGGATCCTGCTGTGGCTGCTGGTCGTGATGGCGGTCGCGCTCGTCGCGGTCAGCGTGACCACCCGCTCTCTGCTGCTGCGCGACATCGACGAGCGCATCGACCGGCTGCTCGCCCAGGAGACCGTCGAGTTCGCCCAGTTCGAGCAGCGGGGCGTCGACCCGGCCACGGGGCGCGGGTTCGACGACCCGCGGCGGCTGCTGGCCGTGTTCCTCGAACGGCAGTACGCCGACCCGGACGAGGAGCTGATCGGCCTGGTGGGCCGGCCCGGCGCCGCGCCGGCCCAGATCACCCAGCCCCGCACGGTGCCCGTGCGGCTGCCCCTGCACCGGGACGCCGACGCCCGCGCGCGGATCTTCGCCTCCCCCGCCGCCACCGGCACCCTGCGCAGGCCGGCCGGCGAGGTCCGCTGGGCGAAGGTCGCCGTCGCCCGGCGCGGCGGCGAGCCCACCGCCGCCCTCGTCGTGGCCTTCCATCCGCAGCGCGAGCGCGCCCTGGCGGACGACGTGTACGAGATCATGCTCGCCATGTCGGGGGTGGCGCTGGTGCTGACGGTGGGCATCGGCTGGGTCGTGGCGGGCCGCATCCTCGCCCCGGTGCGGCTGGTGCGCACCACCGCCGCCGCGCTCACCGAACGCGACCTGACCCGGCGCATCCCGGTGAGCGGCAACGACGACATCGCCGCGCTCGCCGAGACCTTCAACGCCATGCTGGACCGCCTGGAGCGCGCCTTCGCCGCGCAGCGCGAGTTCGTCGACGACGCGGGGCACGAGCTGCGCACCCCGATCACCATCGTGCGCGGCCACCTGGAGGTGATGGGCGACGATCCCGCGGAGCGGGAGGAGACGATGCGCCTGGTCAGCGACGAGCTGGACCGGATGAGCCGGATCGTGGAGGACCTGCTGCTGCTCACCAAGGCCGAGCGCCCCGACTTCGTCAGGACCGGGCCGGTGCAGCTCGCCGAGCTGACGGCGGACATCTTCGTCAAGGCGCGGGCGCTGGGCGCGCGGGACTGGCTGCTGGCCGGGGTGGCCGACCGGGAGGTGGCGCTCGACGCGCAGCGCGTCACGCAGGCCATGGTGCAGCTGGCGCAGAACGCGGTGCAGCACACCGCGCCGGGGCAGCGGATCGCGATCGGCTCGCGGGCCGCGGGCGCGTCCGTGGAGCTGTTCGTGGCCGACAGCGGGCCCGGGGTGCAGGAGGAGGACGCCGAGGTGATCTTCGAGCGGTTCCGGCGCGGTACCGCGCGGCGCGGGGGGCGCGGCAGCGGCGCCGGTCTCGGGCTCGCCATCGTCAGGGCGATCGCCGAGGGGCACCCGGGCGGCCGGGTGGAAGTGCGCCCCACCGAGGGCGGCGGCGCCACGTTCGTACTGGTGGTCGAGGACGGGAGCGGGGAAGTCCAGTGAACCGGATACTGATCGCGGAGGACGAGCAGCGCATCGCCTCCTTCGTGGAGAAGGGGCTGCGGGCCAACGGCTTCACCACGACCGTGGCCCCCGACGGGGACGCGGCGTTCGAGTACGCCCTCACCGGGGGGTTCGACCTGGTGGTGCTCGACATAGGGCTGCCGGGGCGGGACGGGTTCACCGTGCTGCGGCAGCTGCGGGAGGCCCGGGTGACGGTACCGGTGATCGTGCTGACCGCGCGGGACTCGGTGCGGGACACCGTGGCGGGCCTGGAGGGCGGGGCGGACGACTGGATGACCAAGCCGTTCCGGTTCGAGGAGCTGCTGGCCCGGATACGGCTGCGGCTGCGCACGGCGGCGCGGGCCCCGGAGGTGACGGTGCTGCGCAGCGGCGGGCTGAGCCTGGACCTGCGCACCCGCAGGGCGCGGGCGGGCGACCGCACCGTGGACCTGACCGCCCGGGAGTTCGTGCTGCTCGAACTGTTCCTGCGGCACCCGGGGCAGGTGCTGTCCCGGGAGCAGATCCTGTCGCACGTGTGGGGCTACGACTTCGACCCCGGCTCCAACATCGTGGACGTGTACATCCGGACGCTGCGCCGGAAGCTGGGCGCCGAGCGGGTGGAGACGGTGCGGGGCATGGGGTACCGGCTGCCGGTGGACGAGGACCGGTGAGCGGGCGGGCCCGCGCGGCCCGCTCCTCGGTGAGGTTTCTTTCATGTCAGGCTCATTCGCCGCTCACGGCGGGCCGGAAGAGTCCTGGTCATGACCGTACGCCTGACCGTCACCGCCTGCGCGGCCCTGAGCCTGTGCGCCTGGCTGCTGACCGCCGGGAACCTCTCCGGCCTCGGCGGTGACGCCCGGATCACCCTGGTCGTGTTCGTGCTCGCGGTGGGCGCGTGGATCGGCACCCCGATCGACGACACCTACGTGGCGCTCGGCGCCGGTCTCGCGCTCGCCGTGACCGGGGTGATCAGCAGCGAGACGCTGTTCTCCACGCTGGGCGACGCGACGGTCTGGCTGCTGATCTGCGCCTTCGTGCTCGCCGCCGCGGTGACGCGCACCGGGCTCGCCGGACGGGCCGCGGTCTGGCTGGTCGGCGGGGCCCGCAGCGTGCGGCAGCTCGTTCACCTCACCACGGCGGCGCTGGTGGTCACGGCCTTCGCGGTGCCCGCCACGTCGGGGCGGGCGGCGCTGGCGCTGCCGGTCTTCCTGGCGCTCGCCCACGCGCTGGCCGAGAACAAGCGGCTGGTCGTGATGTTCGCCCTGCTGTTCCCGACCGTGATCCTGCTGTCCGCGGTGGCGACCCTGATCGGCGCGGGCGCGCACCTGATCACCGTCTCCGTCCTGTGGGAGTCGGTGGGCGAGCACGTGGACTTCACCCGGTGGCTGGTGCTCGGGCTGCCGCCGGCCGTGGTCTGCTCCCACGTCGCCGCGGAGGTGGTGCTGCTGCTCACCACGCGGCGGGCGGACCGGCGCGGCCCGGTGCGCATCACCCCCGAGCAGATCGCGGAGCACAGCAGCCGGCCGGTCACCGGTCCCCTGTCCCCGGCCGAGGCGCGCTGCGCCCTGCTGCTGGCGACGGTCGTGGTGCTGTGGTGCGCCGAGCCGCTGCACGGGGTGGAGCCCGCCTTGGTCGCGCTGATCGGCGCGGTGGTGGCGACGTCCCCGGCGCTGGGCACCGTGCGGCTGAAGGAGGCGCTGGGGACGGTGCCCTGGTCGCTGCTGCTGTTCATGGCGGCGACGATGGCGATGGGGGTGGCGCTCGCGGAGTCGGGCGCGGCGCGGTGGCTGGTGGGCGGGATGCCGCTGGACGTCCCGCCGGTGCTGTTCCTCGCCGTCGTGGTCGGCGTCAGCACGGCCGCGCACCTGGTGCTCCAGTCCCGTTCGGCGCGGTCCAGCGTGCTGGTGCCGCTGGTGGTGGCCGCCGCCGCGGGCGCCGGGGTGAACCCGGTCTCCGCCGCGCTGGCCTCGACCGCGGCGGCCGGGTTCTGCCAGACCCTGCCCGCGTCGGCGAAGCCCGTCGCGCTCTTCGCCGAGGTGCCGGGCGTGGCCACGTACACCCCGCGCGACCTGCTGAAGGTCTCCGCCGTGCTGGCCCCGGTGACCGCTGTCCTGATCCTGCTGTTCGCGGTGGCGGTGTGGCCGCTGCTCGGCGTCCCCGTCACCTGACGGCCGCCCCGGCCCCCCGCTGCCCTCTCGACCCGTCGGAGGATGTTCTGTGCTGACCCGTGTGTGCGTCGCCCCGAGCGGCTTCAAGGAGTCCCTGTCCGCGCCGGCCGCGGCCGCTGCCATCGCCGCCGGGGTGCGCCGCGTCCTGCCGGGCGCCGTGATCGACGAGATACCGGTGGTCGACGGGGGTGAGGGCACGGCCGCGGCGCTGGCCGCCGCCACCGGCGGGCGGCTGGTCGGGCTGCCGGCGACCGGCCCCGTCGGCGAGCCGGTGCCCACCCACTTCGCGCTGCTCGGCCCCGGCGGGCCGGACGGCTCCGGCGGGGTGTGGCGGCGGGACGGCGGCCCGGGCACCGCCGTCGTGGAGATGGCCGCCGTGGCCGGGCTCGCGCTCGTGCCGCACGGCAGGCGCGACCCGGGGGCGACGACGACGCACGGGGTGGGGGAGCTGATCCGGGCCGCCCTCGACGCGGGGGCGCGGCGCGTCCTCGTCGGCTGCGGCGACTCCGGCACGTCCGACGGCGGAGCGGGGGCGCTGCGGGCGCTCGGGGCGCGGCTGCTGGACGCGCGCGGACGGGAGCTGCCGCCCGGCGGACGGGCGCTGCTCGCTCTCGACCGCGTCGACGCCTCCGGCCTCGACCCGCGGCTCGCCGGGACCGAGATCCTGGTGGCCTGCAACCCGTACAACGTGCTGTGCGGCCCGCGCGGGGTGGCCCGCGTCTTCGGCCCGCAGAAGGGCGCCACCCCCGGGCAGGTCGAGGAGCTGTCACGGGCCCTGGAGCGGTGGGCGCGGGTCCTGGAGCGCGACCTGCCGTGCGCCACCGACCTGCGGGGCGGACCCGGCACGGGTGCGTCCGGCGGACTCGGGGCGGGGCTCGCCGCGCTCGGCGCCCGGCTGCTGCCCCGCTTCGAGGTGCTGCTCGACCACCTCGACCTGGACGCCCGGCTGGCCTGCGCCGACCTGGTGGTGACCGCCGAGGGCGCCCTGGACCGCCAGACGCCGCGCGGCAAGGTCCCCGCCGAGGTGGCCCGCCGCGCCAAGCTGCACGGCCGCCCGGTGCTGGCCCTCGCGGGCACCATCGGCGAGGGCGCCGTGCGGGTGCGGGCCGCGGGCGTGGACGCGTACAGCGCGATCCTGCCCGCGCCGGTCACCCTGCCCGAGGCGCTCAGCCGCGGCACCGAGTTCCTCACCGACGCGACGGAGCGGGCCCTGCGGATGATCCTGCTGGGCACGCGCCTCGCGGCGGAGCGCAGCGGCACCGTCAGCGGCGGACCGGTGCGGTGACCGGGCGGCCACGGCCACCGCCGCCGCCTCGCGGCCTGCCCCACCCTGGCGAGCCGATGCGGTCACAGCTCCCGCCGAGCCCAGTGGAGTGATCCGGTAAGGCGCCACCCGCCTCGAGTCGGCTATGTCCGCCAAGCGGCGAGCTGCTGCACCGCAGTGGTGCCCCGCCGTGCTGCCTTGTGCGTCCGCCGGGCCGGTGCTCAGGTGGTCGCGCGCCCGGTGCTCCACGCCCTGCCCGGCCGCTTCACCCTGGTGAGGCCCTCCTTGACGGCGGCTGCTAGCTGGTCGGATCAGTCCCAGAACCGGCCCGCGAACACCGGGTACGGGTCGTACGGTGTGCGCAGATAGAACTCGGCTTTGCCGTTGTCGCCGTCGACGAACGCGCTGATACCCCTGGCGGTCAGGCACTCGGTGGTGGGCAGGGTTGCGCTGGTGACGTAGTCGTCGGCGTTGCTCTCGTCCCACTCGTACAGGCTGTAGGTCATCTGGGTGGGCGGGGGAGAACCGACATGCGCCAGACAGGCCTTGAAGTCGCCGCCGGAGGACTGCGCGACATGTGTGGTGTACACGCCGCCGTTGGCGTAGAAATCCTTCGTTCCCAGGAAGTCCCATTCACCGCCGTCCGCCGACGCCGGTGAGGCGGACAGGAAGGGCAGGGTCAGCAGGCACAGCACCGCTCCGAGCAGTGCTGTGCGCTGTCGAGCAGCGGACAGTTTCATGATCACCATTTTTCGTGGGCTGATTCCTTGCTCTTCAACGCTCTCAGTCCTCGGCTGGTGTGTCCTTGTGCGCTCGTGCACGGCTATTGACGATCCCTGCCGTGTCGCGTCTGGTGCGGCTGCGTCGCTCACAGCGCGGGGTGTCCCACGCGTCGGCGCAGAAGCATGTCCGCGCATTCCTCGTCGTGCGTCTGCGAAGTCCTGTGCGGAGTCTCTTGCGAGGTCCCTTGCCGTCGAGCTTGACCCGGGCCGCGCGGGCCACGGGAAGCTGAAGTTCGTCCGCCTCGGCTGCCAGGGACTGGAGCCGGGTGAGGATCCGGTGCCATCGCCGGAACAGGTCGCAAATCCGTCCCCACGACCCGTGCTCGATGGGCACGTCCCGCCACAGCACACCGATCCGGACCCGGAATCGTACGCCGTCAATCACCGGCCTCCGAGGCCAGACAGGCGGCCGCCCCACCCTCGCTCCCTTCGGCAACAGCGGCGCAACACCACCCCCACTGCTCCTCCGTGAGATCTCCCCGACCCATGAACCGTGATCATTCACAGCCCGAGATTCACTTTCGACACACGACCCAGAGCGTGTTGCAGAAGGCTGTGAGCGGGCAGGTCAAGCTTGTGGTTCGGCCGATCATGCGGCGAGGGCGAGGTTGTGCAGGTGGGCGACGGCCTGGACGGCGTGGTGGAGACCGTCACCGCGCTGTCGGCAGTCGCGCGGGATCTTGTGGTTCTTCATCCGATCTTCGAGCCCTGCTTGCCCCGATCCACAGGAGCCGGGCCGGTCGGCTTCCCCTCTTGACAACTTCCACAGCTCGTCCGCGGTACCAGCCGTCCCACGATCGACACGGCCGCAGAACCACGACTCGGCAGGAGCGGGGACTTCGTCTATAGGAGGGGAACGAGGCCACCTCGAGCCACGTCCTGGAGTGCCTGAATCGGATGGGCCCTGCCGCAGTAGCGGCCCTGCCACGTATACACGCGGAGCTTGCCCTCCTGCGGCGCGGCGGGCGGTTCTCGAGCATCGAGGTGATGAGGAATTGCAGCGCGCCGCC
>NZ_BAAGTD010000089.1:0-17859 GCF_054782095.1 Streptomyces capparidis | reverse complement strand
AACCTCAAGATCCTGCTGTTCAACAACCGCATCTACGGGCTGACCAAGGGCCAGTACTCCCCCACCTCCGAGACCGGGAAGATCACCAAGTCCACCCCCATGGGCTCGCTCGACGGGCCGCTGAACCCGATCTCCCTGGCCCTCGGCGCGGAGGCGTCGTTCGTGGCGCGGACGATCGACTCCGACCGCAAGCACCTCACCAGCGTGCTGCGCCAGGCCGCGGAGCACCCGGGCACGGCGCTGGTGGAGATCTACCAGAACTGCAACATCTTCAACGACGGCGCATACGAGCTGCTCAAGGACAAGGAGAGCGCCCTGGAGGCGCTGATCCGGCTGGAGCACGGGCAGCCGATCCGCTTCGGCGCCCCCGCCGCCGACGGCCTCGGCTCCAAGGGCGTGGTCCGCGACCCGGCCACCGGCGACCTGACCGTCGTCGACGTCACCGAGGCCGGCACCGACGCCGTCCTCGTCCACGACGCCCACTGCGCCAGCCCCACCACCGCCTTCGCCCTGTCCCGCCTCGCCGACCCGGCCACCCTCCGGCACACCCCGATCGGCGTCTTCCGGGACGTCGCGCGGACCGTCTACGACGACGCCATGGCCGAGCAGCTCGAGCAGGCGATCGACGCCAAGGGCAAGGGCGACCTCGCCGCGCTGCTCGCGGGCGCCGACACCTGGACCATCCGGGCCTGACGCCCCGCGGCTCGCACCCGCACCACTTTCCCCACGCCCCGTCCGTATCTTTCATCCACTGGAGTTCGAGTGAGCAGCAAAGAGGAACACGCGGAGTGGATCGTCACCGTGGCCCTCGGTGACATCGCACTGGTGCTCGCCGTAGGCGCGCTGTTCGTGTGGCTCGCCCGCCGCGTGAAGCAGCCCGCGGTGATCGGCGAGATCACCGCCGGCATCTGCCTGGGCCCCAGCCTCCTCGGGCTCTTCCCAGGCGACTTGCCCAACCGGCTGTTCCCAGCCGAGGTCCGGCCCTATCTGAACGTGGTGTCGCAAGTCGGCCTGCTGCTGTTCATGTTCATCATCGGCTGGGAGTTCGACGGCGGGAAGCTGCGCGGCAAGCGCAAGGCCACCGGGACGATCTGGCTGTGCTCCATCGGGCTGCCACTGACGCTCGGCATGGGCCTGGCCGCGCTCATCTACGAGTCGCACGACTCGGTGAACGGCAAGCACGTGGACATGCTGGACTTCTGCCTGTACCTGGGCGTCGCCATGTCCATCACGGCCTTCCCCGTGCTCGCCCGGATCATCTCCGACCAGAAACTCCAGTTCAGCCGGGCCGGTTCGCTCGCCCTCGCGCTGGCCGCCGCCGACGACGTGCTGGCCTGGTGCATGCTCGCGTTCGTGGTGGCGCTGGTCACCGCGGGCGGCACCAGCGCGTTCATCGGCGTCATCATCTGGTCGGCGGTCTACGTCGTCGTGATGTTCGCGGTGATCAAGCCGCTGCTGGCCTGGACGGCGCGCCGGGCGAGCGCGGCGCTGCGGCCCTACCTGGCCGTGCTGACCGCCGCCGGCGTGTTCTGCTCGTCCTACGTCACCTCGGAGATCGGCATCCACGCGATCTTCGGCGCGTTCCTGTTCGGCATCATCATGCCGCGCGACCCCGACGGCAGCCTGCACGAGGCCGCGATGGTGCCGCTGGAGCACGTGGGCCGGGTGCTGCTGCCGCTGTTCTTCGTGGTCACCGGGCTGAAGGTGGACCTGACCTCGCTCACCCTCTCCGGGCTGTGGGAGATGCTGGCCATCATCACGGTGGCCTGCCTGGCCAAGCTGGGCGGTGTGGCGATCCCGGCGCGGCTCACCGGCATGAAGTGGCGCGAGGCCACCACCCTGGGGCTGCTGATGAACACCCGGGGTCTCACCGAGCTGATCATCCTCAACGTGGGTCTGAGCCTGGGCCTGCTCAGCACCCAGCTCTTCACCTCCATGGTGATGATGGCGCTGTTCACCACGGCCATGGCGGCGCCGCTGCTGTCGATGCTGCTGAAGCGGGCGGCCGACGAGGAGGGCCTGGAACGGGCGCCGTACGACGCCGCCGCGCCGTCCGCCGCCGCCTCCACCGCCGCCGCCGAGCCCGGCGCCGAGCGGTCCCTGTCCGCCCCCAAGGGCGGCGACCACCCCTAGCCCACCCCGCGCCGCGTCCCGTACCCGACCGGGCCGCGCGGCGACGCACAGCCGCCAAGCACCGGTCCGGGCCGCACGTCGGATCAGGACCGCCCGACCACCTGGGGAGGAACCGTGGAGTTCGGCTGGACCAGCGAGCAACGGGCCCGCTACGACGAGACCCTCGCCGCCGTGCGCGAGGCGTTCCCCGCCGACACCGCACCATCGACCGAGTACTTCACCAAGGACGACTTCCGGCGCCTGGGCAAGCTCGGTCTGCTGGGCCTGTCCATCCCCAAGGAGTACGGGGGCGGCGGATTCGGCGCGCTGGAGACCGCGCACCTGGTGGAGGCGCTGGGCCGCGGCTGCGCCGAGACCGGGCTGGTCTTCGGGGCCAGCGCGCACCTGTTCGCCTGCGCCATGCCGATCGTGGACTTCGGCAGCGAGGCGGTGCGGCGCAGGGTGCTGCCCGGTCTGGCGTCCGGTGAGCTGATCGCCGGCAACGCGATCACGGAGCAGAACGCGGGCTCGGACGTCTCCAGGCTCGCGGTCACCGCGCGCCGGGTGGACGGCGGCTGGGTGCTGGACGGCGAGAAGAGCTTCATCAGCAACGGCCCGGTCTCCGACGTGTTCGTCACCTACGCCACCACCGACGCCAAGGCCGGCCCGTTCGGCGTCACCGGCTTCGTGGTGGACCGGTCCGCGCCCGGCGTCACCCCGAGCGAGCCGTTCGACAAGATGGGGCTGCTCCAGTGCCCCGCGGGCAGTGTCCGCTTCGACGGCACGTTCGTCCCCGACGAGAACGTGCTCGGCGAGCCCGGCCAGGGCGGCTGGATCTTCCAGCACTCCATGGGCTGGGAGCGGGCCTGCCTGTTCGCGGGCTACGTGGGCCTGACCGACAGGGTGATCGAGACCTGTGTGGCGCATGTGCGCGGGCGGCGCCAGTTCGGGCGGCGGCTGTCGGAGTTCCAGGCGGTCTCCCACCGCATCGCGGACATGAAGCTGCGCCTGGAGAGCGCCCGGCTGCTGCTGTACCGGGCCTGCTGGGAGATGGACACCGGCGCCCCGACGAAGACGCTGTCCATCGCCCTGTCCAAGCTGGCCGTCTCCGAGGGCGTGCTGGCCAGCGCCCTGGACGCGGTGCGGCTGTTCGGCGGCCGCGGCTACCAGCGCGCGGAGCGCATCGAGGCGGTGCTGCGCGACGCGGTGCCGTCGGTCATCTTCTCCGGCACCTCCGACATCCAGCGGCAACTCATCGCAAGGGAGCTCGGGCTATGAAGCCCATGAGGCTGCACCAGTTGCTCATCGAGTCGGCGCGGCGCGATCCCGGCGCCGTCGCCGTGCACGGGCCGGACGGCCCGATGACCTACCGGGACCTGGACCGCCTCGCCGACCGCTACGCCGCCGCCCTGCTCGGCCAGGGAGTGCGGCCGGGCGACCGGGTGGTGATCTGGAGCCACAAGAGCACCGAGGCAATCGCGGTGATGCAGGCCGCGCTGCGCGTCGGCGCCATCTACATCCCCGTCACCGGCTCCAACCCGCCGGCCCGGCTGACGAAGATCACGGCCAACGCCGAGCCCGCGCTGGTGGTCGCCGACGAGGACGCCGCGTTCCGCGCCCGCAAGGCGAACTGGGACGGCGCGTCCCTGATCAGCCTGGAGGAGCTGCGCCGCAGGGCGTCCGACGGAGCCCGGCCCAGACCGTACGAGAACGAGCCGGACGAGCCCGCCTACATCCTGTACACCTCGGGGTCCACCGGTGACCCGAAGGGCGTGTGCCTGTCCCACCGCAACGCGCTGGCGTTCGTCGAGTGGGCGGCGGCGGAGGTGCAGGTGGGGCCGGGAGACCGGCTGTCGAACCACGCGCCGTTCAACTTCGACCTGTCCGTCTTCGACCTGTACGCCGCCTTCCTGGCCGGTGCCTCGGTGCACCTGGTGCCGCAGGAGATGGCGTACGCGCCGGAGCAACTGGTCGAGTTCATGCGCGAACGCGGGATCACGGTGTGGTACTCGGTGCCGTCGGCGCTGAGCCTGATGATCCGTGAGGGCGGCCTGCTGGACGGGCCGCCGCCGCCCGCGCTGCGCGCCTGCCTGTTCGCGGGCGAGCCGTTCGCCATCCACCACGTGCACGCGCTGCGCAAGGCGTGGCCGGGTGTGCGGCTGCTCAACTGGTACGGGCCCACCGAGACCAATGTGTGCACCTCCTACGAGGTCACCGACGCCGACCTGGAGCGCGACCGCCCGGTGCCCATCGGGCGGGCCTGCTCCGGCGACACGGTGACCCTCGACCCCGGCGACGGGGAGGAGGGCGAGGTCGTGGTGGACGGGCCGACCGTGATGCTCGGCTACTGGGGCCGTGAGCCGCACCGAGGCCCGTACCGCACCGGTGACATCGCCAGGCGGAACCCCGGCGGGGACCTGGAGTACGCGGGGCGCCGCGACCACATGGTCAAGGTCCGCGGGCACCGCATCGAGCTGGGCGAGATCGAGGCGGCCATCGCCGCGCTGGACTCCGTGTCCGACGTGGCGGTCCTGGTCGTCGGCTCCGGTCTGGAGGCCCAGTTGCACGCCGCCGTCGTGCCGTCGGAGACGCAACGTCCTTCCCTGCTCAACGTCAAGCGCGCTTGCGCGGAAAGGCTGCCGACCTACATGATCATCGACAGGCTGCACATCCTCGAGGACCTCCCAAGGACCGCCAACGGCAAGACCGACCGAGCGCGGCTCACCGCGGCCGCCGAGGCAGGTGAGCTGTGATGACGCTTCCCGCCGACACCCCCTCCGCCCTGCTGCCGCAGGACCCGGCCACGATCGGGTCGCTGCCCTCCGTCGACCTCCAGACGTTCCGCTTCGTGATGGGCTCCTTCGCCAGCGGCGTCTCGGTGGTCACCACCATGGACGAGCAGGACCGCCCGCGCGGCCTGACCTGCTCGGCGATATGCAGTGTCTCCGCCGACCCGCCGCTGCTGCTGTCCAGCGTGGACAACCGCAGCGGGACGCTGACGGCGATCCTGGCGACCGGCAGGTTCGCCGTGAACATCCTCGGCTCGCAGGGGCAGGCGGTGTCCCAGTTGTTCGCCTCCGGCGCCGAGGACAAGTTCGAGCGGGTCCGCTGGGAGCCGGGACGCTTCACCGGCAGCCCGCTGTTCGGCGTGACGGTGGCGCACGCCGAGTGCGAGCTGTTCAACGCGGTCGAGGCCGGGGACCACACCCTGCTGATCGGGCGCGTGGTCAGCGGCGCCAGCGAACAGGACCGCACGCCGCTCGCCTACTGGCGCGGCTCCTACGGGCGGGTGCTCCAGGAGACCGGCCCGCGGGTGGGCTGAACCCCGCCCTCCCACCGCTGCCGCCGGCGCCCTCCCCCTGACCGGGCGCCGGCGGCAGCGGCGTTCCCGGCGGCGGGAGGGCAGCTCGCCCGCGTGCGCGCGCCCGGTGTCCGGCAGTGCCGGGCACCGGGCGCGCGGCGGTGCTCAGGGCGCCCGGCGCGTGCGGGGAGCCGGCGGTGCTCAGGGCGCCGGGGTGTTCCGCTGGAGCGGGCGGGTGCCGCGGCGGGCGTACTCCCGGGCCAGATAGCCCGACAGCGCCTCGATGGTGGGGTGGCGCCGCACCACGCCCACGTCGAGCTGCTGCCCGAACCAGCGCTCCAGGTCGGTGACGACGCGCACCGCGTCCACCGAGTCGATGTCGAGTTCGTCGATGTAGGTGTCGCCGGTCAGCTCGGCCGCGGGCATGCCGAGCCGCGCGGCGAAACGTTCCACCAGCCAGTCCTGGATCACCCGCTGCACCACGGAGTGCTCGATCACCGCTGCCTCCTCCCTGTCGGACGCCGGCCCGCTTTCCAGTATCCGCCGACGGGCGGCCAAAGGGGCCCGGTGCGCGGCCGGGCGCACGGCGGCGCCCACCGCGCACACGCGGTGGGCGCCGCCGCCGGTCACCCGGGTGGCGTCAGCGGCTGGAGGCCGACGTCACTCCGCTGACGTTGTCGCGGGTCAGCAGCCTGCGGAAGTCCGCGGGCGCCTTGGTCTTCACCCACCACAGCATCTTCAGCCGCTTGGGGAGGGTGAAGTGGTACACCCGGGCGTCGGGGTCGCCGAAGGCGTACAGCGGGGGCACGAACTCCTCGCCGCGCAGGTCCGCGAAGATCCGCGCGGCGGCGGTGCCGGGCTCCAGCTCCCCGGCGCGCACCCGCTCCACCGTCTCCAGGGTGCGGTCGATGATCTCCCGCAGCCCGGCGGGCGCCTGGAACCAGATCCCGCCCAGCTCGAACCGCTCCACGGGCTCCCAGTCGCCCGCGATCTCCGCGTCGAGGCGGGCCCGCTTCAGCGACAGGTCGGCGAGGATCTGCCACAGCAGCCACACCCGGGAGAAGGCGTTCCACAGCGGGAAGTCCTTGCTCGCGGTGCGGGCGGCGCGCAGCAGGCGGTCGTTGAAGTCGCCGAGCACCTCCTGGAAGCGGGCGACGCGGGTGAACGGGCTGACGGCCCAGTTGTCCCGGCGCACCGCGGGGATGAGCACCGACGCCAGGGCGTGCACCATCTCGGTGGCCATGGTGACGTCCCGGGAGAGGAACATGTCGTTGCGGGCGGCGGTGCGCTCCAGCGCGAACCAGCGCTCGCCGTGGGTGGTGGCGGCCGTGCGCTGGTAGAGCGGGGCGACGGTCCACGGGCACACCGGGGTGGCGCCCTCCAACTGCCGGGCGAGGTCGGGGTAGCGCTCGACGACGGCCCGCAGCGCCTTGTCGGGGTCGTCCGGCAGGTCGCCGAACTCGTCCGGGTCGACGCTGAGGGTCACGCTCGTCACCGGGTTGCGGCCGTCCTTGTGGTTGTCGAAGCGGACGAGCTGCACCCAGCCGCCGTCGAACAGGTGGTGCACGGTGCCGTGCGACCAGGGGCTGACCTTGTCCTGGCGGCTGGGCGGCAGCAGCTCCTCGGTCGGCGCGACGCCGCGCATGCGGGTGGCGTAGACCCGGGAGCGGTGGGCGAGCCGCGGCTCGGGGTCGTCGCCGCCGTGGCGGCGCAGCAGGGGCGAGTCGGGGCCGGTGCAGTCCACCAGGTAGGAGGCGCGGTAGACGTGCCCGTCGGTGGCGCGCACATGGCCGAGGTCCTCGTCGGTCCAGGCGTCGGCGACGTACACGTCGTCGGGGGCGAGGGCGGCGCCGTAGCGGGCCGCCAGCTCGCGGGTGTAGCGGTCCACGGTGGGCCGGTACAGGTGCCACTCGCCGTGCTCGTTCGGCACGTTGAACTGGACGGTCTCCCGGGAGTCCTGCGGCTGGCCGGGGCGGTGGTAGAGGAAGCCGAGGCTCTTCTTGACGCCGCTGTCGGCCCGCACCTCGCGGGGCAGCTCGGGGAAGAGGCTGAACGCCGAGATCTCGGGCACCTCGAAGCGCTTGGCCAGCAGCAGGAAGACCTCGGCGGTGTACGGCACGGTGGTCTCGCCCGAGGGGGCGCCGTCGTCGTCGGCGCCGCGGATGATGAGCACCCGCACGCCCTGGCGGGACAGCACGGCGCCGAGGAGCCCGGCGGACAGGGTGCCGCCGAGGATGGCGACGTCGTACTTCTCCGCGGGATCGGCCGTCCTGGCGTTCCCGGGGGATTTGATGGCCTTCATCGAATGCTCCCGTCCTTCCGACGTGCCTGCCGCGGCCCCGCCGTCGGCGACGGCGGGCGGGAGCCCTCACCATGACTGTCCGCGGGCGAGCGGAGGTTGAGGCCGCCTAGACCGTCCACCCGCGCTCACCGCGCCCGGCGGGGCGCGGTCCGCCCGGGGCCCGGCGGGCCAGCAGGCGGCGGATCCCGGCGCGCACGAGCAGCACCGCGACGAGGGCCGCGAGCAGCAGCGCGGCGCCCTGGGAGGCGGACTGCCGGACGCGGTCCCAGCCGTTGCCGGCGGCGAATCCGGCCAGCACCCAGCCCACGGCCCACACGGTGCCGCCGACGGCGTTCCACATCAGGAAGCGCCGGAAGGGCAGCCGGGCGGCGCCGCTGAGCACAGGCACCAGGGTGCGCAGGACGACCACGAAGCGGGCGCCGACCACGGCGGCCCCGCCCAGCCTGCGCAGCAGCTCCTCGGCTCTGGCCAGGTCCTTGGACTTCACCAGCCACTCGGGGACGCGGGCCAGCAGGGGCGTGCCGCAGCGCCGGCCGACCAGGTAGCCCACGCCGGGGCCGACCACCGCGCCGAGCACGGCGGCGGCCAGCACGGCGCCGATGGGGGCGGTGCCGTGGTAGGCGAGCACACCGCCGGCCATCACCGCGGACTGGCCGGGGAGGAACACGCCGGGGAAGGCGGCGGCCTCCAGGGCGGGGAGCAGGAAGACCAGTGTCACGGTGATCCACATGGGCAGGGTCAGCAGCCACTCGACGACGTGGTCCATCACTCACACCTCCCGAGGACACGAATGTGACGTGCCGTGCGGTGGCGTCTCGCCCCGGTGGGCGAACTATTTCATCGCCTAATGAACTTTACCTCCGTATGGCGCTCCCGCAAACCGGGCCTGCCCGCCTCCGGCCTGCCCGGGGGCCCGCACTCCGCTTCCCCGGGGCCCGTGGGACCCGGGGAAGCGGAGGCGGAGGGGGGTTCTCACCCCGGTTCAGACCGGCTCAGGGCGGTGCGGCACGGACGGGACCGGCTCGCGCCGCCTCGGCGGGCGGGACCGGCGGCGGGTCAGGCCGCCTCGCGGACGGGCCGGCGCTCCGGCATCGGCAGGGCGGTGGCCGCGGGGGCGCTCTCCCCGGCCCGGGCCCCGAAGACCGGGGGCAGGGCGAAGACCTTCAGGCGGATCTTGTCGTACAAGCGGTCCGGCGCGTACTTCACGACGGCGGCCAGCGGACGCGCCGACTTGCCCACCAGGTAGCGCGCCTTGGGCCGCGGCGAGACCATCGACCGCTCCACGGCCTTGGCCACGGCCTCGGCGGAGGTGCCGAGCCTGCGCACGTGCATGGCGGCCTGGGTGAGCATCGAGCGGTAGGCGTCCTCGTACAGGAACCGCTCGTGCTCGCCGAACTGCTTGATGTTGTCCAGGCCGCCCTGCTCCAGCTTGTCCACCGCCGCGGTCTTGATGGACGCCGGCTCGATGAGCACGACGCGGATCCCCCACGGCAGCAGCTCGACCCGCAGCGCGTGGTTGAGGGCCGCGAACGCCCACTTGGAGGCGTTCAGCGGCCCGGCGAACGGCATCACGACGCGGTTGCCGATCGAGCCGATGTTGATCAGGCGGCCCGTGGTGCGGCGCAGTTGCGGCACGAACTCCTGGATCATGCGCAACTGCCCGAACAGGTTGATCTCGAAGCACTCGCGCACCGTCGCCATGGGGACGACCTCGGTGGGCGAGGTGATGCCGACGCCGGCGTTGTTCACCAGCCCGACGGCGCCGCGGCCGTCGGTGGCCTCCAGGACCCGCTCGGCGGCCCGGGTGATGTGCTTCTCGTTGGTGACGTCGAGGACGAGGGGTTCCAGCGAGCCCTGGGCGGCCCGGCATAAGTCCTGGCCGTGCTGCTCCGTGCGCACCCCCGCGAAGACCTGGTACCCCCCGCGCGCCAGCCGCAGCGCGGTGGCCCGACCGATGCCGGTCGAGCTGCCGGTGACGACGACGGCGCCTTTGGGAGAGGCTGCTTTGCGCATGTGTTGCTCCTTGGGCTTCGTTCCTTGGACAAGAAGCGGCGCGCCACCGACGGGAAAAGGGGTGGCGGCACCACCGCGCCCCAGGTGGGGAGCGGCGGTGCCAGTGTGGCCGGACTCATCCGAGCAATCGCCGGGGGAGAGTGGAGTTCCACGGGAGCGGTGCTGAGACGGGAGGGGACGAGGGTGCGCGAAGACGGCGACGGCCGCCCGCCGGCCGGTGGGTCCGGCGCGGGCAGCCGTCGGCGAGCGGCGGGCGCTCAGCGGGGCGTGCGGGTCACCAGTCGACGGGCATGGCCTCGAGGCTGCGCATCGCCGCGTGGGGCTTCAGGCGCAGGTCGTTGACGTCGCCGACCAGGTGCAGCCCGGGGAAGCGCTGGGTCAACAGGCGCAGGCCCTCCTGCATCTCCAGGCGGGCCAGGGGCGCGCCCACGCAGAAGTGGATGCCGGCACCGAAGCCGAAGTGCGGGTTCCACTCGCGGGTGAAGTCCATCTCCTCGGGGTTCTTGAAGACCTCCGGGTCGCGGTTGCCCGAGTCCATGACGGGGATGACCGCGTCCCCCGCCTTGATGGTGACGCCGCTGAGCTCGACGTCCTCCTTGGCGATGCGCGGGAACCCGCCGCCGATGTCGCTGCGGCGCACGGTGCGCAGCAGCTCCTCGACGGCGGACGGGACGGAGTCGGGGTTCTCGCGCAGCCAGTCCCAGCGGTCGCGGTGGCGCATGAGGGTGACGATGAAGGAGCCGAGCAGGGTGGTGGTGGTCTCGTGCCCGGCGACCAGCATGAGCACGCTCAGCGCGAGCAGCTCGTCGTGGTCGAGCCGGTCGTCCTCGTCCCGGGCCGAGATCAGCGCGGTGAGCAGGTCGTCCTGCGGGTTCTCCCGCTTCTCCCGGATCAGGCCGTCGAAGTACTCGGTCAGGCTGCGGTAGCCGCGGGCGACCATCTCCGGCTGCGTCGGCCCGCCGACGGCCTCCTCGGACCAGGTGAGGAAGTTGGCGCGGTCGGCCTCGGGCACGCCCATCATCTCGCTGATGACCAGCACGGGCAGCGGGAGGGTGAACAGCTCGACCAGGTCGGCGGGGCGCGGGGAGTCGGCGAGGGTGTCGAGCAGGCCGTCGACCAGGCCCACCACCCGGCCGCGCAGGCGCTCGACGCGGCGGGCGGTGAACGCGCGGGAGACCAGCCGCCGCAGGCGGGTGTGGTCCGGCGGGTCGAGGCCGATCAGGGACTTGTTGAGGATGGCCGCGGGCGCCAGCCGGGAGGCCTCGGACTGGGCGGCCAGCTCACGGCTGAACCGCGGGTCGACGAGCACCTTGCGCACATCGGCGTATCTGGTCACCAGCCACGCCTGCGCCCCGTTCGGAAGTTGCACACGGGTCACCGGAGCCTTTTCCCGCAATTCCGCGAACTGCGGCGGGAATTCCAACAGGTCGTCCGGTGCCGGAAAGGGGAACGCTATGACTCCCTGGCCTTCGCTCATACTGACCCACCCATCTGGAAGAGCGGCCGCCGTTCCTGCCGCGGCAGTCGCTGTACAAAACGAAATCCGATGCCAACGTAACGATCCGGCCACGGAGCAGCGGTCGAGCCCGGACGGAGCTGCCCCGGCTCCAGTGGCGGTGCAGCGGGATTTCAGCGGGAATGGAGAGTGCCGGCGATGCCGTGTGGGCAAGGGGTAGGAGCCCTCGAACCGCCCGGTGACGGCTGTCCGGTATCCGGCACGGGGCGCGCTCGAGCCGCGCCCGAGCGCCCTGTCAGCCGGGAGCGGAATCCCCCCGTTTACGTTGGCAGCACGCTCGACTACGTTTGAGCACGGCTGTCGACAAATCCACGGTCGCGCCAATGACGCCCGCTCGGCGTTCACCATGCCCGCATCCCCCGTCGACATGCCGCGCGGCCCCGCGCCGAGATTCGCCGGGGGCACCTGTAGGCGGCACGTTTCCGCACCTGTTCCGATCCACCACATTAGGGGTGAGTCAGCCCATGCGAGAATCAACGCACGGCAAAGAAAGTGTGGTCATCACCGGGGCGTCCACCGGTATCGGTCGTGCCTGCACGCTGTACCTGGCGGAGAAGGGCTACCAGGTGTTCGCCGGCGTCCGCAGGAAGTCCGACGGCGCCTCGCTGGTCTCGGCGGCGCGCGGCACGGTGCACCCGCTGCTGCTCGACGTCACCGACGCCGACCAGATCCGGGCCGCGGGCGAGCAGGTCGAGGAGCTGACGGGGGGCCGCCTGCTGGCGCTGATCAACAACGCGGGCATCGGCATCCCCTCGCCCACCGAGCTGGTGGACCTGGACGTGCTGCGCCGTCAGTTCGAGATCAACGTCTTCGGTCAGGTGGCGGTCACCCAGGAGTTCTGTCCGCAGTTGCGCGCGGCGGGCGGCCGGATCATCAACATCGGGTCCATCGGCGACCGGCTGACGATGCCCTTCGCCGGCCCGCTGAACGCCTCCAAGCACGCCTTCGCCTCGCTGAACGACGCGCTGCGCTTCGAGCTGCGGCCCTGGGGCCTCCACGTGGTCCTGATCGAGCCCGCCGCGATCCGCAGCAGCGCGGCCGGCGGCGTGGAGCAGGAGGGCCGGCAGGTCATCGAGGCGTTCACGCCGCGCGGGCGCCACCTGTACGAGGACGCCTTCCGGGCGATGCTGGCCCGGATGACCCAGCAGATGGACAAGATCGGCGCGCCGCCCATCGACGTGGCCAAGGTGGTGCACCGCGCCCTGGTCGCGAACCGGCCCAAGACCCGGTACCTGGTCGGCAAGCCGGCGCGTCCGCTGGCCGCACTGGCCCGCTGGGCGCCGGACCGCGTGTTCGACCAGGTCAAGACCCGGATCTTCGACCAGCCGCGCGGCTTCGGCGCCCGCGGCACGGACGCCCCCGACGACCTCGCGACCGCCCGGCAGGCACGGCGGGCCTCCTGAGGTCCGGTGGAAGGCGCGGGGCGCGGCCCGCCGCGCGCCTTCCACCGGTGCGGCGGACGCGTCCGACAAGGCGCCTCGCCAAAGCTCAACCGGGGTTCGAGGACTGTTTTGGAAGCTGCCCCCTGACCCGAGACACCGGCCTTTCGCTGACTGGGGCCGGGGTTCCCCCGCGTCAGCCGGCAAGCCGCTGGAGAGGAAATCACCGCGCGTCAGGTCGACTGACCGCATGCGACCAGGCGAGCGGCCTCGCGGACCCACGCTCCGGGAACCGCGCGTCGGTTCTGCACCAAGCGCCACCCGGTCCCGTCAGGAATACGGCGGGTTGCTCGAAGCAATTGCGCCCGCCCATGATTCGGAGGATGTCTGCATGCCCAGGAGCACCAGGACGACGAAGCCGACGAAAACGGAGCGCCCGGACACCGACGTGGTGATCCTCGGCTCGGGCCTCGCCGGGGCGGCACTGGCCTCGGTGCTGTCCCGCAACGGGGCCAATGTGCTCATCATCGACGCGGGCAAGCACCCCCGTTTCGCCATCGGCGAGTCCACCATTCCGTACACCTCGATGCTGATGCGACTCGTCAGCGAGCGGTACGACGTTCCCGAGATCAAGTACCTCACGACGTTCGAGAACGTGCAGGGGAAGATCACCTCCACCTCCGGCATCAAGAAGAACTTCGGGTTCCTCTACCACCGCGAGGGCGAGCGCCAGAAGTTCCACGAGGCCCACCAGTTCCCGATCCCCCGCATCACGCACATCGAGAACCACTTCTTCCGGCAGGACATCGACGCCTGGATGCTCAACGTGGCGGTGAAGTACGGCGCCCGCATCCTCCAGCAGACCAAGATCGTCGATGTCTCGTTCACGGACGCCGCCGCCACCCTCACCGACGAGCGCGGCAACACCTACACCACCCGCTTCGTCGTGGACGCCAGCGGCTTCCGCTCTCCCCTGGCGGAGAAGCTGAACCTGCGGGACACCCCCACCCGGATGCGGCACCACTCCCGCTCCCTGTTCACCCACATGGTGGGCGTCACCCCGTACGACGACCTGCTCCCGAAGGTCTCCCACGGGCACCCCACCCCGTGGCACCAGGGCACCCTGCACCACCTGTTCGAAGGCGGCTGGGCCTGGGTGATCCCGTTCGACAACCACGCCAGGGCCACCAACCCGCTGGTCAGCGTGGGCATCAACCTCGACCCGCGGATCCACCCGGACTTCGACGGCACGCCGGAGGAGGAGTTCCGGGCCTTCATCGCCCGCTTCCCCGACGTCCGGCGCCAGTTCACGGACGCCGTCGCGGTCCGCCCGTGGGTGCGCACCGGCCGCCTCCAGTACTCCTCGAGCAAGACCGTCGGCGCCCGCTGGTGCCTGACCTCGCACGCCGCGGGCTTCGTGGACGCGCTGTTCTCCCGCGGCCTGTCGAACTCCTTCGAGGTCATCAACGCGCTCTCCAGCCGGCTGCTGGAGGCGCTGAAGGACGACGACTTCACCGAGGAGCGCTTCGAGTACGTGCAGCGGCTCGAGCAGGGCCTGCTGGACTTCAACGACAACCTGGTCGCCAACGCGTACACCAGCTTCGGCACCTACGAGCTGTGGGACACCTGGTTCCGCGTGTGGTCCCTGGGCCAGATCATGGCCACCTTCGAGATCAACAGCGCGTACGCCAAGTTCCTCAACTCGCGCGACACCCACGACCTGGCCGGCCTGGAGGCCATCGCCCCGGCCGGGTCGATCTCGGACTACGCCCCGCTGCGCCAGCTCATGGCCTTCGTCTCCGACCAGGTGCAGCAGGTCTCGGAGAAGCGGCACGACCCGCAGGTCGCCGCCAAGGAGATCATGGCCGCACTCCAGAAGGCGGACTTCGTCCCGCCGGCGTTCGGTCTGGCCGACCCGGACAACCGCTGGTTCAACGCCAGCCCGCTGAAGGTCGCCGAAACGATCAAGTGGGCCCGCAACACCGCTCCGAGGGACATCGGCCCGGTCGTGGACGACGGCTTCTCGCTCTTCATCAAGAAGCGCCTGTCCCGTGACGAGTTCGACCTCGCCGAGGAGCTCAAGCACATCGCCGCGACGTGGCCCGTCATCGGCCGCAAGCTGCGCTCCCCGCTCGGCGAGCACTGGTCCTGACAACCGCGCCCATCGACCTCTCTAGGAGCACCCGCTCATGATCTCGAAGCAAAACCGGTTCGACGTGGCCATCATCGGCGCGGGCCTGGGCGGCTCCATGCTGGGCGCCGCCCTCGCCCGCAACGGTGTGAAGGTCCTGCTCATCGACGGCGGGGTGCACCCCCGGTTCGCGGTCGGTGAGGCCACCATCCCGTACACCAACGTCTCGCAGCGCATCATCGCCGCCCGCTACAACCTGCCCGAGCTGACCACCCTGTGCACCCTGAAGGACTGCGCGAAGACAATCGGCCCGACCTTCGGGACGAAGACCCACTTCGGCTTCCTCAAGCACGAGCAGGGCAAGCCGCAGAACCCGCGGGAGACCAACGAGTTCCACACCCCGGGCCTGCTGCACGAGGCGCACCACCTGTACCGGCAGGACGTGGACGCCTGGGTGTTCCACCTGGCCGTGCGCTGCGGCTGCACCCCGCTCCAGAACTACAAGGTCGCCGACGTGGACTTCGACGGCTCCGGTGCGACCGTCCACGGCGAGAACGGCACGGAGTACCGCGCCCGCTACGTGGTCGACGCCAGCGGCTACCGCTCTCCGCTGGCGAAGAAGTTCGACCTGCGTGACGAGATCCCCCGGTACAAGCACCAGTCCCGGTCGATGTTCACCCACGTGTACGGCATCACCCACACCGACGACCTGTGGCCGGACCGCAAGCCGGAGTACGTGCCGCCGGTGCCGTGGTACGAGGGCACCGTCCACCACATGTTCACCCGCGGCTGGGCGTGGGTCATCGGGTTCGACAACACCCCGCTGTCCCGCAACCCGCTGTGCTCGATCGGCCTGACCGTGGACCCGCGGATCTGGCCGAAGGAGCCGGGCATGTCGGTCCAGGAGGACTTCGACCGCATCACCGGTCTGTTCCCCGACATCAAGCGGCAGTACGCGGGTGCCACCCCGGTCCGCGAGTGGGTGTCGACCGAGCGCCTCCAGTACTCGTCGAAGCAGACCGTCGGCGACCGCTGGTGCCTGCTGTCCCACGCCGCCGCGTTCATCGACCCGCTGTTCTCCTACGGCCTGGCCAACACCGGCGACGCCGTGAACAAGCTGGCCTGGCGGCTCATCCGGGCCTGCAAGGACGACGACTTCTCGGCGGAGCGCTTCGACCACCTCGAGCAGTGGCAGCAGGCCCGCTTCCACTACAACGACGAGATCGTCAACGCCGGCTTCACCGCGTTCGACCACTTCGAGTTCTGGAAGGCGGTCTTCCGGGTCTGGGTGTGGGGCAACAACTACGGCACCTTCCGGGCGCGCGCCGGCCTGACCAAGTTCGAGGAGTCCGGCAACGACCAGCACTTCCGCGACCTGGAGAAGGGCCAGTACCTGGGCTACGACTGGCCGGACCACGAGGGCTTCAAGCACCTGTTCGACACCATGGTGGAGAACGTGGACAACGTCCAGGCGGGCAAGATCACGTCCGGCGAGGCCGCCGAGAACCTCTGGGACGTCATCGAGAACGCCAACTTCATGCCGAAGCCCTTCGGCTTCCAGGACCGCAGCGTGCACTTCATGAGCCCGAAGCCGCCGGTCATCGCCAAGACCGCGGTGTGGCTCATGCGCCACGGCGACCCGCAGGTGCGCAAGATGCTGCTCAAGAGCGGCCGGCAGGCGATCAAGCTGCGGCTGACCGGCGGCAAGATCTTCTGAGCACCTCGCCGCGCACGCCCGTGCGCGGGTCCGGCGGCGCCCGGACGGCCGGACCGTCCGGGCCCCGCCCCGGCCCCGCCGGCGGACGAGGCAGCAGGACGTGACCGAGAGAGGGCGGCGGGCACCCAGCCCGCCGCCCTCATCCTGCCCGCCGCGGGATGCCCCGGCGCCGGGGCGCACCGCTGCGGCCGATGGAAGGCGGTCAGGAGCATGTACACCCCTTCACCGGAGACGCGGACGACACGGGAGACCCCCGGGCACGCCGACCCGGGGCACACCGACGCGGGGCCGGCCGCCCCGCAGGCCGGCACCGGCACCGGCCGGACGGCACCACCGGGAGCGGGCCGGCCCACCCACTGCCCGTACTGCGCCCTCCAGTGCGCCACCTCCCTGGTCCCCGGCGGCCCGCACCGGGTGCGCGTCGAGCCGCGGGACTTCCCCGTCAACCGCGGCGGCCTGTGCCGCAAGGGCTGGACCGCCCCGGCCGTGCTGACCGCCGCCGACCGGCTGACCACCCCGCTGCTGCGCGAGGGCGGCGAGCTGCGCCCGGTGGGCTGGGACCGCGCGCTGGACGTGGTGGCCGCGGGGATACGGGCCGCCCGGGACGCGGCGGGCCCCGACGCGGTGGCCGTCTTCGGCGGCGGCGGCCTGACCAACGAGAAGGCGTACCAGCTCGGCAAGTTCGCCCGGGTGGCGCTCGGCACCTCGCAGATCGACTACAACGGCAGGTTCTGCATGGCCTCGGCCGCCGCCGCGGGGATCCGCGCGTTCGGCCTGGACCGCGGCCTGCCCTTCCCGGTCACCGACCTGGGCGGCGCCGAGGTGGTGCTGCTCGCCGGGGCCAACCCGGCGGAGACGATGCCGCCGCTGATGCAGCACCTGGAGCGCGCCTGCCTGGTGGTGATCGACCCGCGCCGCTCGGCCACCGCCCGCCTCGCCGTGGAGCGCGGCGGCGTCCACCTGGCGCCCGCGCCGGGCACCGACCTGGCGGTGGCGCTGGGGCTGCTGCACGTGGTGCTCAACGAGGGCTGGTGGGACAAGGAGTACGTCACCGAGCGCACCACCGGCGTGGAGGAGGTCCGGCGGGCCGCCGCCGCGTGGTGGCCGGAGCGGGTGGAGCGGGTCACCGGCGTGGGCGCCGCCGAGCTGCGGCGCACCGCGGAGCTGCTCGGCCGCACCCGCGGCGACGGCGGCGGGGTGTACGTGCTCACCGGCCGCGGGGTGGAGCAGCACCACACGGGCACGGCCACCGCCGCCGCGTTCGTCGACTTGGCGCTGGCGCTGGGGCTGCCGGGGCGGCCGGGCTCCGGGTACGGCTGCCTGACCGGGCAGGGCAACGGGCAGGGCGGCCGCGAGCACGGGCAGAAGGCGGACCAGTTGCCCGGCTA
>NZ_BAAGTD010000088.1:0-18918 GCF_054782095.1 Streptomyces capparidis | reverse complement strand
GCCCCGGCGCCGCCAGCACGCCGGCCGCCGCGGCGCCCGCCGCCACCACGGCCACCGGGCCACCGCGGCGCCCGCGCGGCACGCGCGGCCGCCTCCGGCCGGCTCCGGCCCTGATCGGGGGGAACACGGGGACGTCGGACACGGCGGGAACGGCGAGCACGGCGGCCACCACCTTCACGGAAGCGAGGAGCACCGGACAGGACGCGTCCACCATGCCCCGCCCCGCACCCGCTCCGCGCCGACGGAGATCCACATGGGGAGAACCCGCCGCATGTGGAAAACGCGCCCACCCGTGAGGGTGAGCGCGTCATCGTCTCCGCAGAGGAGGAGCGAGCGAGCGGGAGGCGTGCGGCCCGGGCCACCGCGGGCCAGCCGTCCAGGTCGGGCCCCGGCGCCGTCCAAGCCCGGCACCGTGCAAGCCCGGCCCGGCCTCAGCCCTCGCCCGGCAGCGGCAGCCCCGTCTCCATCCCGTCCAGCGCACCGGCGCACAGGCAGTCCCGCTCCTCGGGCAGCGCCTCGACCGTCGCCATCAGCACCCCGCGCAGCCGGTCCACGTTGCTCGCGAAGACCTTCAGCACCTCGTCGTGGGTGACCCCGTCACCGGTCTCCACCCCCGCGTCCAGGTCGGTGACCAGCGTCAGCGACGTGTAGCACAGGCCCAGCTCGCGGGCGAGCACCGCCTCGGGGTGCCCGGTCATGCCGACGACCGACCAGCCCTGCGCGGCGTGCCAGCGCGACTCGGCGCGGGTGGAGAAGCGCGGCCCCTCCACCACCACGAGGGTGCCGCCGTCCACCGGCGTCCAGCCGGCGGCCCGGGCCGCGTCCACGGCCGCGTGCCGCCCGTCGGGGCAGTACGGGTCGGCGAAGGAGGCGTGCACCACGTTCGGCACCGTGCCGTCCGGCAGCGGAAGGCCGTCGTAGAAGGTCTGCACCCGGGACTTGGTGCGGTCCACCAACTGGTCGGGCACCAGCAGCGTCCCCGGGCCGTACTCGGGGCGCAGCCCGCCCACCGCGCACGGCCCCAGCACCTGGCGCACGCCCAGGGAGGCCAGCGCCCACAGGTTCGCCCGGTAGTTGATCCGGTGCGGCGGCATGTGGTGCCCGCGCCCGTGCCGGGGCAGGAAGGCCACCCGCCGTCCCTTGACCTCGCCGAGGAACACCGAGTCGCTGGGCGGGCCGTAGGGGGTGTCGACGGTCACCTCGGTGACGTCGTCGAGGAAGGTGTAGAGGCCGGAGCCCCCGATGACCCCCACCTCCGCCCGGGCGGAGGCACCCGCCCCGGTCACCGCCACCTCAGGCGGCCGACGTGGTGGAGGCCGGCTTGCTGTCGCCCTTGGACGACCCGCCCGAGTCCTTCGAGCCCGAGCCCTTCGTGCCCGAGTCCTTCGAGCCGGACGACGAGTCGCCGGAGCCGTTCGAGGAGGACGAGCTCTTCGACGAGCTGCCTTTCGCGCCGGCGCGGCTGTCGGTCCGGTAGAAACCGGAGCCCTTGAAGACGACACCGACGGCCGAGAACACCTTGCGCAGGCGTCCGTCGCAGCTCGGGCACTCGGTGAGCGCGTCGTCGGTGAACTTCTGCACCGCCTCGAGGCCCTCGCCGCAGTCGGTGCACTGGTACTGGTACGTCGGCACTTGCTCCTCCTGGCACTCTTGCTCAGTGAGTGCTAACGACGGTCCATGGTGCAGCATTCCCGCTGGTTAGTCCACCGGGGTCCACCGGGACATGAGGCACGCTCCCCCGGTTGTCCGGCCGGAACCCCCGTCCGGGGGAGCGCCCGCCCGCCCGCGCCGGCCCGCTCAGGCGCCCAGCCATCCGGCGAGCTTGCCGCCACGGGCGACCGCCCGCAGCCGCTGCTCGGCCCGGTCCCTGACCTCGTCCGTGCAGACCACGAGCAGCTCGTCGCCGCGCCGCAGCACCGTCTCCGGCAGCGGCACGAAGCTGCGCCCCTCCCGCACCACCAGCGTCACCGCCGCCCCGGCGGGCAGCCGCAGCTCGCCCACCTCGACCCCGTGCATCCGGGAGCCGCGGGGGACGTGGAGGGTGAGCAGTTGGCCGCGCAGCCGCTCCAGCGGCGCCGACTCGATGTCCAGCTCCGCCGCCTGGTCGCCCTCGCCGAGCCGCAGCGTGCGGGCCAGCCAGGGCAGGGTGGGCGCCTGCACCAGCGTGAAGACGATCACCAGGACGAAGACGATGTTGAACACGCGCCCGGCGTCCGGGACGTCGGCCACCAGCGGGATGGTGGCCAGCACGATCGGCACGGCCCCGCGCAGCCCCGCCCACGACAGCAGCGCCCGCTCCCGCCACGGCCAGCGGAACGGCGCCAGCGACACCAGCACCGACACCGGCCGCGCGACCAGCACCAGGGCCAGGCCGACGATGATCGCGGGCAGCACGTCGTCGCCCAGCTCGTGCGGGGTGACCAGCAGGCCGAGCAGCACGAAGAGGCCGATCTGCGCTATCCACGCCAGGCCCTCGGCGAAGCCGCGCGTCGCCGGCCGGTGCGGCAGCTTGGCGTTGCCCAGGATCAGCGAGGCGATGTACACGGCGAGGAAGCCGCTGCCGTGCGCCAGCGCGCCCCCGGCGTACGCCAGCACGGCCAGGGCCATCACCGCGATCGGGTACAGACCGGACGCGGGCAGGGCGATCTGCCGCAGCCCCAGCGCGCCGAGTCTGCCGACGGCGACGCCCACGACGAGGCCGATCGCCAGCTCCAGCGCGATCTCCCCGGCGATCTCGTACCAGGAGTGCAGGTGCCCGGTGGTGGAGAACGACACCACCAGGATGACCACCGGCGCGTCGTTGAACCCCGACTCGGCCTCCAGCGCGCCGGTGAGCCGGGGCGGCAGCGGCACCCTGCGCAGCACCGAGAACACCGCGGCGGCGTCCGTGGACGACACCACCGCGCCCATGAGCAGCGCGAGCTTCCACTCCAGGCCGACCAGCAGGTGCGCGGCCGCCGCGGTGATGCCCACGCTGACCGCCACGCCCACGGTGGACAGCGCCGCCGCCGCCGGGATCGCGGGTCTGATCTGCTGCCACTTGGTGCCGAGCCCGCCCTCGGCGAGGATCACGACCAGGGCCGCGTAGCCGAGCACCTGGGTCAGCTCGGCGTCGTCGAAGCGGACGCCGAACGGCCCGTCCTGCCCTATGGCCACCCCGATGGCGAGGTAGAGGAGCAGGCTGGGCAGCCCGCTTCGCGTGGACAGGCGGACGGCCACGACGGCGACGAGCAGCACGGCCGCGGAGACCAGCATGAGTTCGTTGAGGCGGTCGACGCTCAGGGGGCAGCCCTTTCTGTTCGGGTCTGTTTCGGTGTGCTTGTGGTTTGTGCTCGGTCTTTCTTGCTCTGTGCTCGGTCTGTCTCCGGTCTGTGCCCGGTCGGGCGACCGGAGGAGGCGCGGAGGCGCGGGCGGATCCGGTCACGGAACCGGGCGCCCGGGTCGGGTCGGTCGGGGCCGGCCGGCCGGCGGCGGGGCGGCCGGGGACTGCTCGATGGCGGGGCGGGTCGGCGGGGCTTGCTCCGGGCGGGTGGCCGGGTCCCCGCCCGTCCGCTCTGACGACCGGTCAGGCCGGAGAGCGGCCGAGGGGCGGGGTGGAAGTATTTTCGGCCTCTAACATTTTACCTGCTTTTGGCTTGGCCGCGCGGGAGGTCCCAACCCCCCCGCCGGACCCTCGGGGACCGGGCGGCGGACGAACCCCGCACCCACCGCGTACCCCCCACCGACCGCGGCCCCCGGCGCGCCCACACCGGCCCCGCGCCCCCCGCGGGCCTCCGGCCACCGGTGTCACCCGGTCGGCCGAGCACCCGTGGAACGGGACGCGATGTCACCACCGCGCCCCGCTCGGCCTAGTGTTGCTCCAGCAACGGCCCCCGTGAGGACCTCGAAGGACACCGATGCCCGCCAAGAAGAAATTCCGACGCTCCCGCCTTGTCCTGATCGGGCTGATCGTCCTGGTGGTGGCAGGCGTCGCAGGCGGCGCCGTGTGGAGCGTCAGTACGGTCCGCGCCTCCTTCCCGCAGACCACGGGGCAGCTCGAGCTCCCCGGCCTGTCCGGGCCGGTCGAGGTCAGACGGGACGCCAAGGGCATCCCGCAGTTGTACGCGGACACCGACGAGGACCTGTTCATGGCCCAGGGCTTCGTCCAGGCGCAGGACCGGTTCTGGGAGATGGACGTCCGACGGCACATCACCGCCGGACGCCTTTCGGAGATGTTCGGCGAGGACCAGGTCGAGAACGACGCGTTCCTGCGCACGCTCGGCTGGCGCCGGGTGGCCCAGGAGGAGTACGACAAGAAGCTGTCCAAGGAGACCAAGCGCTACCTGGACGCGTACACCGAGGGCGTCAACGCCTACCTCAAGGGCCGCAGCGGCGACGAGCTGTCGCTGGAGTACGCGGTCCTGGGCCTCACCAACGACTACAAGCCGGAGCCGTGGACCCCGGTGGACTCCGTGGCGTGGCTGAAGGCCATGGCCTGGGACCTGCGCGGCAACATGAAGCAGGAGATCGACCGCGCGCTGATGGCGGGCCGGATGAGCCCCGAGGAGATCGACGAGCTCTACCCGGCCTACCCCTACAAGCGGAACGAGACGATCGTCTCCGACGGCGCCGTGGACCCCGTCACGGGCGAGTTCGATCCCGCGGCGGACCCGGACGACACCTCCGACTCCTCCGGCCTCGGCACCGGCGCGGGCATCCCGGGCGGGGGCACCGGCACGGGTACCGGAACCGGCACGGGCGTGGGCACAGGAGCAGGCACCGGCACCGGATCCGGCACCGGCGGCTCCTCCGTCCAGACCCAGCTCGCCGGCGTCGCCGAGCGCCTGGACTCCCTGCCGAACCTGCTCGGCCCCTCCGGCAGCGGCATCGGCTCCAACTCGTGGGTGGTCTCCGGCGCCTACACCACCACCGGGAAGCCGCTGCTGGCCAACGACCCGCACCTGGCCCCCCAGATGCCCTCGCTCTGGTACCAGATGGGCCTGCACTGCCGCTCCCTGAACGACAAGTGCACCTTCGACGTGGCCGGCTTCACCTTCTCCGGCATGCCGGGCGTCGTCATCGGCCACAACGGCGACATCGCGTGGGGCTTCACCAACCTCGGCGCCGACGTCACCGACCTGTACCTCCAGAAGGTGACCGAGGACACCTACACCTACGGCGACGAGGAGAAGGAGTTCGACACCCGCAAGGAGACCATCAAGGTCGCCGGCGGGAAGTCGCGCACCATCACCGTGCGGGAGACCGAGGAGATGGGCCCGATCGTCTCCGACCGCGAGGACGAGCTGACCCGCGTCGGCCAGGAGGCCCCGGCCCCGGACGCCGCCCCCGACCGCAAGGACGGCTACGCGGTCTCGCTGAAGTGGACGGCGCTGACCCCGTCCAGGACCATGGACGCCGTCTTCGGGCTCAACCGCGCCAAGGACTTCGAGGAGTTCCGCGACGCCGCCGGCGACTTCGCCGTTCCGTCACAGAACATGATCTACGCCGACCGCGAGGGCAACATCGGCTACCAGGCCCCCGGCCAGGTGCCGATACGCGGCGAGGACTTCGACGGCCGCTACCCGGCGCCGGGCTGGGACCCGGAGGCGACCTGGGAGTCGTTCGTCGACTTCGACGAGATGCCGTACGAGTACAACCCCGAGCGCGGCTACATCGTCACCGCCAACCAGGCCGTCATCGACGAGCGCTACCCCCACGCGCTGACCTCCGACTGGTCGTACGGCACCCGCAGCCAGCGGATCAACGAGCTGATCAAGGGCAAGCTCAAGGGCGGCGGCAAGATCTCCATGGACGACATGCAGTCCATGCAGCTCGACAACACCAGCGAGATCGCCAAGCTGCTCGTGCCCGAGCTGCTGAAGATCGAGATCAAGGACGACTACGTCCGCGAGGCCCAGGACCTGCTGCGCGACTGGGACTACCAGCAGGACTCCGACTCGGCCGCCGCCGCCTACTTCAACGGGGTGTGGCGCAACCTGCTGAAGAACACCTTCGGCAAGAAGATGCCCAAGGAGCTGCGGCCCGAGGACGAGTGCATCAACGTGCCCCCGGCCGAGGACGCGGGCCCCGTAGACGACCTCGGCGAGGACCCGAAGACCATCCTGGAGTGCGGCGAGCGCGACCCGGACCAGGCCCAGCCGGACGGCGGCGACCGCTGGTCCGAGGTGGTCAGGAAGCTCCTGTCCGACAAGGACAGCAAGTGGTGGACCACCTCCACCGAGCTCGGCGGCAAGGGCGACCGCGACGCGATGCTGCGCCGGGCCATGAAGGACGCCCGGTTCGAGCTGACCGCCAAGCTCGGCAAGGACATCTCCACCTGGAGCTGGGGCCGCCTGCACAAGCTGGACCTGAAGAACCAGACCCTCGGCAAGCACGCCCCGAGCGTGGTGAAGTGGCTGTTCAACCGCGGCCCGTACGAGATGGGCGGCGGGGAGGCCGCCGTGGACGCCACCGGCTGGAACGCGGCGGGCGGCTACGAGGTCACCTGGGTGCCGTCGATGCGGATGGTGGTGAACCTGGAGGACTTCGACAAGTCCCGCTGGATCAACCTCACCGGCGCCTCCGGCCACGCCTACCACAAGAACTACTACGACCAGACGGCGATGTGGCAGCGCGGCGACCTGCTGCCGTGGGCGTTCAGCGACGACGCGGTCAAGAAGCGCACCAAGAACCGCATGGTGCTGACGGCCTCGCCGGGCAAGCGGTAGCGCCCGCCGCTAGAAGCGCCTGACTCCTTCCGGGGTCACCGCCGCCGTCACCCGGCGGTCGTGCGGCTCGGCCGGGACGCGCGGGACGATCTCCCCGCGGTGCAGCAGCACCACGAGGGGGACGTCCCCGCGGGCCCGGCCGAGCCGTTCCAGCACCCGGTCGTAGGAGCCGCCGCCGCGGCCGAGCCGCATCCCGCCGACGTCCACCGCAAGACCGGGCAGCAGCACCGCGTCCGCCCCGGTGACCGCGTCCACCCCGAGCCGCGGCCCGCCGGGCTCCAGCAGCCCCAGCGAGGTGCCGCCGGTCCGCGACACCCGGCGCAGCCCCTCGGGGCCGGTGTACTCGGCCCAGTCCAGGTCGCCGTCGGGCAGCAGGACGGGCAGCAGCACCCGGGTGCCGCGGGCCCGCAGCGCCTCCAGCAGCTCCCGGGTGCCGGGCTCGCTGCCCACCGAGACGTACGCGGCCACCACCGCGGCCCCGGCCAGCTCCGGCAGGGCCAGGGCGTGCGCCGTGACGGCGGCCTCCGCCTCCCCGCGTTCATCGGCCGTTAGCCCCAGCCTCGCCTTCAGCAACCTTTTCCGAAACACTGTCTTACTAATGTGAACGTCCGCGCTCTCCTCGGTGGCGTTCTCAGTGGCCCTTCCGGTGACGTTTCCGCCCGCCGACTGCCCGTTCCCGCCCGCTTCCGCCCGGGAACGCGCGTCCGGTGCCCTGTCCGGCGCCATGCCGGCCCCCTCTCCTCGTGCCTGGATACCGGGTGATTCCGCTCAGAAGCGTTGTTTCGCGGCCGATGCACAGCGGTCGCAAAGAAACACCCGTTAGTGTGCGAGGCATGACACTCTCTCGCCCCCGCATCAGCAAGGCTGTCATCCCCGCCGCAGGGTTGGGCACGCGGTTCCTGCCCGCCACCAAGGCGACGCCCAAGGAGATGCTCCCGGTGGTGGACAAGCCGGCCATCCAGTACGTGGTGGAGGAGGCGGTCTCCGCGGGACTGCCGGACGTGCTGATGGTCACCGGGCGCAACAAGCGCCCCCTGGAGGACCACTTCGACCGCAACTACGAGCTCGAGGAGCTCCTCGCCCGCAAGGGGGACGAGGGCAGGCTGGCCCGCGTCCAGGAGTCCAGCGACCTCGCGGCCATACACTACGTGCGCCAGGGCGACCCCAAGGGCCTGGGCCACGCGGTGCTGTGCGCCGAGCCCCACGTGGGCGACCAGCCGTTCGCGGTCCTCCTCGGCGACGACCTGATCGACCCCCGCGACCCGCTGCTCACCCGCATGATCGAGGTGCAGGAGCGGCTCGGCGGCAGCGTCGTCGCCCTGATCGAGGTCGACCCCGCCCAGATGCACCTGTACGGCTGCGCGGCCGTGCGGCCCACCGGCGAGGACGGCGTGGTGCGCGTCACCGACCTGGTGGAGAAGCCCGGCCCGGGCGAGGCCGTGAGCAACTACGCGGTGATCGGCCGCTATGTGCTCAGCCCCGAGATCTTCGGCGAGGTCAAGCAGACCCAGCCCGGCAGGAACGGCGAGATCCAGCTCACCGACGCGCTGCGGGTGCTCGCCCAGCGCAACGACAAGGGCGGCCCCCTGCACGGCGTGCTGTTCTCCGGCCGCCGGTACGACACCGGCGACAAGGGCGACTACCTGCGTGCCATTGTCAGACTCGCGTGCGAACGTGATGACCTGGGCCCCGACTTCCGGGCCTGGCTGCGGACGTTCGTCAACGAGGAGATGGCTTGAGCGAGCAACGGGGCACCGCACAGGACCGGCTCTGGTCGGTGGACGAGCACGTCGAGGACATCCTGCGCACCCTCACGCCGCTCGAACCCCTGGAGCTCCAGATCCTCGACGCCCAGGGCTGCGTCCTGGTCGAGGACGTCACCGTGGGCGCCCCCCTGCCGTCCTTCGACAACAGCTCGATGGACGGCTACGCCGTGCGCGTCGCCGACACCGCGGGCGCCGGAGAGCGGTTCCCCGCGGTGCTGAGCGTCGTCGGCGAGGCGGCGGCGGGCACGGGCGAGCCGCCCGCCGTCGGTCCCGGCGAGTGCGTGCGGATCATGACGGGCGCGCCGATCCCCCCGGGCGCGCAGGCCGTGGTGCCGGTGGAGTGGACGGACGGCGGCGCGGGCGGGGACGTCCCGGCCACCGCCATGACCGCCCACCGGGCCGACCCCTCCGACGCCTGGGGCGAGGTCCGGATCTTCCGCCCGGTCCAGGAGGGCGCGCACATCCGGCGCCGCGGCGGCGACGCCCCCGCGGGGCAGCTCGCGCTGGAGGCGGGCACGGTGCTCGGGCCGCCCCAGATCGCGCTGCTCGCCGCGATCGGCAGGCCGTCCGTGCGGGTGCGCCCGCGGCCGCGGGTGGTGGTGCTGTCCACCGGCAGCGAGCTGGTCCAGCCGGGGGAGGAGCCGGGCCCGGGGCGGATCAACGACTCCAACAGCTTCGCCCTGACCGCCGCGGCCCGGGAGGCGGGCGCCGAGGCGTACCGGGTGGGCGCCGTGCCGGACGACCCGGAGAAGCTGCTCAACACGGTGCAGGACCAGTTGATCCGCGCCGACATCCTCGTCACCAGCGGCGGGGTCAGCGTCGGCGCCCACGACGTGGTCAAGGAGGTCTTCGAGCAGCTCGGCTCGGTGGAGTTCCGCAGGCTGGCCATGCAGCCGGGCAAGCCCCAGGGCTTCGGCCACATCGGCCCCGACGGCACCCCGCTGTGCGCCCTTCCGGGCAACCCGGTGAGCGCCTACGTGTCGTTCGAGCTGTTCGTGCGCCCCGCCATCCGCACCCTGATGGGCCTCACCCCGGTGCACCGCCCGACCGTGACGGCCTGGCTCACCGAGGAGATCGCCGCGTCCCCGCGGGGCAGGCGCCAGTACCTGCGCGCCCGTTACGACGCGGCGGCGGACGAGGTCACGCCCGTGGGCGGCGCGGGCTCCCACTTGATCGCCGCCCTGGCCCGGGCGGACGCGCTGATCGTCGTCCCCGAGGAGGTCACCTCGGTGGAGGCGGGCGCGGAGGTGCACGTGATACCGCTCACGTAGGCGCGCCCGGCCGCCGCACCGCTCGCCCCCCGGGGCCGTCCCGCCCCGCCAGGAGTACGGTGTCCTGCGCCGCCGCGCACGAGGCACCGCGCGGCAGGCACGGCAGGCACCGCATCAGGAGAGCGATGAGCACGGGCGACCCCACACCGCAGCAGCCGCAGGACCCGCAGCAGCCCCGGCTGACCCACATCGACCCGGCGGGCGCCGCGCGCATGGTGGACGTGTCCGCCAAGCAGGCCACCGTCCGCACCGCCCGCGCCTCGGGCCGGGTGCGGGTCTCCCCGCGCGTGGTCGAGCTGCTGCGCGGCGAGGGCGTCCCCAAGGGCGACGCCCTCGCGGTGGCGCGGATCGCCGGGATCATGGGCGCCAAGCGCACCCCCGACCTGGTGCCGCTGTGCCACCCCATCGCGCTGTCCGGCGTCACGGTCGACCTCACCGTCACCGACACCGCCGTGGAGATCTCCGCCACCGTCCGCACCGCCGACCGCACCGGCGTGGAGATGGAGGCCCTCACCGCCGTCACGGTCGCCGCGCTCACCGTGGTCGACATGGTCAAGGCCGTGGACAAGGCCGCCGTCATCGAGGCCGTCCAAGTGGAGGAGAAGACGGGCGGCAAGTCCGGCGACTACCACCGCGCGCCCGCCCCCGCCGGAGGCGCCGCCCCCGGCCGAAAGGACAACGCATGACCGCCCCGCGCGCCCTCGCCGTCACCGTCTCCAACCGCGCCGCCGCCGGGGTGTACGCCGACCGCGGCGGCCCGCTGCTGGTCGCGGGCCTGGCGTCGATGGGCTTCGCGGTGGAGGGCCCCCGGGTCGTGCCGGACGGCGAGCCGGTGGAGGCGGTGCTCCGCGAGGCCGTCGAGGCGGGCTTCGACGTCGTCCTCACCACCGGCGGAACCGGAATCTCGCCCACCGACCGCACCCCCGAGATGACCCGGCGCGTTGTGGAGTACGAGATCCCCGGCATCGCCGAGGCGATACGCGCGGCCGGCCGGGCGAAGGTCCCCACGGCCGTGCTCTCGCGTGGGATCGCCGGCGTAGCGGGTAGCACTCTCGTGGTGAACCTTCCCGGGTCCACCGGAGGGGTGAAGGACGGCCTGGCCGTGCTGGAGCCCGTCCTGCCCCACGCCGTGGACCAACTGCGCGGCGGCGACCACCCCGCCTCCGGCACCACGCAGAGCACAGGGAGATCGAGCTGAACCCCTTCTGGCCGGTGGAGCTGACGGAGGGCGACATCACCCTCCGTCCCATCAGGGTGCGCGACCAACGTGCCTGGCGGGAGGTGAACCAGCGCAACCGCGAGTGGCTGCGCCCCTGGGAGGCCACCGTGCCCCCGGGCGCGGGAGGCCAGTCCGGGAGCCGGCCCACCTACCGGCAGATGGTCCGCCATCTGCGGGCCGAGGCGTCGGCCGGGCGGATGCTGCCGTTCGTGGTGGCGTACCGGGGACGGCTGGTCGGCCAGCTCACCGTGGCGGGCATCACCTGGGGGTCGATGTGCTCGGCGCACATCGGCTACTGGGTGGACCAGGCGGTGGCCGGGCGCGGCGTGATGCCGACGGCGGTCGCGCTGTCGGTGGACCACTGCTTCGGCGTCCTGGGGCTGCACCGGATCGAGGTGTGCATCCGGCCGGAGAACGGGCCGAGCCGCCGGGTGGTGGAGAAGCTGGGCTTCCGGGAGGAGGGCCTGCGACCCCGCTACCTGCACATCGACGGCGGCTGGCGGGACCACCTGGTGTACGCGCTCACCGTCGAGGAGGTCCCCGAGGGCCTGCTCAACCGCTGGCGGAAAGCCAACGCACACCACAAATAAAACAAGCATTCGAATAATCGCCCCAGGTGGGCCGAGTGCGGCTCGCCCTATTGGCGTATTTTCGGGCCGACCATCGCACCAATCGCAAAAAAAGCTCGGTCTATCAGCCAGATCGTGCGACACACCGCCGCGAATTGCTGTTGGGCCGTCCCCGCGCCCCCTACGGTGTGAGCGTGAGCAGCAGCGGCCTCATCTACGCAGTCATCGTGGGGGCCTGGGCTGCCTACTTGGTGCCGATGTGGCTCCGTAGGCAGGACGAGCTGAACGAGGCCCGCCCGACGGAACGCTTCAGCACCGCCATTCGCCTCCTGTCGGGGCGGGCGGCGATGGAGCGCCGTTACGCGAAGGCCGCCACCGAATCCGGCCACGCCCAGGACCCCGAGGAACCGCACGACCCCGCGCCCGCGGAGCCGGAACCGGCCCCGGCCCCGTCGGTGGACGTGCGGGACCTCGCCGTGCCCGTACGCCCCCGGCAGCAGCAGCAGCAACAGCAGCCGCCGCCCCCCGGCCACGGCACCCGCCGCGCCCGCGTGCTGGCCCGCCGCCGCAGGACCACCGTCGTGCTGTTCCTGACCTTCACGGCGGGCACCGTCGCCGCCGCCGTGGGCGGCTGGAAGCTGCTGTGGCTCCCCGCCGTGCCCGGCGTCCTGCTGACCGCCTACATCGCCCACCTGCGCCGCCAGGAGCGCCGCCGCTTCGAGGTCAAGCTCGACCAGCACCGCGCCGCCGAGGCGGCCCACCGCCTGCGCGAGACCCGCCCCCCGCGCCCCGCGGCCGCGCCCCCCGCCGCCGCCCCGCCGGCCCCCGAGCCCCCCGCGGCCCCCGAGCCGGAGGAGGCCGTCCGCCGCGCCGTGGTGGAGGAGACGGACCACGCCGAGTGGGTGGACGGCATGCGCCGCCGCCCCGCCGACCAGGACGGCTGGGAGCCGGTCCCCGTCCCCCTGCCGACGTACGTCACCGCCCCCGTCGCCCCCCGCAACACCACCGGCGTGGACCTCAACGCCCCCGGCACCTGGAGCTCCGCCCGCCTCCCGAAGGACCAGGACCCCACCACCCCCCGCTCCCGCGAACGCGGCCGCACCCCCCTGTTCGACCAGTACGCCGACCAGGACCGCCCCCGCGCCGCCAACGAGTGACCCCCACCCAAACCGATTAACGACCACCCCCCGCGAGGTGCTAAAGTTTCCTCCCGTTGGGCCTGTAGCGCAGCCCGGTAGCGCACCTCGTTCGCATCGAGGGGGTCAGGGGTTCAAATCCCCTCAGGTCCACAGATGAGAGCCCCTGTCGGAGTGATCCGGCGGGGGCTCTTTCGTGTCTTGGGTGAGGCGGCTCTCCTGCCTTCGCCGGGTGGGGTTGTTCGCGGTGGTGGGGCTCGGTGGGGTCTGGTTCGGGGGCGGCCGTCGGTTCGGGGTGGCGTGGGGGTGGGGCGGCTCATCGTCGGGTGGGGGTCCAGATCGGTTCGGGGGATTCGTGGACCGTGCCGTCGCCTTCGAAGATGAGGAAGCGGTCCATGTCGGTGGCGAACCAGCGGTCGTGGGTGACGGCCAGGACGGTGCCGGAGTAGGTGGTCAGGGCGCTCTGGAGGGCGTCGGCGCCAGCCAGGTCGAGGTTGTCGGTGGGTTCGTCGAGCAGGAGGAGGGTGGCGCCGGACAGTTCCAGCAGGAGGATCTGGAGGCGGGCCTGCTGGCCGCCGGAGAGGGTCTCGAAGGGCTGGTTCGCCGCGGGGGCGAGTTCGTAGCGGGCCAGGGCGGCCATGGCCTCGTTCAGGGTGTGGGCGTGGCGGGTGGTGACCACCTCGGCGGGGGTGCGGCCGTGCAGGTCGGGGCGGGTGTGGGTCTGGGCGAAGTGGCCGGGCGTCACGCGGGCGCCCAGGCGGGCCGTGCCGCTGTGCCGCACCGTCGGGGTGGCGCCGTCGGCGGATTCGGCCAGCAGGCGCAGGAAGTGGGACTTGCCCGAGCCGTTGGGGCCGAGCACGCCGACCCGTTCGCCGTACCGGATCTCGGTGCGGAACGGGCGGGTCAGGCCGGTCAGCTCCAGGTTCTCGCAGATGACGGCGCGCTTGCCGGTGCGGCCGCCGCGCAGCCGCATCCGGACGTTCTGCCGCTTGGGCGGTGGCTCGGGCGGACCCGCCTCCTCGAAGCGGGCGAGGCGGGTGCGGGCGGCGCGGTAGGCGGAGGCCACGGAGTCGTTGTTGGCGGCGGTCCGGCGCAGCGTGTGCGTCAGGTGCCTGAGCTTGGCGTGCTCCTCGTCCCAGCGGCGGCGCAGCTCCGTCAGCCGGGCGATGCGGGCCTCGCGGCCCTGGGCGTAGGTGGCGAAGCCGCCGCCGTGCACCCAGACGCGGCGGGACTCGACGGTCACGATGCGGTCGGTGGCGTTGGCCAGGAGGCGCCGGTCGTGGGAGACCAGCAGGACGGTCTTGGAGGTGGCCCGCAGCCGCTCCTCCAGCCACTGCTTGGCGGGCACGTCCAGGTAGTTGTCCGGCTCGTCGAGCAGCAGCACCTCGTCGGGGCCGCGCAGCAGGGCCTCCAGGACGACGCGTTTCTGCTCGCCGCCGGAGAGGGTGGTGACGGGGCGGTCGCGCACGGCGTCCCAGGGCAGGCCGAGGGCGGCGGTGGCGCAGGTGTCCCACACGACCTCCATGGCGTAGCCGCCTGCGTCGGCGAAGTCGCTGACCGCCTGGGCGTAGGCGAGCTGGGTCGGCTCGTCGTCGTGTGCCGCGAGCGCGGCCTCGGCGCGGGACAGGCGGGCCGCGGCCGCGCGGACGTCTTCGGGGGCGACGGAGAGCAGCAGGTCGTGCAGGGTGCGGTCCGGGTCGCGGAGGCTGCCGATGAACTGCCGCATCACCCCGAGACCGCCCGAGCGGGTCACCCGTCCGTCGTCCGGGCGCAGGTCCCCGGCGATCAGCCGCAGCAGGGTTGTCTTGCCCGCGCCGTTCGGGCCCACCAGGCCGGCCGTGACGCCCTCGCCGACCCGGAACGACACCTCGTGCAGCAGCAGGCGGCCGTCGGGGAGCAGGTGGGTGAGCCGGTCGACCTCGATGTGTCCCATGGCGGGCGCGCCCTCCGGAGAAGGGGAAGGGGTAGGGGAGGAGGCTGGAACGGTGTTCTGGTTACTGGAACGTTGGTCCGGTGCTGGATCAGCATACTAGGATCGGGGCCGTGGACACGGGGCAGGAAAGGCCGGAGCGGGAAACGCGGGCGGAGACGGCGGGCGGGGTGTGGCTGCGGCCGCCGCGCACCCGGCGGGAGGCGCCGCCGCTCAGCCGGGAGCGGATCGTCCGGGAGGCGGTGGCGCTGCTGGACGAGGAAGGCGTCGGCCGGCTGACGATGCGGCGGCTCGCCGAGCGCCTCGGCACCGGCGCGACCACGCTGTACTGGCACGTCAGGACCAAGGACGACGTCCTCGACCTGGCCCTGGACGCGATCTTCGGGGAGGTTCCCGTCCCGCGGGCCGGGGCCCGGCCCTGGCGCGAGGACGTCACCGAGCTGCTCGGCGGCTGGCGCGGCGCGCTGCTGGCCCACCCCTGGTCGGCCACCCTGCTCGCCCGCCCCATGCTCGGCCCCAACGTGCTGGCCCGCACCGAGTTCCTGTACGCCACTCTGCGCGCCGCCGGGTTCACCGAGCCGCATCTGACCGCGGCGGCGTACGCGTTGTCGCACCACGTCATCGGCTCCGCGCTGATGCAGGTCACCTGGCGCGCCGGCGACGAGCAGGCCGCCCGCCGGGCCGCGGCCGACCACCTGCGCGCCCACAGCGACCGCTACCCCACCCTGGCCGCCCACGGCCCGTCGGTGGGCCACGACTGGGACACCACCTTCGCCCTGGGCTTGGCGTACCTCCTCGACGGCATCGAGGCCGGCGCCGTGGGCGGGGGCCGCGGCGGGGGCGGGTGAGGGCGGCCGGAGGGCGCGGGTCGGGTCGCGGACGGCGCCTGGTCCCGCCGACGCGCCTGTACGCTTGCGGCCATGGCATGTCGCAGCGTTCCCCACGCGTATTCGTGAGGCGGTGACAGGCGCGGCGGTGCGTACCGTGCCGCGGCGCCCTGAGGTGTGTCCGCCGATCGCGGCGCCGCCAGGACCGGCCCCCGGCCGCCCGGCGGGCTCGATCGTCCACCGCTGAACGGGCAGCCGCCCGGCTGCCGTGAGGAACCCCCATGCCCGAGACATCCGAGCCCCGGACAGCGAAGCGCCGGGCAGCAGAGCACCACGCGGCGCAACCGCAGGCGGCGAACTCCCGGATGGCCGACGACCGCTGGCGCGCCCTGCTGCCGGTCCTGCGCTGCCCGGTGTGCGGCGGCTCCTTCACCGGCGCCGACGGCCGGGCGCTGAGCTGCGCCGGACGGCACTCCTTCGACATCGCCCGGCACGGCTACGTCGGGCTGCTCGGTGGCGGTCGGCGCGCCGCCACCGGGGACAGCGCCGCGATGGTGCAGGCCAGGGAGGACTTCCTGCGGGCGGGGCACTACGCGCCGCTCGCCGGCGCCCTGGCCCGGGCGGTGGCGGACGCGGCCCCGCCGGGCGGCACGGTGCTGGACGCCGGGGTGGGCACCGGCTACTACCTGGCCGCCGCCCTGGACGCGGTCCCGGACGGCGCGGGCCTGGGCCTGGACACCTCCGCGTACGCGCTGCGCCGCGCGGGGCGGGCGCACCCGCGGGCCGGGGCGGCGAGCTGGGACGTGTGGCGGCCGCTGCCGGTGCGGGACGGGGCCTGCGACGTGGTGCTCAACGTCTTCGCGCCCCGCAACGGGCCCGAGTTCCACCGGGTGCTGCGGCCGGGCGGGGCCCTGGTGGTGGCCACCCCGGGGCCGGGGCACCTCGACGAGCTGCGGCGGAGGGTCGGCCTGATCTCGGTGGACGGCGCGAAGGAGGAGCGGCTGCGCCGGGCGCTGTCCGGCCGCTTCGACCGGGTGGGCGGCCGGGCGCTGGAGTACGTCGTCACCCCCGGCGCCCGGGACGTCGGCAACCTCGCCGCCATGGGCCCCACCGCCCGCCATGTGCCGCCCGAGGAGCTGCGGCGGCGGATCGCGGCGCTGGACGGCCCGCTCGCGGTGACCGTGTCGTTCACGGTGTCGGTGTACCGGCCGCGGGCGGGGGCCTGACGGCGGGACGGGCGCCCGGGCCGGGTCCGGTTCAGCCCACGCGCAGGGTGAAGCGGACCTTCTCGCGGCGGGTGGCGCCCAGCCGGTCGTAGAAGCGGATCGCGCCCTCGTTCCAGGGCGGGGTGTTCCACTGCACCTCGTCCAGACCGAGCGCCCGCGCCTCGGCGACGACCGCCTCGAACAGCCGCGCCCCCACACCGTGCCCCCGGTGCTCCGGGCGCAGGTACAGGCAGTCCAGGTGCAGGTACTGGTGCCCCTGCCAGGTGGCGAACTCCGGGGCGCAGGTGGCGTACCCGGCGAGCCGCCCGTCCCCCGCGTCGGCGACCAGGCAGCGCAGCGCCGGCCGGGGCGAGGCGAACAGCAGTCGCCCCAGGCGCTCGGCGAGGTCGGGGGCGGGCGGGCCGGCCTTCTCGTAGGCGGCGTGCTCGGCCGCGAGGACCGCCACCTCGGGCAGGTCGCCGGGGCGGGCGGGCCGGACGGCGGTCACGGGCGGCCCTGCGCCGTGGGCAGGACGTCGGCCCGCCACGCGGCCAGGCGCTCCTCCACGGTGCCGCCGCCGGCCAGCACCCGGCGCAGATACGCGTCCCGCTCGTGGGAGAGGACCTCGGCCTCCCACACGCACGGCGCCAGGCCCGCGGCGCCGGGGCGCAGCAGCTCGGGCCGGTCCGCGGGGCCGGTGAAGACGGCCAGCCGCGACATGTACGCCTCCACCCAGGTGTGCACCAGCAGGTAGTCGCCGTCGCCGCCCGCGTGGACGATCACGCAGCCGAGCCCCAGCGAGCCCGCGGAGCGCTCCAGCCGCAGTTGGTCCGCGGCGCGGGCCAGCGCCGCCTCCTCGGCCGCCGGGGTGACGGCCCGTCCGGGCGCCTCGATGGCGTACAGCTTGATGAGGTGTCCGCCCGCCTCCGGCGCCCCGAGGAACCGGGTGGTGCGCCGGTGCCAGCCGTCGGCCAGGGCGAGGACGGCGGCGGTGTCCACCGCGTCCGGTATCGCGTGATCGTGGTCGGGCATGCGGATCATGATGCCCGGCGGCGCACCGTCTGTCGACGCCCGGCCGGGGTCCGCCCGCGGTCCTACGCCCGCCGCCCGAGGCGCGGCGGACGGACCCCCGGGTAGCGTCCCCGCATGACGATCAACGAGCCGCCTCGCGGCCCTGAGCTGCGCAAACGCGATGTCCTCGCCCGGCTGGAGCGGGAGCTGGACATCTGGGCCGCCTCGGCGGGCGCCGACGGTGTGCCGTACCTGGTGCCGCTGTGGTTCCGCTGGGACGGGGAGGCGGTGTGGCTGGCCACCCGGGCCGCCAACCCCACCGCGCGCAACCTGCGCGACACCGGCCGGGCCCGCCTCGCGCTCGGCGACACCCGGGACGTCGTCCTGCTCGACGGCGAGGCGCGGGCCTTCCCCGCCGAGCGGGTGCCCACCGCCGCGGCGGACGCCTTCACGGCGAAGACCGGGTGGGACCCGCGCCGGGAGAACGCCCCGTACGCGTACCTCCGGGTGGTGCCGCGGGCGGTGCAGGCGTGGCGCGGGGAGCACGAACTGGCGGGACGACACCTGATGCGCGACGGCCGGTGGCTGGTGTGACACGCGGGGCCGGGCGGGGGCGGGGGCGGTGTCGCGCCGGGGCGCCGAGGAGCGGCACGAACGGTTCGCTGCGGGGACGGAGCGGCGGAGGGCGGTTCCGGATGGGTGGGCGTGGTGGGTGCGGGTCGCTCGTGTGCCCGGTGGTGGGCTGTTGGCGATCACGTTCCGCGACTTCTGGGGTTCGGGGGACGGTTTTCGGTCACTTCGGTGGGGCGGCGCTCGGTGGTGGGGGGCGGCCGGTTGCGGAGGGGCGAAGGGGCTGGTGACACTCATGTCAAAGTCGAGTGGGATGCGAGGGATTCGCGAGGGCCCGCGGGGCTCGAAGGGCCGGGGGAGCCGGTGGCCGGAGGGGGGTGTTCGGCGTCTGTCGAGGCCTTCACCTGCGGCGATCACGGTGTGTGTGCGGCTTCCGGGCCGGGGGCCGGCCTTTGCTCACGGCTGATACTGACACTTGTGCTTACTAAGCAGCAAGTGCAGACTCATGACATGACGACGGAACAGACGCACTTGGAAGAGATCGGGGAGGTGGTGGTCCGCCACCTGACCGACACCGGCCGTGAAGCGGCCGATCTGACGCTCGCCGACCTGGCGGAGATCGTCGGCGTGTCCCGGGCCACCCTGATCCGCCGCATCGGCAGCCGCGCCGCCCTGGACAACGTCCTCGCGGCGGCCGGGGTGCGGCA
>NZ_BAAGTD010000087.1:0-18973 GCF_054782095.1 Streptomyces capparidis | reverse complement strand
CGACGAACTCGCCGACCGCATCGCCGTCCTGCACAACGGCCGCATCGCCGCCGAAGGCACCGCCGAGCAACTCAAACACCTCGTCCCCGGCGGCCACGTCCGACTCCGCTTCACCGACCCGACCGCGTACCGGACCGCCGCCCGCACGCTGCGCGAGGTCACCCGGGACGACGAGGCCCTGACCCTGTCCATCCCCAGCGGCGGCAGCCCGCGCGAACTGCGCGCCGTCCTCGCCTGGCTGGACTCGGCCCGTATCCGGGCGGACGAGCTGACCGTGCACACCCCCGACCTCGACGACGTGTTCTTCACCCTCACCGGCTTCGACCAGCCGGAGCGGCCGGCCCGGCCGCACCGGCCGACGGCCACGCCGAGTACGTCGAGCACCTGGTGCCGGGCCTGCCGCCGATGACGATCGGCGGCACCACGATCGGCACCGCGGTGTCCGTGGCCACCGGCACGACCGAGGGCGTCATCGCCCGGGGAACCGGCCCGCACCGGCCGAGCGCACGGACGGCCGCGCACGCTCACACCAGTGCGAGCGCCGCGGCCCGCAACTCCTCCCGCCGCAGCGCGGCGTACTCCGACACCGCGTCGGCGTACCCCGCCCGGTCGGCGTCCTCGGCCGCCTCCCGGGCACGGTCGGCGGACATCGTGGGCTGGAACTCCCGCGCCGCGCGCATCCGTTCCGCCAGCGCCAGCAGCCGCACCGCCGACGTGTCGCCCGCGGCGAGCCTGACCAGGCCGAGGGCCAGCGCGCCGGTGCCGTACACCGGGATCTCCCCGGCCGGGCGGGTGTCGTCGGCGAGCAGCGTACGCAGCCGGTCCGCCAGCTCGGCCACCAGGCCGGCGGCCGGCTCGAGCCGGCCGGCGTACGCGTGCGCGGCCACCGCGGAGGCTTGGATCTGAAGCTCCCACGGATCCCCGTGGGGGTCGGCGGCGGGCGGCGGCTCACTGGCGCGCAGCCGCTCCACGGCCATCCGCCACCGCTTGAGCCCCAGCTCGGTCAGCCCGCGGGCCAGTGCGATCTCCGCCCGGACCGCCAGGTCGAGCGCGATGACCGAGCTCTGCTCGGCGGGCTGGCTGAGATCCGCCCGCCGCAGCCACTCCTCGGCCTCGTCCAGCTCACCGCGCTGTAGGCAGGCCAGCGCCAGCCCCCGGCGCAACCCGGCCGTGGGCGACAGGTCGGCCAGGTGCCGCAGCGCGTCCAGCGCCGCCAGCAGATGCCGGTACGCCTCCTCGCCCTGCCCGGCGCGCATGAACAGCTCGCTGATGCGGGAGTGGCCGAGCAGCCCGAGCGTCGGGTTGGGCACGGCGTCGACCACGGCGAGCAGCCGGCGCGCGGAGGACAGCGCGCGCTCCGGCTCGTGCTCGTGCTCCCACAGATAGCTGGCCACGCACTCGGCGACGCCCGCCAGCAGGGGCGCGTCGCTCGCGCACAGCTCCCGCAGCACCTCGTAGCCGGGCGGGCGCATCTCCGGGACGGCGCACAGCACCACGGCGAGCGCCCGCAGCAGCGTGTCCGGCTTCGCGGGCGGCAGCCGGCGCAGGGTGACGAGATGGCGCGGCCGGAGCGGGCCGTGCCCGATGAACGGGGCGGCGGTGCAGACGGTGGCGAGGGTGCGGGCGACCTCGGTGTGCCGGGCGTCGGGGCGGTAGTGCGACAGCGGCGCCGCGGTGTCGGCGGCCAGGGTGAACAGCCGGTGGAAGCTCGCCGAGTCGGTGACCCAGACGCCGGCCAGCACCGCGCCGGCCGCCGCGGTGGTGGCGTGGTCCGCACGGGCGAGCGCGTGCCGCAGGGCGAGCACCAGGTTGTCCTGCTCCGCGCGCAGCCGCGCCCAGTGCCGCAGCGGTTCGGGGCCGAGGAGCACGTCGTGGCCGGCCAGCCCGAAGTGCCGGGCCCAGCTCAGGAAGCGGTCGGTGACCGACTCCTCCTCACCGGCCGCGGCCCGCCGGGCGGCGCTGAACTCCCGCACCGTCTCCAGCATCCGGAACCGCACGCCGGGGGGGGTGTCGGCGGCCTTCAGCAGCGACTGGTCCACCAGTTGCTCCAGCAGGAACAGCGCGTCGCCGCCGTCCCCGAGCAGGTGCTCCGCCGCCTCCCCGGTGAAGCCGCCCGGGAAGACCGACAGCGCCCGCAGCGCCGCCTGCCCGTCCTCCCCGAGCAGGTTCCAGCTCCACTCCACGACGGCGTGCAGGGTGCGGTGGCGCTCCGGCGCGTCCCTGGCCCCGCCGCGCAGCAGCGCGAACCGGTCGCCGAGGCGGCGGGCGATCTCCGGCACCGAAAGCACCCGCACCCGCGCCGCGGCCAGCTCCACCGCCAGCGGCAGCCCGTCCAGATGCCGGCACAGCTCCGCCACCACGTCCGCCCGCAGCTCGACGTCGGGCCGCGCGGCCCGCGCCCGCTGCTCGAACAGCTCCACCGAGGTCGCCAGGTCGAGCTGCGGCAACTGGTACACGGCCTCCGAACTCAGCCCCAGTGGCGCCCTGGTGGTGGTCAGCACCCGCAGGTCCTTGGACGCGGACACCAGCGCCCGCACCAGGTCGGCGGCGCCCCGGACCACCTGCTCGCAGTTGTCCAGCACCAGCAGCGCGGGCCCGGAGCCCAGGGCGGCCACGATCGCGGCAGGCGCGTCAGGGGTCCCGCCGTGCGGGCCGACGCCGCTGTGCGCCCTCCCGCCGCCGAGCGCCGACGCCACTTCGTCGGCCACGTCCTCGTCGGCGGTGACACCGGCCAGCGACACGAAGTGCACCACCCGCTGCTCCGCCTCGCGGCTGACCGCGTGCGCGAGCCGGGTCTTGCCCAGCCCGCCGGGGCCGACGATCGACACCACCCGCGAGGAGCGCAGCAACCCGGCCAGCGCCGCGATGTCCCGCTGCCGCCCCACCAGCGGATTGGGGTCGTGCGGCACCCCGTACCTGGCCACGGGCGCGTCGCCGCGCAGCAGCTCCTGGTGCACGGCGGTCAGCGCCCGGCCCGGATCGGCGCCCAGCTCGTCGCGCAGTCGGCGCCGGTACGCGCCGTACCGGGCGAGCGCCGCCGCCGGTCCGGCCGTGGCCGCCTCGGCGCGCAGCAACTCGGCCAGCACCTCCTCGTCTCGCGGCTGCCCGGCGAAGACCTCGGTCAGCGGCGCCACGGCCTCGGCCGGCCGTCCCAGCCGGGCGAGCGCGAGCGCCCGGGAGCGCACGAGGGCGGCGTGGACGGGCGCCCGCTCGGCCCGCAGCTCCGCCACCGGGTCGCCGGGCGCGGGCTCGGTTTCCGGCGGGCCGTCCCACAGCGCCAGCCCTTCCTCGGCGCTCGCCAGCGCCGCGGCGTGGTCCCCGGCGCGGGCGTGCCGGGCGCCGGCCTCGGCGCACAGCACCACCGCGGAGCTGTCGACCTGCTCCTCGTCCAGCGCCAGCCGGTAGCCGGTCGGCGTGCTGACGATGACGTCGGCCCCGAGCTGGGAGCGGGCCCGTGAGACCAGGATCCGCAGCGCGTTGACCGGATTGGCCGGCAGCTCCTCCCGCCACAGCCCGTCCACCAGCCGGGTGCTGCTGCAACCGGAGCGCACCTCGCCGGCGAGCAGCGCCAGCAGTCCGCGCAGCCGGGGCGCGGTGATCTCCTTGCCCCGGTAGGCCACGCGGGACAGGAGGGTCAGGTCGGTCGTCACTCGGTCAGGTTATCGATCGCGGGGGCCGGGGCAGCGGGTGTGCGGGGCCGGGCCGGCCGCGGACGGCGCGGCGCCCGCCCGGCGAGCGGACTCCCGCCGCGGGCGTCGGGGTCCCGGCCGCCGGGACACCGGCAGCGTCGGCGGCACCGGATCCGGCGCCGGGTGGCTTCCCGCGCCCCGCACGAGGGTGGGGCCCGGGGCGGCCGGCGGCCGCCCCGGGGCACCCCGGGTCAGGTCTGTCCCATGTCCCCGCCGTCCGGGTCAACTCGTCGAGCAGGAGACCGTCGGCCAGGTCCAGTTGCCGTTGGCCTGGATGGTGGCGCCCCAGTTGTTGCCGCTGCCGTTGGGTCTGGCGGTCAGTACCTGGGAGCTGGGGTAGTTCGCGGTGATGTTCCAGGTGGCCAGGATCCTCGCCGGGGACGGCACGTTCATCGTCACCGTCCAGTTGCTGGAGCCGCTGACCGAGACGTTCAGGTTGTACCGGTCGCTCCACCGCTCGCCCGCGGACAGCGTTGCGGTGCACCCGCCACCGCCCCCGGTGCCGCCGCCGGTCCCGCCGCCGCCGGTGTCGCCCACGGTGATGTTGGAGCTTCCGCTGCTCTGGTAGCCCTCCGTGGCCATGATCATGTAGTAGTTGAAGCTGCCCAGGGGCATGCCCGCGCGGGCCCACGCGTCGAAGTGGTTGCCGGTGGTGATGGTCCCGCCGGTCCTCTTCGTCTGCCGGACGCTCCAGTACTGGTTGAAGGTCTTGTTGCCCTCGACGGAGGGGGCGTTGTACCGGGTCGTCTGGTAGATGTCGTACGTGCCGCCGTCGCTGGTCACGGTGCCCTTGTAGGTCCCGGTGGGCCGGTAGGTGCCCCAGTTGTCGACGATGTAGTACTCCACGAGCGGGTTCGCGGTCCACCCGTACAGCGTCAGATAGGCGTTGCCGGACGGGTTGAAGGTGCCCGAGTAGGTCACCGTCCTGCGGCTGCCGTTGGCCCAGCCCTTGCCAGCGACGAAGTTGCCGGTGTTGCGCCACGAGGTGCTGTAGTTGCCGCCGGCTGCCAGGTTCATGGAGACCGTGCCGGGGGCGTCGGTCCAGAACGAGTAGTAGTAGCCGTTGTTGGTGCCGGTCTGGTTCGTGGTGACGACGGTGTCGGCGCTGGCCGAACCGGGCAGGGTGAGCGCGGCGACGGCGGCCAGCACCGTTGCGCAGATGCCGCCGACGAACAGCCTGAGGCGACTGGGTCTGCGTCTGGTGAGGCGTGCGGGTACGGCGTCCATGTTCGCGTGTGTCCTCCTCGTCCTGGTGAGGCGCGCGGGAGCCGGGGCGGTGCGAGCCGGCTCCGCGGCCTGCCGGCGGCCGCGGCCGACGGCAGCCACCCTTCGGCGTCACGGGCACGGCCGGGCGCGGCCGGCCACCGCGCGCTCGGCGGCGACCGGAGGACCGGGTCGAAGCGGCGACCTGGGCTGACAGTGATGAAGACCTGTCAAGTGCGAACAGTTTCAGCGGGCCCCCAACGGGTGTCAATGCTTTCGGCTACATGGACGAAACATTCGCCTCCTCATCGCCCTTCGATCCGAAGCGAAAACCCAGGTGGAAGCGGTTAAGCGAGGCCATGGCCACCCCGCTGTCCGGCAGTCACGCGAATGGGACGAGGCGGCGCGGCCACCTCTTCGAAACTTTCGACCGATCATCCGGGGTGCTCCGCGAGCGCGGCGGGCGGGACGCCCGGTGGCCGTTCCCCGGCCCCATGGCCACGCGGACCCTCCGCACCAGGGCCCTCTGGATCCCGTCGTACAACAGGTGTTGACACGGTCCGGCGCCCCTCTATCATCCATATCGTCCGGCTGCCCGACTATTATTCGAAATACCGAACAAGGCTGGCGCACCCTCCGCGTCTCCCGCCCGGACTTCGCGGCATGCGCGACGGCCACCCCGGCCGGACCCCGGGGCCGCGCGGGTGGCCACAGAGTGCTTTCTGTCATGCACATGATTGCTTGTCCGTGATCATTCCCGCTGTGTGCGCCGACACCGCGTGCGATCCCGGACATGCCCCCGCGACCCCCCTTCCCGGTGGAGCGCCCGCCTCCGCCCGGTGAGGTGATCACACCCTGTTCCACCACCGAAAGGGACGACACATGGATCAGTCGATTCGGGCGGGCACCTGGCCGGCCCCGCTACGAGGGCTCAGAGTGCTGGTGACGCTGCTCGTCGCCGCGCTCCTCGCCTCCGGGATGACCCTGGTGTTCGCGGGCACCGCCGAGGCCGGCAGCACACTGGCCACCTCGGCGGCGGAGCGCGGACGCTACTTCGGCACCGCGGTCGCCGCCCCCAAGCTCAACGACAGCGTCTACACGACGATCCTCAACCGGGAGTTCAACAGCGTCACCGCCGAGAACGAGATGAAGTGGGACGCCACCGAGCCGTCCCGCGGCACGTTCACCTACGGCTCGGGCGACCGGATCCTCAACCACGCGCGGCAGCGAGGCATGTCCGTGCGCGGACACGCCCTGCTGTGGCACGCGCAGCAGCCGGGGTGGGCCCGCAACCTCGAGGGCAGCTCCCTGCGGTCGGCGATGACCAACCACATCACCCAGGTCGCGGGGCACTACCGCGGGCAGATCCACTCCTGGGACGTGGTGAACGAGGCCTTCGCCGACGGCACCAGCGGGGCGCGCCGCGACTCGAACCTCCAGCGGACCGGCAACGACTGGATCGAGGTCGCGTTCCGCACGGCCAGGGCCGCCGACCCCGGTGCGAAGCTGTGCTACAACGACTACAACACCGACGGGGTCAACGCCAAGAGCACGGCGATCTACAACATGGTCCGCGACTTCAAGGCGCGCGGCGTGCCGATCGACTGCGTCGGGTTCCAGTCGCACCTGACCAACTCCGTGCCCGCCGACTACCAGGCCAACCTCCAGCGCTTCGCCGACCTGGGCGTGGACGTGCAGATCACCGAGCTGGACATCTCGGGCTCGAACCAGGCCGCCGTCTACGCCACCGTCACCCGGGCGTGCCTGGCCGTCGCGCGGTGCACGGGCATCACCGTGTGGGGCATCCGGGACAGCGACTCGTGGCGGACGGGGCAGAACCCGCTGCTGTTCGACAGCGCCGGGAACAAGAAGCCCGCCTACACCGCGACGCTCAACGCCCTCAACGAGGGCAACCCCACCCCGCCCGTCGTGGACACCAACGCGTGGTACGTGCTGGTGAACCGCAACAGCGGCAAGACGCTGGACGTGTACAACCAGGCCACCAACGACGGCGCGCGCATCACCCAGTGGACACGCGGCGACGGCGCCTGGCAGCAGTGGCAGTTCGTGGACTCCGGCGGCGGCTACTACCGGCTGAAGTCCAAGCACTCGGGCAAGGTCCTCGACGTCTCCAACCGCTCCACCGCCGACGGCGCCGCCGTCATCCAGTGGACCGACGCCAACGCCACCAACCAGCAGTTCCGGCTCGCCGACTCCGCGGGCGGCTACGTACGCCTGCTCAACCGCAACAGCGGCAAGGCCCTGGAGGTGCAGGGCGCCGCCACCAACGACGGCGCCAACGTCGTCCAGTACTCCGACTGGGGCGGCGCCAACCAGCAATGGCAACTGGCGCGCGTCGGTTGATCCGGCGGTGACCGCCGGTGGTGCTCCCGCCGTGCGACGGCGCGGCGGGAGCACCACTCGGCAGCGCCTCGCACGGACGCCTCCGCCGCGGGCGGCCCGCGCGCGCGGCAACTGTCGCCGCCCCGGCCGCCCGGCGGAGTGCGATCGCTTCGGGCCGCGGGGTGTTGACGCCTCCTGCGCGGGCCATATCATCCATCGTGTCTGATCAGCCGTCAGTCGTTCGAAATATCGAATCATGATCGAATGACGCGGCCTGCGTCCGCCCGCCAGGCCGTGGCAAGCACTCGCACACCGGTCCCTTCCGGAGACCGCTCCCGGCCCGGGCACCGCGCCGGAGCCGGAGTTCGACGCGACATCGGTGCGGGCGGCTCCTCCGGATGAGCCGTCCACGCGGCCGGGCTGTCCGCAGTCGGCCGCGTGGGGCTGCTCGAAGCCCGCCGCGCCGCGGTGGCGGCCGCGCCCGGCCCGCCGCCGGCGTCGCGGCACCCGAGCAGCCGCCCCACCCGACAGGACCCAGCACGCCCGACGAAGGGAAGCCGCAATGTCCTGGGAACGCCCCGAGATCAGCCGCCGGAGGGCCCTGGCCGCCGCCACCGGGCTGGTCTCGGCCGCCGCGCTGCCGCTGACCCCGGCCCACGCCGCCGCCCCTCCCGCGGTGGCGGGCTCCGGTCCGCGGCCCCTGGCCGACTACACCAACCCCGTCCTGTGGCAGGACTTCGCGGACATCGACATCATCCGTGTCGGCGACGCCTACTACTACTCGGCCTCGACGATGCACTACTCGCCCGGGGCGCCCATCCTGCGCTCCTACGACCTGGTCAACTGGGAGTTCGCCGGGCACTCGGTGCCGGTGCTGGACTTCGGCGCCAAGTACGACCTCAACGGCGGGCGCGGCTACGTCAGGGGCATCTGGGCGTCGTCCCTGGCCTACCGTCCGAGCAACCGGACGTTCTACTGGATCGGCCAGATCGACTTCGCCCGCACCTACATCTACACCGCCCCGGCCGTCGAGGGCCCCTGGAACCGGCTCACCACGCTGGGCAGCGTCTACTACGACGCCGGGATGCTGGTGGACACCGACGACACCCTGTACGTCGCCTACGGCAACACCACCATCCACGTGGCCCAGCTCTCCCCGGACGGGCGCACCCAGGTCCGCAGCCAGCAGGTGTTCAGCACCCCGTCCAGCGTCGGCACCCTGGAGGGCGCCCGCTTCTACAAGATCAACGGGAACTACTACATCTTCCTGACCCGCCCAGCCAACGGCCAGTACATCCTGAAGTCCACGTCCGGGCCGTTCGGGCCGTACACCATGCGGCAGGTCCTGCTGGACCTGCGCGGACCGATCGCCGGCGGCGGGGTGCCGCACCAGGGCGGGCTGGTGCAGACCCAGCGCGGCCAGTGGTACTACCTGGCCTTCGTGGACGCCTACCCCGGCGGCCGGGTCCCCGCCCTGGCCCCGGTCTCCTGGACCTCGGACGGCTGGCCCGTCGTCCAGTTGGTGAACGGCGCCTGGGGCGTGAACTACCCCTACCCGAACGTGCCGGCCCCGCCCCGCCAGATCGTGCCCATGACCGGCACCGACACCTTCGACGGGACGACGCTGAAGCCGCAGTGGGAGTGGAACCACAACCCGGACAACACCAAGTGGTCCGTCGGCAACGGCCTGCGCCTCCAGACCGCGACCGTCACAGGCGACCTGTACTGGGCCCGCAACACCCTCACCCACCGCATCCAGGGCCCGACCTCCACCGCCACCATCGAGCTCGACATCGCCGGGATGCGCGACGGGGACCGGGCCGGGCTCGCCGTGCTGCGCGACTCCTCCGCGTGGATCGGCGTCAAGCGGGCCGGGGGCTCCTCGCGTCTGGTCACGGTCACCGGCCTGACCATGGACACCAACTGGAACACCACCGGCACCGGTTACGAGACGGCGAGCGCCGGCCTCGGGGGCAGCCGCGTCTGGCTGCGCGTCCAGGCCGACATCCGCCCCGGCACCGGCCGCCAGGCGCGCTTCTCCTACAGCACCGACGGCATCAACTTCGTCCCCATGGGCCCCGCCTTCACCATGGGGAACGACTGGCGGTTCTTCATGGGCCACCGCTTCGCGATCTTCAACCACGCCACCACGGCGCTCGGCGGCGCGGTCACCGTCCGGCGGTTCTCGCTCACCACGCCATGACCACGGCCGCCCGGCGGTCCGCCCCCGCCCGGCCGGCCTTCCCGCCGGGTCGGCCCGCCGGCCCGGCTCACCTCCATCTGTCGACCGCGTCGCCGGCGCCGTCCGGCGATCAGACCGGCGACGCCCGCCGGAAAGGAACCACGGTGCCCAAACGCCCCCTCGCACGTCTGCTCCGCATCCTCGCGACCGCCGCGCTGGCGGCCACCGCGCTGACCACCGCTCCGGTCCACTCCACCGCCCAGGCGGCGCCCGGCAGCCCGGCGCTCACCCCGCCGCTGGGCTGGAACAGTTGGAACAGCTTCGGGTGCGGCGTCAACGAGTCGGTGGTGCGCCAGGCCGCCGACGCCATGGTCAGCTCGGGGATGCGCGACGCGGGCTACCAGTACGTGGTGGTCGACGACTGCTGGTTCGACCCCCAGCGTGACGCGCAGGGCAACCTGCGCGCGCACCCGACCAAGTTCCCCAGCGGCATGAAGGCCCTGGGCGACTACATCCACAGCCGCGGGCTGAAGTTCGGGATCTACCAGGTGCCCACCGAACGCACCTGCGCCCAGCGGGTGGGCACCCACCCCGGCTCCACCGGCAGCAGGGGGCACGAGGTCCAGGACGCGCGCACCTTCGCCTCCTGGGGCGTGGACTACCTCAAGTACGACTGGTGCTCCCCCGACGGCACCCGCGACGAGCAGGTCGCCCGGTTCTCGCTGATGCGCGACGCCCTGCGCGCCACGGGGCGGCCCATCGTCTACAGCATCAACCCCAACAGCTTCCACGCCATCACCGGCGACACCTACGACTGGGGCCAGGTCGCCGACCTGTGGCGCACCACCGAGGACCTGCTGGACATCTGGCAGAACGGCAACACCAACAGCTACCCGATGGGCGTGGGCAACGTCGTCGACATCAACGCGCCGCTGGCCGCCCAGGCCGGTCCCGGCCACTGGAACGACCCGGACATGCTGGTGGTGGGCAGGCCCGGTCTGACCCTCACCGAGTCGCGCGCGCACTTCGCGCTGTGGTCCCTGATGGCGGCGCCGCTGATGGCGGGCAACGACATCCGCACCATGTCGGCGGACGTCAGCGCGATCCTGCGCAACCCGCGGCTGCTGGCCGTGAACCAGGACCCGCTGGGCGCGGGCGGGCGGCGGGTGCGCGACGACGGCGCCACCGAGGTGTTCGCCAAGCCCCTGTCCGACGGCTCCGTCGCCGTGGGCCTGTTCAACCGGGGCGGCGGCACCGCCACCGTCTCCACCACGGCCGCCCAGATCGGCCTGTCCGGCAGCTCCTTCACCCTCACCGACCTGTGGACCGGCGGCACGTCGAGCAGCTCCGGCCAGATCTCGGCGAGCGTCCCCGCGCACGGCGTCGCCGTGTACAAGGTGACCGGCGGCAGCCCGCTGGCCGCCACCACCTCCCGGCTGCGCGGCAACGCTTCCGGCCGCTGCCTGGACGTCGACCGCAACTCCACCGCGGCCGGGGCCTCGGTGCTGCTGTGGGACTGCCACACCGCCGCCAACCAACTGTGGACCACCTGGGCCAACGGTGAGATCCGCGTCTACGGCGACAAGTGCCTGGACGCCTACAACCAGGGCACCACCAACGGCACCCGCGTCATCACCTGGTCCTGCAACGGCCAGGACAACCAGAAGTGGACCCTCGGCTCCGACGGGTCGATCCGCAACGTCCGCGCCGGACTCTGCCTGGACGCCGAGCAGTCCGGCACCGCCAACGGCACCCGGCTGCTCCTGTGGACCTGCAACGGCCAGGCCAACCAGAAGTGGACCCGCGTGTAACGGGCACCGCGCACGGGCGGCGGCGGGCGTGCCCGCCGCCGCCCCCGCACGGGAAACACCGGCCGGCCGCGCCGATGTTCCGTTCGACGATGCGCCGCGGCGGGCCGGAGTGAGTGACGTGGCCGCCCCCGTGGCCGGTCGCCGTCCCCGTCCCCTGGCCAAGTCCCGGCAGGGCGGCGGGTGTTGCGTGGGAGGGCGGTCGTCCCCGGCTCGACCGGGGTGTATGGCGGGTCCGTGGGACACGGCCGTCCTTCGTCAACGACCATGGGTGCCATGCGAGCACTGTGGAATGAGCTGATCATCGCCGAGAGTGACGACACCGTCGTGGTGGAGGGGAACCACTACTTCCCCCGGGACGCGCTGCGCGAGGACGTGCTGCGCGACTCGGGCACCCGCACCCACTGTCCGTGGAAGGGGCGTGCGTCCTACTACACGCTCGAGTACGACGGCGCTCGCAGCGAGGACGCCGTCTGGTACTACCCCGAGCCCTTGGACGGGGCCGAGATGGTGCGTGACCGGGTCGCCTTCTGGAAGGACGTCCGCGTCGTGGAGTGAGCGGTCGCCGCGCCGGGAGGACGGGGCGCCGCGTGCCGTCGGGCGTTCCCGCGGCCGAGCGACCACGCCGCCGTCCCGGCGCCCTTCCCCGGCGCCCTTCCCCGGCGCCCTTCCCCGGCGCCCTTCCCCGGCGCCCTTCCCCGGCGCCCTTCCCCGGCCGCCCGCCGCGGTGAACCGCGCGGTGGGCGGCCGGGGTTACGGGCCGTCAGCGCTGGAAGGGCAGCGTCCAGCAGTTGGCGGCGGCCGACTCGCCCGCGAGGCGGTCGGTGAGCCAGGACACCGCGTCGCCCTGGTCGGTGATGAGGGGCACGAGGTGGTTGGTGAGGATCTTGTCGCCGAGGTTCGGCAGGTCGATGGCCTCGTAGGTGACGTCGCCGCCCTCGCGGCACCAGTCCACGGCCAGTCGGCGGGCCTGCGCGTGCGGGACGATGTCGTCCTGCACACCGGTCGCCACCCGCACCGGGCCGGCGGGCCTGAGCGTGCCGATGCGCTGTTCGTCGAGGGCGGCCTGCGCCCGGGGATCGGCCGCGATGACCTCGCCCATGGACCTGCCGCTGGTGGTCCACTTCGTGCTCCTGGTGAAGCCCCGGCCGAGGATCGCGTCGCCGACGCACATGGTCGACAGGTCCTTGAGCGCGGCCCGCCCCGCGTCGTTGACGTTGGCCTCGACGACCGCCTTCAGATACGGGTCGGACTGGACGAAGCCGTTGATCGCCCAGCCCAGGGCGCCGCTGAGGGCGCTGCCGTCGATGCCCTTCATGACGGCGGTCAGGTCGGCGGGCGGCGCGCCGACGTAGCTGCCGGCCAACGGTATGTCGGGGGCGTACGAGGGTTGCAGCTCGGCGGCCGCCGCGGTGGCGCCGCCGCCCTGGCTGTAGCCGTACAGGCCGATGCGCGACTCGGGCGTGATCGAGGCCCCGGGCACGGCCCGCGCCGCCCTGGCGGCGTCCAGCAGGGCGTGGCCCTGGTCGAGGCGGTTGACGTAGGTGTGCAGCCGGTCGGTCGTGCCCAGCCCGACGTAGTCGGTGACGACCACGGCCACGCCGGAGGACAGCAACCGGTAGATCGACAGGATCTCGTAGCCGACGGAGACGGTCTCGCCGGTCAGGGTCAGCGGGTACTGGAGCGCCATGGACGGCGCGCACTGGTCGCCCTGGCCCATGGTGCCCGAGGCGAGGGCCACCAGCGGGCGGGGCCCGCGGCCCTGCCAGGCCGCCGACGGCTCGATGTAGGCGCCGGTCACCGCGACGGGCCGCCCGTTGGAGTCGGTGGACCTGTACATCAGCCGGGTCGCCGCACCCGGCAGCGGGCGGCCGTCCAGGCCGGGCAGGCTCAGGCCCAGGGGCAGCGGCTGGGTGCGGATCAGCGCGCCGTTGGCGGAGGGCAGCTCCGCGGGCGGCGTGTAGAAGGCGGGGATGGTCACTCCCCGGGACACCACGGGCTGGGTGCCGGCGGCGGAGGCCGGTGCCGCGGTGGCCACCGCGCAGGCCGCGGCGGTCACCGCGGCGGCCAGCAGGCGCGCGCCGGCCGCCGGCCGCCGACGGCCGGGCGCGGATGGCCGGTGCGCCGGCGGAAGGCTGCCGGACGTGCCGGGGATGGAACGCGAACGGGTGCTCTTGCGATTCACGGCTCGCTCCTCGCTCTGCTCCGGTGCGGGGGTGAGCGCAAGTCAACACCGTGCCCTTACCGCAAGTAACTCCCCAGTAAGTTACGCTACGGTAACTATCTTGCGGCCGCCCACAGCGCGAGCCCGAGGCAGCTCAGCGCGGCACCCAGTGCGCACACGGCACCCCAGCCGGCCGCCGCGTACAGGGAGGTCGCGGCGAGGGCGCCGGTGGCGCTGCCGATGGAGTAGAACACCATGTATCCGCCGATCAGCCGGCTGCCCGCGTCCGGGTGCAGCGCGTGGATCAGGGTCTGGTTGGTGACATGGACCGCCTGTACCGCGAGGTCGAGCAGGATCACCCCGGCGACCAGGGCCCAGAGCGAGCTGCGGGTGAAGGCCAGGGGCAGCCAGGAGGCGGCGAGCAGCGCCAGGGCGACGCCGGTGGTCCGCCCGGAGAGCCCGCGGTCGTTCAGGCGCCCCGCCGCGGTCGCGGCCAGGGCGCCGACGGCGCCGATCAGCCCGAGCGCCCCGATCGCGCTGTGGGACAGGTGGTGCGGGGCCTCGCTGAGCGGCAGGGCGACGCTGCTCCACAGGGTGCTGAAGGCGGCGAAGATCAGCAGGCAGAACAGGGCCCGGAGCCGCAGCAGTCGCTCCCGCGCGAACAGGGTGACCGTGGAGCGCAGGAGCTGTCCGTAGCGCAGGTTCGCCGGCGGGGCGCCGCCGTGGCGCGGCAGCGCCCGGTGCAGGACCAGGGCGAGCACGGCGGTGAGCGACGCCGAGGCGAGGTAGACCGAGCGCCAGCCCGCGAGATCGGCCATGAGGCCGGACGCGGTGCGGGCCAGCAGGATTCCGACGACCACGCCGCTGGTGACCAGGCCGACGACCCGTCCGCGCCCATCGGGAGGGGCGAGTGACGCGGCGAAGGCCACCAGCGTCTGCGTGACGACCGCGAGGAGCCCCGTCGCGGCCAGACCCGCGAGCAGCATCGCCGCCGTGCGGGCGGCGGCCACCACGGCCAGCGCCGCCACCAGGAGCAGCAACTGGGCCACCACGAGCCGTCTGCGGTCGACCACGTCGCCCAGCGGCACCAGGAAGAACAGCCCGAGCCCGTATCCGACATGGGTGAGGGTGACCACGCTGCCGACGAGTGCCGGACTCATGGCGAGGTCGTCGCCCATGGTCACCAGGAGCGGCTGGGAGAAGTAGACGTTGGCCACGGCCGCGCCGCAGGCGACGGCGAACAGTACGACGACCCCACGGGACAGGACGAACGCGGGAGCCTCCCCGCTTCGCTCCTCGGACTCTCGTGTCACGGCCTCACCGGTGCCGGGCATCAGCACTCCTCCACCCACGTGGTTTCAACTTGCTACCAATGACGACGGCGACGGTAGCCCTTATTGGTAGCATGTTGCAACCGTTGTGAGAGGGAGGGACGCCATGGTGACCAGGACCCGGTTCGACGACAGCGACTGTCCCGTCGCCCGGTCGGTGGACGCGATCGGCGACTGGTGGTCCCTGCTGATCGTGCGGGACGCCTTCGACGGGAGCCGGCGCTTCGGGGAGTTCCAGCGCAGCCTGGGCGTGGCGAAGAACATCCTCACCGCGCGTCTGCGCGCCCTGGTCGCCGGTGGGGTCCTGGAATCCGTCCCCGCCTCGGACGGCAGCGCCTACCGCGAGTACGTACTGACCGAGAAGGGCAGGGCGCTCTTCCCCGTGATCGTGGCCCTGCGGCAGTGGGGCGAACAGCACTTCTTCGCCCCCGGCGAACCGCACTCGCAACTGGTCGACCGCCGGGAGGGGCATCGCCTCCGCGCGCTGGAGGTGCTGTCCGCGGACGGGCGGCGGCTGAACCCCGAGGACACCACCGTCCACAAGATCACCAACCGGTGATCCGGGCTGGGGCCCCGGCCCCGGGTCGCGTGGGCGATCCGGGGCCGGGCCGGGTTCTCGCCTGCGGTCAGTTCGACATGCCGGCGAACATGCCGGGCTCGTAGGAGCCCCCGGGGTTGTGCACGATCACGTTCATCCGGGTGGCCGCGTTGATCAGGGAGACCAGGCAGACCAGCGCGCCGACCTGGTCGTCGTCGTAGTGCTTGCGCACCTCCGCCCAGGTCTCGTCGGACACGCCGCGGTCGCCGAGCCGGGTGCCTTCCTCGGCGAGCGCCAGCGCGGCCCGCTCGGCCTCGGTGAACACGGTGCTGTGGCGCCAGGCGGCGACCAGGTTGATCCGCAGCGGCGTCTCACCGGCGGCCGCGGCCTCCTTGGTGTGCACGTCGACGCACAGGCCGCAGCCGTTGAGCTGGCCGACCCGCAGCTCCACCAGTTCCCGCAGGGCCTTCGGCAGCGTGGACTCCTCCAGGGCCAGCGCGGTGGTGTAGAACCGCTTGGCGACCTTCGCGGCGGTCGGGCTGTCGAAGAGGTTGAAACGGGGTTCCATGACGTGGTCCTCACTCGTGGTGTTCCGTGCTGCTGCGCTTGACGGACACAAGATGCCGACGGCCCCGTCCCTGTGACGGCGCGCCGATGTGGCGTGCGTCACCGCTCGCGGGTGTCACAGAGCGGCGGCGGCCGGCATCTGGTGTTCGGCGCAGTCGACAGCGAACGGGCGGGAGCCGGCGATGAACGACGGAACGATGAGCGACCGGGCAGGGGACGCGGCCGGGCCGGTCGCCGGTGCCGGCCGCGTGGACAGTGCCACCCGGGCCTTCGTCGCCCACCGCAACCTGCTGTTCACCGTGGCCTACGAGATGCTCGGCTCGGCCGCGGACGCCGAGGACGTCCTCCAGGAGACCTGGCTGCGGTGGGCGGGCGTCGATCCCGGCACGGTGCGGGACCAGCGTGCGTACCTGATCCGGATCACGACCCGGCAGGCGCTGATCCATCTGCGGACGCTGGGCCGGCGCAAGGAGTCCTACGTCGGGCCGTGGCTGCCCGAGCCGCTGCTGACCGCGCCCGATGTGGCCGAGGACGTCGAGTTGGCCGACAGCGTCTCGACGGCGATGCTGCTGGTGCTGGAGACGCTGGGGCCGACCGAGCGGGCGGTGTTCGTGCTGCGCGAGGTGTTCGACCTCGGGTACGACGAGATCGCCGAGGCCGTCGGCAGGAGCCCGGCCGCGGTCCGCCAGATCGCCCACCGGGCACGGGCCCACGTCGCCGCGCGCCGGCCGCGCGGGGTCGCGTCCGCCGCCGAGACCCGCCGCACCGTCGAGGCGTTCCGGCGGGCGGTCGAGACGGGCGACCTGCAACGCCTGCTCGACATCCTCGCGCCGGACGTCGTCCTGCTGACCGACGGCGGCGGAGTGGCGCGGGCCGCGCTGGCGCCCGTCGTGGGGGCCGACCCGGTGGTCCGGGTGCTGGGCGGGATCGCCGGCGCCATGTCGCTGCTGCCGGCACACGTCAACGGCGACCCGGCGCTGGTCCTGCGACTGGGCGGCGAGATCGACACCGTCCTGACGATGCGCATCGACGACGGCCTCGTCACCGGGCTCTACGCCGTGCGCAACCCCGAGAAGCTGTCGCGGCTGGAGCGGGAGACCGCGCTGCGCCGCTGAGGCCGCGGTCCTTCCGCCGCCGGGACGGCCCGGCGGCGGGGCGCGGCCCGACCCCCGGGCCGGGGGAGCGGCCCCGGGGGTCGGGGTGTCAGACGGCGTCCAGCTCCGCGAGTTCCTCGGCGGTCAGCTCCAGGTCGGCGGCGGCCACCGAGTCGCGGATGGTCTCGGGCCGGCTGGCGCCCGGGATCGGGACCACCACCGGCGACTTGGCGAGCATCCAGGCCAGGCACACCCGCTGCGGGCTGACCCCGCGGGCCTCGGCGACCCGGGCGAACGGGGCGAACCTCGAGCCCAGCTCCCCGGCCCCGGCGATACCGCCGAGCGGGCTCCAGGGCAGGAACGCGATGCCGAGTTCGTCGCACAGCTCCAACTCCGGCTCGCTGGAGCGGAAGGCCGGGGAGAACTGGTTCTGCACCGAGACCAGGCGGCCGCCGAGGATCTCGTCGGCCTGCCGGATCTGCTCCGGGTTCGCGTTGGAGATGCCGGCCATGCGGATCTTGCCCGCGTCCAGCAGGTCCCGCACCGCGCCGATGGACTCCGCGTAGGGGACCCCGGGGTCCGGGCGGTGGAACTGGTACAGCCCGATCGCCTCCACCCCCAGCCGGCGCAGGGAGTCCTCGCAGGCCGCCTTGATGTGCCGCGGGGAGCCGTCCAGCGTCCAGGTGCCGTCGCCGGGGCGCAGATGGCCGCCCTTGGTGGCCACCAGCACCTGGGAGCCGCGCTCGTGGGAGGCGAGGGCCTTGGCGATCAGGGTCTCGTTGTGGCCGACCTCGGCGGCGTCGCGGTGGTAGGCGTCCGCGGTGTCGATCAGCGTCACGCCGGCGTCCAGCGCCGCGTGGATGGTGGCGATGGAGCGTGCCTCGTCCGGCCGGCCCTCGATCGACATGGGCATGCCGCCCAGGCCGATCGCGCTGACCTCGGCGGAACCTATGCGGCGGGTGTGCATGGAGATGCGGCTCCTTCTTCGACTTCGCTGCGGTGCGGGGTGCGCCGACGCGGCCCGGGGCGACGGGTCGCACGGGCGGCGCGGGCCCCGGTTCAGCCTCGCTCACCTGCTGCCACACGTCCAATAGAAGAAACTGAACACATTCAGCGGTTAGGCTTCTGAATCGTGGAGCTACGACACCTGGAGCACTTCGTCGCGGTCGCGGAGGAGCGCCACTTCACCCGGGCCGCCCAGCGGCTGATGATCTCGCAGTCCGGCCTGTCCGCCTCGGTGCGGGCGCTGGAGCACGAACTGGCCGCGCCGCTGTTCGTGCGCAGCACCCGCAGCGTGGAGCTGACCCCCGCGGGCCGGGCCCTGCTGGACGAGGCGTCCCGCGCCCTGGCCAGCGTACGCGCCGCCAAGGAGGCGGTGGCCGCGGTGCAGGGCCTGATGCGCGGCGTCCTCGCCATCGGCACCGAGCAGTGCATCGCCGGCGTGGACCTGCCCGCTCTGCTCGCCCGGTTCCGCACCGAGCACCCCGGCGTGGAGGTCCGGCTGCGGCAGGCCGGCTCCGCCGCGCTGGTGCACGACATCACCACGGGCCGGCTCGACGTGGCGTTCACCGCCCTGTGCGGCGAGGCCCCCGAGGGGGTCCGGCTGCGACCGCTGACCCGGGCCCCGATGGTGGTGCTGTGCCACCCCGGGCACCCGCTGGCGGGGGCGGGGAAGGTGGCCTGGGAGCACCTGGGCGGCGAGGTGTTCGTGGACTTCCACCCCGACTTCGGGGCGCGCGGCCTGACCGACCGCGCCTTCGCCTCGGCCGGGGTGCACCGCCGGGTCGCCCTGGAGGTCAACGACGTGCACAGCCTGATCGACCTGGTCCACCACGGCCTCGGCATCGCCGTCGTCCCCCGGCCGATCGCCCGCAAGGACCACGCCGCCGGGCTGCGCACCCTCGAGCTGGCCGACGCCGAGGACCACCCCTGGGAGGTCTGCGCCGCGCTCCCCGACCCCGACCGCACCAGTCCCGCCGCCCGCAGGTTCCTGTCCTACGTCGGCCCCTGAGGCGCGGCGGGGCGGCGGGCGGCGCCGGGCCCGGCCGCCGCCC
>NZ_BAAGTD010000086.1:0-21195 GCF_054782095.1 Streptomyces capparidis | reverse complement strand
CCACCTGTACACACTCTTCAACGCCCAGGGGCTGACCGTCGCCGCCCGGATCCGCCAACGCCGCCTGGAGCACTGCCACCGCGACCTGGCCGACCCCGCCCTGCGCTCCCACCCCGTCCAGGCCATCGCCGCCCGGTGGGGCTTCACCGACCCCGCCCACTTCTCCCGCACCTTCCGCGCCGCCTACGGCACCACCCCCCGCGACCACCGCCACCAGGCCCGGCCCGGCGCCGCACGGGACCGGGCGGACGGCGCGCCGGGACGATAACAGGCCGACACCCCGCGGCGGCGGCCCCGCGGATCACCCGGCCGGGGCTCGCCCCGCGCGGCACTCCGATTCGAGGGCCCCGGCGCCGGCACACACGGCGGCGCCCAGCGCGAAGCCCAACACGGAGGGGTTCACATAGCCGGGGACTGCGTCCGTGGCGTAGCGCCCGCCGTCACCGGTCTCGCAGACGAAACGGAGCGGCAGGTAGTCCACGGTGTAGTCGGTGATCCCGCCGGCCGTGACCCGCTCCTGCCAGCCGGGGGTGCGGCACGACCGGATCGGCGCCGAGCCGGCACCGCCGTCCTCCGCCTCCAGGACCGCGCCGGCGACATGGAGCAGCCCCCACGTGTACAGGACGGCCGCGACGGCACCCAGGAGGGTGGCGAGGCTCCGCAGCCACACCCGGCGGTCGGCACGCCGGAGACCGGCCCGGCCGAGGGCGCCGAAGCCGTAGCCGGCCAGGCCGAAGGCCCCGACCAGTCCGGCCGGAATGAAAAGCAGCAGCAGGTGCGCCATCCGTCGAGTGCACCACAGGATCCCGCCGGCGGTGGCGCGGTCCGTGATCCGTCACGGGGCGGCCCGGCCACCCCGGTGGGGGTGGCCGGGCCGGTTCGCGCTCAGGAGGTGTGGGGGCAGTTGCCCCGGTACTCCTCGATGGTCAGGCTGGGCCGGGGCAGCGGGCAGAGGAACTGCTCGTAGCGGGTGTCATTGTCGATGAACCGCTTCAGCCACGAGACGCTGTACTTCGCGATCGTGGTGTCGGAGGTGTTGGGCGTGAAGTGGCTGGCGCTGTTCAGCTCCAGGTACGCCTTGTCCAGCGAGGACGGCAGCGACTGGTAGAACGGCTCGGAGTGCGAGGAGACCGGCGCCACGCTGTCCCCGTCGGCCCCGACGACCAGGGTGGGGGTCTGGATCTCGGGCCAGGTCTTGTCCAGGTTCCAGCCGGTGAGCGGGATCGCGGCCTGGAGGGAGGGACGGCTCTTGGCGGCCTCCAGCGTGCCGCCGCCGCCCATCGAGTGGCCCATCACGCCCAGCCGGGAGCTGTCGACGCGGTCGCGCACCGAGCTGCGCTGGGTGAGGTGGTCCAGCGCGGCGAGCAGTTGGCGGCCGCGGCTGGCGGGCTGGTCGTAGACGGAGTTGGTGTCGATGGTGAAGACCACGAAGCCCTGGGAGGCCAGCCGGGGGCCCAGCCAGGCTATGGAGGACTGCCTGGCGGTGTACCCGGGGGAGATGGCCACCGCGCCGAAGGTGCCGTCGGCGGTGGTGGTCGGGTAGTAGATGGTGCCGCCGCCGAAGCCGGACACGCTCACCGAGGAGACGGTGGTCTGCGACACCGCGTAGGGGCCGCGCGTCGCCTCGATGCTGGAGGTGGTGGGGGCGGGGCCCCGCTCGTAGGGGTTCTCCGCGGCCTGGGCGCCGGGCATCAGGATGCCGCCGAGGCCGGTGAGGGCCGCGGCGGCGGCCACGGCGGCGATGGCGGGAGCGGTGCGGCGGCGACGGTGGCGCGGCCGTCCGGCGGGCGCGGTGGGGGACGTGTCGGAGGGGTGGGACACGACTGCTCCTTTCACGGAAGCGGCACACCGCCTTTGTTGCAGGCATGACAAGCAGCGGTGAGGGGTGCTCGTCTACTGGGCGGTAGGTCCGCAGGTTCGGAACTCTAGAACATGCCCGACGCTATTCAGCCGCGGTGTCTGGAACATCACACGCGGCTGGCCACGGAGGAAACAAACCGCAGGTCGAAGCAGGGGCACCATCCCCGCCCCCGAGCCCGTCACCGCTCTGGCACGCCCGCGCACGCACCGGGCCCGGCCCCGCGGCCGACGAGCCGCACGGGCGGCGGAAGAACTCGGTACCGGCGCAGGCGGGTGCGCCGGGTTCCGCCCCGTCGGGCCGTGGCCGACCCGACCGTGCCCACCGGACGGCCGCGCCCCGGGAGGCGCTCATCGGCGCCGGATCCGGTCGCGGCTCACGACTCCGCCTCGCCCGGCGCCGGCGGGATCGCCGCACCGGCCGACAGCAGTCGCCCCGCCAACGCGCGGCAGCGCTCCCCGAGCTCCGGAGGGTCGAGCACCTCGAACTCGTGCCCGAGCAGCACCATGTGCATGAGCACGAAGTCGAGGCTCCCGGCGCCGCTGAGCACCTCGCACAGCTCGCTCCCGCGCTCCCGCACCACGGCCGCCGACGCCGGGATCTGCGCGCGCACCGCGTCGGCCGACGCGTGCACGAGGAAGCGCGCCCGGTGCCGGTGGGCCCGGCTGGCCACGCCCTCCTGCACATACGCCGCCGCGTCGGGCACCGCGCGCGGGCGGAAGCGCCAGGTCCGCGCGGACACGTCGGTCATCCGGTCGACGCGGAAGCTGCGCCAGTCGTCGCGGTCGAGGTCGTAGGCGAGGAGGTACCAGCGCCGGTCGGAGGCCACCAGGCGGTAGGGCTCCACCCGCCGCCGGCGCACCTCGCCCCCCGGGGGCACCTGCCGGCCGAGGCCAGCGGGAGGGTAGCCGAACCCGGCCTCGACCTCGTCCCGGCAGGCTCTGGCCAGCGTCATCAGCACCTCGGGGTCGACCGGCGCCCGGCCCCGGCCGAAGAACTCCACCGAGCCGGAGAGGGCGCGCACCTCGTGCCGCAGCCGGGTGGGCAGCACCCGGTCGAGCTTCGCCAGCGCCCGCAGCGCGGCGTCGCCCGTACCGGCGACCGCGCCGCCCGCGCCGGCGAGCAGCGAGACCGCGGTGGCGATCGCCTCCTCGTCGTCCAGCAGCAGCGGCGGCAGGTCCTGCCCCGCGCCGAGCCGGTAGCCGCCGCCGACACCCTGGCCGGCGTGCACCGGATAGCCGAGCCTGCGCAGCCGCTCGACATCGCGCCGCACCGTGCGCGTCGTGACCCCGAGCCGCTCGGCGAGGTCGGGCCCGGTCCACACCTGGCGCTGCTGGAGCAGCCCGAGCAGGGTGAGCACCCGCTCGGTCGTGCCGCGCTCGTCACCGTTGGCCACGCCCATGCCGCCCACCCTGTCAGAAGGCGGACCGATCCTGTCCGCCAGGGGTGTCAGGGTGGCGCCGTGGCCGGGGACGGATTCGACCGGGACCGGTCACCGCACGACCTGGCACACGAAGACCACCGCACGAACGGAGCGACCCGATGAGCCGCCACATCCAGATCACCTTCGACGCGCACGACCCGCGGGCGCTGTCCTCCTTCTGGCGCGACGTCCTGGGCTACGTCCACCCGGGCCCGCCCGGAGCCGACCTGCCCGAGGGCGCCGACCCGCTGGCCGCGTGGGACGACTTCCTCGCCCGGATCGGCGTGCCGGAGGAGCGGCGCAACACGAATTCGGCCATCGAGGACCCGGAAGGGCACGGCCCGCGGCTGTTCTTCCAGCAGGTGCCGGAGGGCAAGGTCGCCAAGAACCGCGTCCACCTCGACGTCCGCGCGGCTCCCGGGCTGGACGGGGAGGAGCGGATGGCGGCGCTCGAGGCCGAGTGCGACCGGCTGGTCACGCTGGGCGCGACACGGGTGCGCCGCTACGAGCCCGAACCTCCGATGAGCGCCGGCTTCATCACGATGACCGACCCCGAGGGCAACGAGTTCTGCCTGGACTGACGCACGGGAGGCCCGGAGGGGGTGGGTGCGTTCCTCACTCCCCTCCGGGCGCCGCCGGGATGTCGAGAGTGGCGAGGAAGGCGGTCGCCGCGGGCGTGCGTCCGGTGCGGTTCCAGATGACGTACTCCACGCGGGTCGGCGCGTCGGTGACCTCGATGGTGGTGACGCCGGTGAGCTGGGGCACGTAGGCGGAGGGGAGCATGGCGATGCAGAGCCCCTGCCCGACCAGCCGGGCCATGAAGTCCGTGGTGGTCACCTCGAAGGCGACGTCGCGGGTCAGGCCGGCGGCTGCGAAGGCCTGGTCGGACTGGACCCGCCCGGCCGTCCTGGCCGGCAGGTCCACGAACACCTCGGAGGACAGCCTGCGCAGATCGACCGCCGGTTCCTCGGCGAGGGGGTGGTCCGGCGCGACCACGGCGACGAGTCGGTCCCGGGCGAGTTCGTGGGCGGCGACGCCCTGGGGACGCGCCGTGGTCGGCAGCCCGAGGAAGGCCACCTCGATGCCTCCCTGCCTGACCTGCTCGACGAGTTCCTCGCTCGCGCCCACCCGCAGGCCGATCCGCACATGCGGGTACCGCCGGCGGAAGTCGCGCAGCGCACCCGGGATGTCCACCGCGGCGACGGTGGGGATCAGCCCGACGGCGAGCCTTCCGCGCACCTCGCCGACGGCCGCGGCGACCTCGGCGGCCGCGCGCTCGGCCGCGTCCAGGCACTGGCGGGCGGCGGGCAGGAACGCCGCGCCGGCCGGTGTCAGCCGCACCCGGCGGCTGGTGCGCTCGAAGAGCCTCGCGCCCAGCTCCCGCTCCAGGCGCGCGATCTGGTGGCTGAGTGCGGACTGGACGACCAGGCACCGCTCGGCGGCCCGGGTGAAGCTGTTCGTCTCGGCGACGGCGACGACATAGCGCATCTGCTGGAGCTCCATCGATCCATCTTGAATGCAGATCGATGACGTGACAACCATGTGTTGGACTCATTGATCACTGTCGGACGAGACTGCGGGCATGACAACTCCAGCCGCACCGAGGGTCGCCGACCCGGTCGGCGGCGGTGCCCCCCGCGGCAACCCGGGGACGCTGCCCCGCACCGTCCTGACGGCACTCCCTCCCATGGCGTGGGGCACGACATACGTCGTCACCACCGAGCTCCTCCCCCCGGGACACCCCCTGTTCGCGGGACTCCTGCGCGCCCTGCCCGCGGGCCTGGTCGCGCTGGCGATCACCCGGACGCTGCCGCGCGGAGCGTGGTGGGGGAAAGCCGCGGCGCTCGGCGTGCTGAACATCGGACTGCTCTTCCCGCTGCTGTTCATCGCCGCCGAACGCCTGCCGGGAGGCGTCGCCGCCACCCTGGCCGCGGCCCAGCCGCTCATCGTCGCCCTCCTGGCCGTGGCGGTGCTCCGTGAGGGCCTGTCCGCCTGGCGCCTGGCCTGGGGACTGGCCGGCATGGTCGGCGTGGGCATGGTGGTGATCGGCCCGAACGCGGCACTGGACGCCGTCGGGATCGCGGCGGGCCTGGGCGGAGCGGCCACCATGGCGCTCGGCGTGACGCTCACCAAGCGCTGGGGACGCCCCCCGGGGGCCAGTCCCACCGCTTTCGCGGGCTGGCAGCTCACCGCGGGAGGGCTGTTCCTGCTCCCTGTCACCTTCCTCGTCGAGGGGGCGCCTCCCGCGATCGACGCGAACGCCGCCCTCGGCTACCTGTGGCTGGGCCTGTTCGGCGGGCTGCTCGCCTACGTCCTGTGGTTCCGCGGCATCACCGCGCTGCCGGTCGGCTCCGTCGCGGTGCTCGTCCTGCTCTCGCCGCTGGTCGCCGCGGTGCTCGGCGCCGTCGTGCTCGGCCAGACATTCGGCCCGGTCCAACTCGTGGGCTTCGGGCTGTCACTCGCCGCGATCGTCGCGGGACAGCTTCCCCCGCCCACCCGTTCACCCGACTCCTCCGCAACATCCGCACCCGAAAGGACACCTCGATGAAGATCACCGTCGTCGGAGCCGCAGGCATGGTCGGCTCACGCGTCGTCAGCGAAGCCGCGAACCGGGGCCACGACCTCGTCGCGGTCTTCCGGAAGGCCCCGTCCGCCGCCCTGCCGCCCGGAGTGACCGCCGTCGAGGGCGACGCGAACGACCCCGACCACATGAGCGGGCTGTTCCACGGCGCCGACGCGGTCGTGGCCGCGACCCGCCCCGCCCCCGGGCACGAGCACACCGCCGTCACGACGACGACCGCGCTGCTCGACGCGGCCGCGAAAGCCCGGACGCGCATCCTCGTCGTCGGCGGCGCCGCCCCCCTGCGGATCCCCGGGCACCCCGACCGGCTCGTCGTGGACAGCCCGCGGTACGTGCCGCGGCAGTGGCGCGCCGTCGCCGCGGCCAGCGCCGCGCAACTGGACGCCTGCCGGGCGCACCCGGCCGACTGGGTCTACCTCAGCCCACCCGCCGTCCTCGAACCCGGACCCCGCACCGGAACGTACCGACGCGGCACCACCACTCTCCTCACCGCCGCCGACGGCACCTCCCGCATCTCGGCCGAGGACCTCGCCGTGGCCGTCCTCGACGAACTCGAGAACCCGCGCGAGGACAGGCACTTCACCGTCGGCGACAGGTCCTAGGCGCGGGGGACGCCCGCCGGTCCTGTTGTGGCCCGGCGGGCGTCGCCGGGCCACCGGCCCCGCAGGTGCCCCCGCCGGAACCACGAATACGAACCGGGTGCCCCGACCGGCGGGCTCGTTAGCATGGGCCGATGCGCGTTGAGATTCTCTCGAACCACGCGGGCGGGCAACTCCGGAAAACGGAAGCCGCCATTCAGGAACATCGGCGGAGTGCGGCGGAACACCAGGCCGCCGTGGCGGATCTGCGAGCCCGTCATGTCGCGTCCCGCCGCTGGTGGCAAATAGGAAAACGGCTCGCGCAGCGCCGGGAGTTACAGCGGTTGCGGGCCGCGGCTCCCGTACTGGACGACCGCCTCGTGCACCGCCGGGACCAGCAGCGGGCGGGCGTCACCTCCGAGGAGCTCATGACGTCGGCTCTGCTGCGGCTGCCCGACGACTGGCTGCTGTTCCGCGGGTACACCAACCGCAAGGGAGAGGTGGACCACCTTCTCGTCGGGCCGGGCGGAATCTGGGCGATCGAGGTCAAGGGGCGTGCCGTCCGCGTGCATGTCCAGGGTGACCACTGGACCTTCGAGAAGTACGACCGGTACGGCAACCTGGTCGACAGCGGGGTGCTCGCGGACCGCAGGGGGCGTAGCTGGGGTCGGCAGGTCTCCGAGGTGGCGGCCGCGCTGGGGGAGTTCCTCGCCTCACGCGGGATGCCGGTGCCGGTCCGGACCGCCGTGGTGGTGATCAATGACCGGGCCCGTATGGGCGTCTTCGACAACGCCGCCGTCGATGTGCTCAGCATCGGCCCGGAACACCTCCTCCAGTGCATCACCGGCGCGCCGCTCGCGCTGACACCAGCGCAGTGCGCCGAGACGGCCCGCCTGGTACGCCGTGACCACGCCTTCCATTCCCGGCCCCGCGACGGACAGCGCAGACGGCGCTGAATCGAATTCGGGGATCCGGCGGTGAGGGGGAATCCACCGCCGCATTCGATTCACGTGAAGAGGGTGGGCGGACGTCCCTTTCGCCGAAGGCGTGCCTCTCGGAAAAGCCGAACCCCTCGCCCCGTGCCGGCCGACGGCTCCCGCGCCGTCACCGCCGCACACGCGCGGGGCGCCCCCTCGGCCGCCGGCGCGCCCAGCGCCGCCCCTCGGCGCCGAAGACGCCCCGGCGCGGGGCGTTCGGGCGGCGAAGGCTGCCCGAAAGGGCAGCCGCCGCCGCCCCCGGCCCGGTGGCACCGGACCTGGACCGGCCCCCGTCCCTGGGCCAGGGTCGATGCCGGAGACGTCCGTCCCGCCCATCCCGGGGGTGACCCATGCGCCAGCACGAGTCAGAGCACGAGGAATCCGCCGCCGCGGCGAAGGGCCGCGCCCCGACCGAGGCCCCGGACCTGCCGCACCTGCTGCGGGCCGCGGCTGCGGGCCGCTCCGACGTGCTCGGCAGGTCCGGGGCGATGGCCCTGCAACGCGTGGCGGGCAACAGCGCCGTCGGCTCGGTCGTCGCGGCCAGGACCGCGGAGCCCGGCGCCCCGGAGGAGCGACTGCCCGAGGAGAGCACCCAGGACGCACACCGCTCACCGGTCCACGACGTGATCGGCTCCGGCTCGGGCGCGCCGCTGGACGCGCGGACCCGCGGCGAGATGGAGCAGCGGCTGGGCGCCGACTTCTCCGACGTCAGGGTGCACACCGGCGCGGCGGCGCACGAGTCGGCACGGAGCGTCGGCGCCCACGCGTACACGGTCGGCAACAACGTGGTCTTCCAGCGGGACGCCTACGACCCGTCCTCCCGGGACGGCCGCATCACCCTGGCCCACGAGCTCACCCATGTGATCCAGCAGCGCAGCGGGCCGGTCGAGGGAACCGAGGCGGCGGGCGGCATCAGGGTGAGCGATCCGTCGGACAGGTTCGAGAGGGAGGCCGCCGCCAACGCCGAGCGGGTGATGGCGGAGCCCTCCGCGCCCGCCACCGCCGTCACCGCGGCCACCGCCGCGCCGCCCGTGCAGCGCCAGGCGGAGGCGGAGGGCGAGGACGAGACCCCCGCGGACGTGCAGGGCCTGTTCGTCCAGCGCGCCCAGGACGAGGAGGAGGAGCCCGGGCAGGAACCGTGACCCGGGCGGCGGGCCGCGCGGCCCCAGCCGGGGCCGCGCGGCCCGCACACCTCCGGGGGCCGGCCGAGCCCGCGCGGCCCGCCCGCCGCGCCCGCCCGCCCCGGCCGGGACCCGGTCACGTCGAGCCCATGTCCCGCAGCGTGCCCCCGATGAACAGCGACTCCGCGCACTGGGACGGCGCCGGCGCCCGGACCGGCCGGCCGACCTGGCGGCAGTCCACGGTCATGGTCACCGTCCCGCCCTCCGGCACCAGGATCGGCGTGACGAAGTGGTAGTCCGAGTCGCGGAAGTTCTCCAGGGCCAGCCGCAGCACCGGCGCGTCCCCGTTGGAGACCACGACCGTGCCGGCGTCGCCCTGCGGGTTCTGCACCACGATGTCCGTGAGCGCGAACGTCTTGCCGTCCGGCACCCGGTACGCCGTGTCGGTCGAGGTCTCCCCGCCCACCGCGTCCTTGGTCTCCACCCGCGCGCTCGTCGGATCCCCGGCCGGGCCCGCCCCGCCGCCGCCCCCGGAGCCGTTCGCCCCCGCCGAGCCGCCGGAGGCCGCGCCGGGCGCCGAGGGGCTCGGCGCGCCCGCCTGCTCCGGGGGCCCGGCCGCCCCGTCCGGCCCGGCGCCGGCTGCCGCCCCCGCGGTACCCGCCGAGCCGTCGGGGGTGGCCCGGCCCTCCTCCAGCGCCTTCTCCACCCGCTCCGGGGTGATCGCCTCCCGCGCCTCGGAACGCACGGCGGGGCGCAGCAGCGCGTACCACAACCCGACCAGCGCCACCGCCACCAGCACGGTCGCCAGCAGCGCCCGCGGCAGCCAGCGGGGCAGCAGCGGCTCCTGCTCGTACGAGCCGTCGAGCACCACGGGCGGGACGTCCCCGGCCTCGGGCGTGACCGCGATCCGGAACGGGTGCGTGAGCGCCGTCCCGCGCCAGATCCGCTCCGTCGGCCGCACCCGGACCGCGGCGAACTCCGCCCGCCCCGGCGGGATCGTCAACTGCTCGGGGGACACGGTGACCCGGGCGCGCTCGCTGTCCGTGCCGGGGGTGAGGTGGACGGTGATCGCCGCGTTGCCCCGGTTGTCCACCGCGAGCCGGTGGCGGCCGCCCCACGCGCCGTGGGAGCCGCGCGGCACCAGCTCAGGAGTGATCTCGGTGAACGGGAGGACGGTCACCACGCCCTCGGGCACCACCGTGCCCGTGGGGTCGCTGGTGGGGATCACACGCACCCCGAACGGGACCTGCCCGGCCGGAACCTCCGAGGTGCGGGGCGGGCGCAGCCGCACCGCCGCCGTGGCGGACTCGCCCGGGTACAGTGACACGCTTCTCGGCTCCACCGCGGCCCAGCCCGCGCACGCGCCCACGACCTCGAACCGGTACTCCTCGACGGTGTCGCCGGGGTTCAGCACCGTCAGGGCGACACCTGTCTCGCTTCCGGGCTCGACGGTGACCGATGACGCGTCGAGGCTCGCCGTAACACTCATGCGGCGCACCGTACGGCCGCACCCCGGAGGGAAGGACCGCCCGGGCAGTCACACTTTCGGGCAATCCTTGTGCACCGTCAGACCGCTCCGATTTCTCTTTCGCGCGCGTGAGGATACCGTGAAGGTGCCTCAGCCCTGCTCGTACCACGGTCGGCTCGTCCGTGCCGGTGGGCCTGGCGGGAGCGGCGCAGTCGTCGGGAGGGGAGACGCGCATGGGCGATCGCATCAGAGTGTGCCTGCTGGCTCAGGATCCGATCTCGGAGGCGGGGGTGGCCAGTCAGCTTCGCGCCCGGCCCGAGCTGCGGATGCAGGGCGCCCAAGAGGAAGGGGAGCAGCCGGAGCCACGGGTCGTGGTGGTCGTCGTGGACGCGGTGGACGAGGCCGCCCTGCGGGTGCTGCGCGGCATCCAGCGCACCGACCGGGCGCCGGTGGTGCTGGTGGCCACGTCCATCGACGACCAGCAGTTGGTCAGCGCCGCCGAGTGCGGGGTGTGCGGGATCGTGCGCCGCGCGGAGGCCACCCCGGAACGTCTGGTCCAGGTGATCACCACCGTGGCCAGGGGGGACGGGCACCTGCCCGCCGACCTGCTGGGACGGCTGCTGGGCCAGGTCGGCCGGTTGCAGGATCAGGTGCTCGGCCCCCGCGGACTGAACTTCACCGGGCTGTCCGCCCGCGAGATCGAGGTGCTCAGACTGGTCGCGGAGGGCTACGACACCGCGGACATCGCGATCAAGCTGTCCTACTCCGAACGCACCATCAAGAACGTGCTGCACGGTGTGATGACCCGGCTCCAACTGCGCAACCGCTCGCACGCGGTGGCCTACGCGCTCCGCCAGGGCCTGATCTGAGGCGCCGTCCCCGCCCCGGCTCCCGTGCTCCGCGGCACGGACCTGGGCGGGGCCCGGCCCCTGCCCGAAGAGGCACACGCACCTACCCGAAAGGCTGACTCGGGACCCGTCCCGCCGCTCTCCGCCCCACGCCACCGTGTAGTCCGCGTACCGGTCCACGAACGTGTGCGGGGAGGAAGCGTTGCGGCGGCTGTCACTGCGGGGCCGGGGCCTGCGAGCGGTGCTCACCGCCGCCCTGCTCACGGCCGCCGTCCTCCCGGGCCCGGCCGCGGCACAGGCGCCGCGCGCGGCCGGGGTCTCGCCCGCCGCGGTGGAGGAGTCCCTCCCGCCGGGCGGCTCCCTGACGGTGGACAAGACCGTGACCACCCCCGCGGTGCCGCCCCGGCCCGACGTGGTGCTCCTCGTGGACGTGACGGGGAGCATGCAGGACGCCATCGACGACGTGCGGCTGAACCTCCCGGTGATCACCGACCGGGTCCGCGAGGCGCAGCCCGACTCGCGGTTCGCCGTGGCGTCCTACGGGGACGCGGCGGACGACCCGCCCTTCGCCGTCCTCCAGCCGCTGACCCACGACCTGGACGCGGTGAAGGCCGGCGTCGACCGCCTGGCGACCGGCGGCGGCGGGGACACCGCGGAGGACTGGATCAACGCGCTGTGGCAGATCTCCAACGGCGCGGCGGACTTCCGCGCCGACGGCAGCCCGATCGTCGTCCTGCTGGGTGACGCCTCCAGCCACGACCCCAGCCTCGGCCGCACCCTCGACGACGCCGTCTCCTCCCTCCAGCGGATCGGTGCCCGCGTCCTCGGCGTGGACGTGGACACCTACAGCGACGGACTGGACGGCGCGGGCCAGGCCACCCGCGTGGTGGACGCCACCGGCGGCACACTCCTGGCGGGCATCGACGCTGGCCGGGTCGCCGACGCCATCGCCGACGGCCTGGGCAACCTCCCCACCACGGTCAGCCACCGCGTGGTGGACTGCGACGCCGGCCTCGACGTCACCCTTGACCCGCCGGCCCGCACCGTCGTCAGCGGACAGAGCGCGTCCTTCACCGAGACGATCAGGGTGGCCGGGGACGCCCCCCAGGGCGGCACCCTGCGCTGCGCCGTCCAGTTCCGGCTGGGCACCGCCCAGCCGCACGCCGACATGCCCGCCGACCCCGCCCTCCGCCAGACGATCACCATCCACGTCAAGGACGTGACCGCGCCCGTGGTGAACGTGGACGACCGGACCGCGGAGGCCACCGGCCCGGACGGCGCGCGGATCGAGTACCCGGCCACCGCCGACGACGCCGTGGACGGCCCGCTCACCCCGGTGTGCACCCCGCCGTCGGGCTCGCTGTTCCCCATCGGCACCACCCAGGTGACGTGCACCGCCACGGACAGGGCCGGCAACACCGGCACCGACACCGCCACCATCACCGTCACCGACGGCACCGCGCCCCTCGTCGTGGTCGACGACCTGACCGCCGAGGCGACGGGGCCCGACGGGGCGCGGATCGAGTACCCGGCCACCGCGGAGGACACGGTGGACGGAGTCCTCGTCCCGGAGTGCTCGCCGCCCTCGGGTTCGGTGTTCCCGATCGGGACGACGCGGGTGACCTGCACCGCCACGGACAGGACGGGCAACACCGGCACCGACACCGCCACCTTCACCGTCCAGGACACGACCCCGCCCGCCGTGGCCGTGGACGACCTGTCCGCCGAGGCGACGGGCCCGGACGGGGCGCGGATCGAGTACCCGGCCGCCGCGGAGGACACGGTGGACGGAGCGCTGGTCCCGGAGTGCTCGCCGCCGTCGGGTTCGGTGTTCCCGATCGGGACGACGCGGGTGACGTGCACCGCCACGGACAGGGCCGGCAACACCGGCACCGACACCGCCGTCTTCGTGATCATCGACGGCAGCGGGCCCCTGGTGGTGGTGGACGACCGGACCGTCCGGGCCACCGGACCCGACGGCGCGCGGATCGACTACTCCGCCACGGCCGAGGACCTGGTCGACGGCCGCCTCACCCCGCGGTGCACCCCGCCGTCCGGCTCGCTGTTCCCCGTCGGGCAGACCCAGGTGACGTGCACCGCCACCGACTCCGCCGGCAACGCCCGCACCGACACGGCCACCTTCACCGTCCTCCCGCCCCCCGACGAGCCGCCGCCCGACCAGCCGCCCCCGCCCCCGCCGCCCGCCGCCGACGTCGCGGTGACGGCCACCGTCGCACCCCGCCCCGGCTACACCGGCAGCGGCATCCGCGCCACCGTGACGGTGACCAACGCCGGCCCCGACACCGCCACGGGTATCGTCCTCACCGCCGACTGGCCCGGCTCACCCGGCACCTCCTCCCTCAGCGCCTGCACCCCGAGCAGGCCCTGCACCCTCCGCGCGGGCGCCCGCCTCCAGGTCACCCAGACCGCCACCTACGACACCACCCTCAACGACCTCCTCAGGGTCACCGCCCGCGGCACCGTCCCCGACCCCGAGCAGGCCGACAACACCGCCACGGCCCGCGTCCGCGTCCTCGAGCCCGAACTCACCGTCAGCCCCGCCGTCACCACCCCCGGCGAGGTCGTCCTCGCCCGCGGCAGCCACTTTCCGCCGGGCACCGTCGTCACCCTGACCTGGAGCGAGGGCATCACCGCGGCCATGTCGCCGGTGCGCGTGGCGGCCGACGGCACCTTCGAGGCCCAGATGCTTGTCCTGCGCAAGGACCGCCTCGGCCCCCGGGAGCTGCGCGCCGACGGCCCCCGCTACCGGCCCCTGACGGCGCCGGTCCTCGTCGTCCAGCGCCACCTCCAGCCCCCCGACTTCGTGGGCCGCGGGTGAGCGGATGATCCACGAAGTAGACGAGGCCCTGCGGGCGCTGCTGCGCGCCGAGGCGGTGGGCCAGGGCAGGATCGCCGTGGTGTTCGACGCCCCCACCCGCGACTGGGCCGCCACCGTCAACGCCCCCACCGTCAACCTCTACCTCTACGACATCCGCGAGGACATGCGCCTGCGCCAGCGCGGCCTGTACAACGAGTACGACGAGCGCGGCGCCGTCGTCGCCCGCCGCCGCCCGCCGCGGTTCTTCAAGCTCTCCTATCTGATCACGGCCTGGACCAAGCGGCCCGAGGACGAACACCGGCTGCTGTCCTCCCTCCTGTCCTGCCTGCTGTGCCACGAGTCGCTGCCGGCCGAGCGGATCACCGGCTCCCTCGCCGAGACCGGCCTCGCCGTGCCCATGAGCATCGCCCTGCCGCCCCCGGAGGACCGCTCCTTCGCCGACGTGTGGAGCGCCCTCGGCGGCGAGCTCAAGCCCTCGCTGGACCTGGTGGTCAGCGTCCCGATGACCGAGGCCCCCCGGCTCCCCGCGGGCCCGCCGGTGGAGGAGGACGGCGTCCGCCTCAGCGTGGGGAAGCCGCCCGCCCGCACCCGGCCCGTCACCGCCCACGGCGTCCCCCTCTACGGCCGCCGCCCCGCCACGGGGAAGGAGCGCGGCGGTGGCGCCTGACCCGGCGCCCGGCCCCGCCCGCCTCCTGGAGCGCGCCCGCGCCGTGGAGGAACGGGTCCGCCGGGCCGTGGAGGAGAGAACCCGGACCGACCCCAACCCCGAGGACCCCTTCCGCGGGCTCTACCTGAACGAGGAGACCGTCCAGCGCCTCCTCACCCACGGCCGCCCCTACCCCGGCGGTCCCGCCCCCGCCGCCCCGGACGGCCCGCTCCTCGGCCACCGCGCCGACACCTTCTCCCTCACCCCCCTGGACGAGGAGTTCCTCCTCACCGCCCTCCTCCCCGACCTCGACGACCGCTTCGAGTCCCTCTACGGCTACCTCAACGACGACGTCACCCGCCGCCGCCCCACCATCGGCCTCGCCCTCGGCCTGTGCGGCCTGCCCGCGGCCGACCCGCACGCCCGAGCCCGCTTCGCCCCCCGGGCCCCCCTCGTGTCCGGCGGCCTGCTGGCCGTGGAGGACACCGACCGCCCCTTCCTCGGCCGCACCCTCCGCGTCCCCGACCGGGTCACCGCCCACCTCCTCGGCGACGACACCCCCGACCCGCTGCTGGCCGGCGTCCTCGCCCCCTGGCAGGCCGCGGCCGGCGTCGGCGACCCGGCGGCGCTGGCCCGCGCCCTGTCCGCCGGCGTCCTCCTCGCCTACCTCAGGGAGGACCAGGGCGGAGCCGGCACCGCCGTGGCCGCCACCGCCCTCTCCCTCACCGGCCACCGCGCGCTCGGCGTCGACCTGGCCCGCCTCGCCCGCGAGCCCGCCCCCGCCGACACCGTCCGCGCCGCCGTCCGCGAGGCCCGCCTGACCGGCGCCGGAATCATCGGCGCCCCCCTCGACGCCCTCACCGAAGGCCACCCGGAGCTGATCCGGCTGCTGGCCACCACCCCCGTCCCCGTGCTGCTCGTGGGCCGCTGCCCGTGGGACGCCTCTTGGTCGCCCCTGCCACCCATCCTGACCCACGCCCCCCGCATCGAGCCACCCACCAGGGCCGCCCTGTGGAAAACCGCCTACGACGGAGAGATTCCGCAGGTCATCGACGTGGAAGCGGTGCTCGCCCCCTATCTGCTCACCCCCGACCAGATCACCGGATCGGCGACCGCCGCGGCCAGGACCGCCGTCCTCGACGGCACGCCGCTGCACCCCGGCCACATCCGGCAGGGCGCCCGCGCCCAGAACGCGGCCGGCCTCGACCGCCTGGCCCGCCGTATCGAACCCTCCGTCACCTGGACGGACCTGGTGCTGCCCCCCGACGCCCTGGTGCAACTGCGGGAACTGGCCGCCCGCGCCCGCCACCGCGACCGCGTCCTCGGGCAGTGGGGGATGCGCCCGGGCGGCGGCCGGGGCCGCGGCGTGTGCGCGCTGTTCGCCGGCGACTCCGGCACGGGCAAGACCATGTCGGCTGAGGTCATCGCGGCCGACCTGGGCCTGGACCTGTACACCGTGGACCTCGCCACCGTCATCGACAAGTACGTCGGCGAGACCGAGAAGAACCTCGAACGCATCTTCACCGAGGCCGCCGGGGTCAACGGCGTCATCCTCTTCGACGAGGCCGACGCCGTGTTCGGCAAGCGCTCCGAGGTCAAGGACGCCCACGACCGCTACGCCAACGTGGAGAGCGCCTACCTGCTCCAGCGCATGGAGTCCTTCGACGGCCTGGCGATCCTGGCGACCAACCTGCGCGCCAACCTCGACGACGCCTTCACCCGCCGCCTGGACCTGATCGTGGACTTCCCCGTCCCCGACGCCGAGCACCGGCGCCTGCTGTGGGACCGGTGCCTGGGGCACGCGATCCCCCGGGCCGCCGACCTGGACCTCGCCTTCTGCGGCGACGCCTTCGAGCTCACCGGCGGCAGCATCCGCTCGACCGCCGTGACGGCGGCCTACCTCGCCGCCGACTCGGGCCGCCCACTGGCGATGCGCGACCTCATCCACGCCGTCCAGCGCGAATACCAGAAACTGGGCCGCCTGACGCTCCCCTCGGAGTTCGGGCGGTATCACGACCTGCTGGCGTGATCCCGCCCCGCCTCCGCGGCAGGGAACGCGGCGCACGGCGGACGCAGGCCCCACGGCAGCCCCACGCGCTCGTCCCGCACCCGGCGCGGCTCCCCCGGAACCCGGAGCGCCCGCGGACCCCCCGTGCCCCGAGGCGCGGGCCGTCGCGGCAGGAGGGGCCCTCGCGGGCCGTCCGCACGGCCCGACCCGGCAACACATCCCCGACATGGGCACCGGCGTGCGGTGCCCGGCCCCGGTCCCCCCGACGGCAGGAGGTGCTGGCTCGTGCAGAGCCGATTGCCCTTTAGGACCAAGCGCCGTGTACACGTGGGCGGCACCATTGCCCGTTCCCGGTGATTTTCCCGGCGGCAAGAATCCTTCCTTGCCGGTCGAGGAGGGGTTGCATGCCGTCGTACCTGTCACCGGGGGTCTACGTCGAAGAGGTGGACTCCGGTTCGCGTCCGATCGAGGGGGTGGGCACCGCGGTCGCCGCCTTCGTCGGGTTCGCGGAGAAGGGCCCGCTCAACGAGCCGACGCTCATCACGAACTGGAGCCAGTTCGTCAGCGTCTACGGGGATTTCGTGGACGGCACCTATCTGGCGTCCGCCGTCTACGGGTTCTTCGCCAATGGAGGCGGGATCTGCTACGTCGTGCGGATCGGGATGGCGGAGGCGGCCGAGGCCGCGCCCGCCGAACTCGGTCCGTACCTGGTGCGGCCGCTGCCCGGGGCCACCCGGGAGACCTCGGTGGAGGTCAGGCCGGCGGAGGCCGCGGAGGGCGAGGAGCCCCCGCAGGGGGCGTTCACGCTCGTCGTGCGGCGCGAGGGCGAGCCGGAGGAGACCTATCCGTCGGTGACCACCCGTCGCGGCAGGAACAACGTCGTCACCCAGGTCAACGCCCGCTCGCGGCTCATCGTCATCGAGGAGCCCCGCCGCAGCCCGCAGTTGGCGACCCCGGAGCCGCAGACGCTCACCCTGGCGTCGCCGTCGTCGGCCACACCCGCGCGGCTGTCGGCCGACGAGTACGTGGGCGACGCCGACCAGCGGACCGGGTTCGGCGGCTTGGAGGCCGTGGACGAGATCACGATGATCAGCGTCCCGGACCTGATGAGCGCCTACGAGCAGCAGGTGCTCGACCTGGAGGCGGTGGTGGCCGTCCAGCAGGGGCTGATCAGCCACTGCGAGGCCATGGGGGACCGGATGGCCATCCTGGACCCGCCGCCGGGGATGACCCCGCAGCAGGTGAAGGAGTGGCGCAGCCGGACCGCCGGGTTCGACTCCCGGTACGCGGCGCTGTACTACCCGTGGATCAAGGTCTTCGACCCGGGCGCCGGCCGGCACGCGTTCGTGCCGCCCAGCGGGCACGTGGCCGGGCTGTGGGCGCGCACCGACGACCTGCGCGGGGTGCACAAGGCGCCGGCCAACGAGGTCGTGCGCGGCGCGGTGGGCCTCCAGACGCAGCTCACCAAGGGGGAGAACGACCTGCTCAACCCCATCGGCGTCAACTGCATCCGCGCCTTCCCCGCCCGCGGGATCAGAGTCTGGGGCGCCAGGACGCTGGCCAGCGACCCCGCGTGGCGCTACCTGAACGTGCGGCGGCTGTTCAACTACCTGGAGGAGTCGATCCTCGCGGGGACCCAGTGGGTGGTGTTCGAGCCGAACGACGACGCCCTGTGGGCCCGGGTCCGGCGCACCATCTCGGCGTTCCTGGTCAACGAGTGGCGCAAGGGCGCCCTGTTCGGCCTCACCCCGGACGAGGCGTTCTACGTCAAGTGCGACCGGGAGACCAACCCGCCCGAGATCATCGACGCCGGCCAGGTGGTCTGCGAGATCGGGATCGCACCGGTGAAGCCGGCGGAGTTCGTCGTCTTCCGACTCGCCCAGATGTCGAGCGGAGCCGGAGCCGTCGACGAGTGACCCGCTGAACCGACAAGGAGAACGGCATGGCCCTCCCCGACCTCGACAGCTCCGTCGGCCATTCCTTCGGGCTGGAGTTCGACAGCGTCGTCATCAAACAGATCACGGAGGTCAGTGGTCTGAAGATGGAACAGGACGTGATCGAGCTCAAGCAGAACACGGCCGACGGAAAGTACGCCATCAAGAAACTGCCCGGACGGCCGAAGGCCGGCGAGGTGACGGTCACCCGCGGCCTCACCGAGGACAACAGCTTCGAGCAGTGGATCAAGGACTCCCGCTTCGGGAAGATGAACGACGCCCGGCGGAACGGCGCGATCATCGTCTACGACTACGAGGGCGTCGCGATCAAGCGGTACAAGCTGATCAACGCCTGGCCGAAGTCACTGGAGATCGGCACGCTGAAGGCCGGCGACACCTCCGTGCTCACCGAGAAGCTGGCGATCACCTACGAGAGCATGGAAGTCGAGTGATGCGGCGCACGCTCTCCGCGGCGGCGCGGCAGGAGACGGCGAGACAGGAGACGGCGCGACAGGACGCGGAGCGGCAGGACGGCGGGGACTCCCCCCGGCAGGAGCGGCTGCGCACCGAGTTCGCCTTCGAGCTCCCGCGCGGCTACGTGGACGAGGCGGGCAACGTCCACCGCAGCGGGGTGATGCGCCTGGCCACGGCCAGGGACGAGCTCATCCCGCTGCGCGACGACCGGGTGCGGGAGAACTCCGCCTACCTGTCGGTGGTGCTCATCTCCCGGGTGATCACACGTCTCGGCGCGATCGAGGACGTCCACCCCGGAGTCGTGGAGAACCTGTTCGCCTCCGACCTGGCGTTCCTCCAGGACTTCTACCGCCGGATCAACGCCGAGGGGCACACCCGCGCCGCCGTGACCTGCCCGTCGTGCAAGGAGAGCTTCGCGGTGGACCTCGCGGGTGGTGGTCGCCCGGGGGAATCGTGACGTACGCGGCCGAGCGGCTGTACGAGGAGGTCGCGTACCTCGCCTACCACTTCCACTGGCCGCTGGACCAGATCCTCGATCTGGAGCACACCGACCGCTTGCGGTACGTCGCACACGTCGCCCGGCTGAACGGGAGTTGAGGGAACGCCGATGGGTCTGCTGGGGTGGCTGCGCGGACGGGGACGGCAGGAGGCCGGAGCGCCCTCGCCGGAACCGCTGCCCGTACCGGCGTGGCGGGACGCCCCGCCGGTCCAGCGCGCCCTGGCCCCGCCGCGACTGGTCATCGACCCGGCCGGGTTCCGGGAGCGCCTCGGGACGTGGCAGGACCCGACGTTCATGGGCGCGATGGGGCACGCGGTCAGCGCGGAGGCGCCGGCCGGGGTCGGGCACGACCTGCTGACCCCGCGGCGCGGCCGGCCCGAGGCAGGCACCCGCGGAGCGGCGGCGGTGCCCGGCGCGTCGGCCGCGCGGGCCGACGCGGGGGAGGCGGACGGGCCCGAGGAGGCGGGGCACGACGCGGGACGGGGGGAGCCGGCGGACCTGGCCGGCTTCCCGGAACGGCCGGTCCCCTCCGTCCAGACCCTCCGGCCTCTCCCACCGACCCGGACGGCCCGCACGCTCCCACCGGTGCGGCGGTCGGAGGAGCCCGCCACTCCTGGCGGGGGACCGCCGGACTCCGCTACGCCGTCCGAGCCGTCGGCCCCGCCCCTGGGGGCGTGGTCGCCGCCGCGGCCGGACGGCGTCCCGTCCCCGGCCCCGCCCGCCCAGCGGCTGACCAGCGCCCCGGTGCCCGACCACCTGCCCGTCCGGCGGCTGACCGGCACTCCGATCCGCCGCCCCGCCGCCGATGCCAACCCGTCCCCGGCCCCACGCCCCGAACCCGCCCCCGCGGTGGCGCCCGAGCCCACGGCGCAACGGGCCACCGCGCCCCCGCCGTCGCCCGCCCCCGCGCCCGAGCCTTCGCCCGCTCCCGCGCCGTCGCCCACGCCCGAGCGCCCCGGCGTCGGCATGGGCCTCGGCGCGCCCCTGCCCGGGCTCCCGACCACGGCGCAGCGGACGGTGGCGGCCCACTCCAGCCGGGCACCGTGGCCGCGGACCGACCCCGCACCGGAGAACGCTGACGACGGCTCCACCGGCCCCGGCAGCACCCCCGGCGAGGCGGGCGGCAGCCCCGACGGCGAGGCCACCGCACCGGAGGACGCCGCCCCCGTGCGGCCGACGCTCGGGTCGGCCCCGCCCCTGGTGGCCCGGCAGGAGGACACCGGACGGGAGAGCCCGGCCCCGGCCCCCGGGGCGATGCCCGACGTCCCGGTGCGAACCGCGCCGGTCGCGGGACGCCAGGCCGAGACCCCGGCGGTACGGGGAGGGGAACGCGCGCAGGCGCCCGCGCCGCCGGACGTTCCCGCCTCGCCCCCGCCGCGACCCTCGGACGGCGCGCCCCTCCCCGTGCAGCGGCGGGCGTCGGGCGAGCCCGAGCGGCCCGCGGTACGGGAGCCCGAGCCGGAGGAGCCGGGCCGCGCCGCACCGCCGCCCGATCCGGCGCGCCCGGTGGAGCCCCCGCCCGCGGACGACCGTCCCGACCCCCTCGCGGCCACCCCCACACCGCCGGTCACCCCCGACCCGGCCGACCCACCGCCGACGCGCCCCCTCACCGCTCAGCGCTCCCTGCCCCGGCAGGTCCGCGTGGACGACGACACGGACACCGGCAGCCCCGACCGCCGCGAACCCTCACCCGGTCCCCGGCCCACGCCCCCACCCGCCCCCGGCGCCGCGCCCCCGGCCCCGCCGCGGTCCGCGCCCGTCCCCGCCCCGTCCCCGCGCCCCGTCCCCCTCTCGCCTCCCGCCCGGCACACCCCTGCCCCTGGCCCGACGCCTGCCCAACGCACCTCCGCCCCGGCACCCACCCAACACACCCCCGCCCTCGCCCCCACGCCCGTCCAACGCATCCCAAGTCGGAGGCCAAGCGGGCTTAGGAAGACAATC
>NZ_BAAGTD010000085.1:0-22676 GCF_054782095.1 Streptomyces capparidis | reverse complement strand
GGAAGCTAAGCTCTACTGCGCCGATGGTACTGCGGAGGGGACTTCGTGGGAGAGTAGGACACCGCCGGACTCACTTTCAGAAGGGGCTTCGGTTCCAAGGTCTTCGGACCTGGGGAACCGGAGCCCCTTCTTTTTTTGCGTTGAGGCGCGGGGTCGCCGACAGGCACCATGAGACATGGTTTCCTCCCGCCCTCGCTACGACATCAGGCCGGTGACCGCAGAGGAATGGCGTCCCATGCGGGACCTGCGGCTCAAGGCGCTGAGTGACCCGCTGAGCCCGCTCGCCTTCGGCGAGACCTACGCGGCCGCCGCGGCCCTGCCTGAGGGCGAATGGCGGGCGCGTGCGGCCGCCAGTGAGCGCGGTGAGCGGGCTGTCACCTTCGTCGCGGTGACGGACGGCGGGGCCTGGGCCGGGATGGCCACCGTGGTGGACGAGAGGGAGCTCAAGCACTGTTCCCAGGCCCAGGTGGTCGGGGTGTACGTCCCGGCGGAGCACCGCGGTGCCGGGGGGCCGGCCGAGGAGCTGCTTCGGGCGGTCGTCGCATGGGTGTGGGGGCGCTGGGACGTCGAGCGGATCCGGCTCCACGTCCACGAGGAGAACCGGCGGGCCCACGCCTTCTACCTGCGGCTCGGATTCGCCGCCACCGGCGGCCACCGGCTCGCCTCCGGCACGGCGCCGGGCAGGCACCTGGAGCTGGAAGTCGCGCGCGGCTGATTGTCAGAGGCGCCCGCTAGCCTTCAGAGCAAGGTAGGCGTCCGCGAGAGCGGGCGGAAGAGTGCTGGGTGGGGCGTCCACCACGGTCACGCCGTGGCGGGAGAGCCGGTGGGAGGTGTGGCGCCGCTCGGCGCGGGTCTGCTCCGCGGCGGCGGCCTCGTACACGCGGTCCAGGGTGCCGCGGGCTCGGGCCATCTCCTCCAGGCGCGGGTCCGCCACGGAGGCGATGAGCACCTCGTGCCGGTGGGTGAGCCGGGGCAGCACGGGGAGCAGCCCCTCCTCGACGGGGGCGGCGTCGAGGCCGGTGAGCAGGACGACGAGGGAACGGCGCGGAGCACGTTGCAGCACGGCGGCGGCCAGGCCACGGGCGTCGGATTCGACGAGCTGGGGTTCCAGCCCGGCCATCGCGGTGACGAGCGAGGGGAGCAGATCGGTGGCCGAGCGGCCCTGCACGGAAGCGCGGACCCGGCGGTCGTAGGCGAGCAGGTCCACCCGGTCGCCGGCGCGGGAGGCGAGCGCGGCCAGCAGCAGCGCCGCGTCGAGCGCCGCGTCCAGGCGGGGGGCGTCGCCGACACGGCCGGCCGAGGTGCGGCCGGTGTCCAGGACGATCAGGATGTGGCGGTCGCGCTCCGGGCGCCAGGTGCGTACCGCCACGGACGAGCGGCGGGCGGTGGCCCGCCAGTCGATGGAGCGGGTGTCGTCCCCGGGGATGTACTCGCGCAGCGAGTCGAACTCGGTGCCCTGGCCGCGGATCAGCACCGAGGTGCGGCCGTCGAGCTCGCGCAGGCGGGCCAGTTTCGAGGGGAGGTGCTTGCGGCTGGTGAACGGCGGCAGGACACGGACGGTCCAGGGGACGTGATGGGAGCCCTGGCGGGCGGCCAGCCCCAGCGGGCCGGTGGAGCGGATGGTGACCCGGTGCGCCCGGCGGTCGCCCCGTCGGGTCGGGCGCAGCACGGTGGTGACGCGTCGGCGCTCGCCGGGTGGCACGGTCAGGCGGTGCCGTGAGGCGGCGGTCTCGGTGCCGGGCGTCCAACTGCTGGGGGGCCAGGCGTCGCGCAGGTGGGCGCGGACCGGGCGGCGGCCGGGGTTGGTGACGGTGAGGGTGACGGACGCCTGCTCACCCAGGCGGACGGCGGTGTCGCCGGAGCGGGCCAGGTGCAGGGAGCGGACGCCCCCGGCCAGGGCGAGGTCGGCGAGGACGCCGAGGAGCAGGGCGCCCTCCACGGCCAGCAGCCCGTGCCAGCCGGGCAGGAGCAGGCCGACCACGAGCGCGCCCAGTGCCGCGAGGAGAGCGGTCCTTCCGGTGATCGCCATGGCGGGTCAGCGCGGGACGGGGACGTTGGCGAGGACGGAGCTGATGACGGAGTCCGCGGTGACGCCCTCCATCTCGGCCTCGGGCCGGAGCTGGACACGGTGGCGGAGCGTGGGCAGCGCCAGGGCTTTGACGTCGTCGGGGGTGACGTAGTCGCGTCCGGTGAGCCAGGCCCAGGCGCGGGAGGTGGCGAGCAGGGCGGTGGCGCCTCGGGGGGAGACGCCGAGTGTGAGGGAGGGGGATTCGCGGGTGGCGCGGCACAGGTCCACGACGTAGCCGATGATCTCCGGGGAGACGGTGACCTCGGCGACGGCGGCGCGCGCGGCGTCGAGGTCGGCGGGCCCGGCGACCGGGGTGACCCCGGCGGCGGCCAGGTCGCGCGGGGAGAAGCCTTGGGCGTGGCGGGTGAGGACCCGGATCTCGTCGTCCCGGCCGGGCAGGGGGAGGACCAGCTTGAGCAGGAAGCGGTCCAACTGGGCCTCGGGCAGGGGGTAGGTGCCCTCGTACTCGACGGGGTTCTGGGTGGCGGCGACCAGGAACGGCTCGGGCAGGGGGCGGGGCACGCCGTCCACGGAGACCTGGCGTTCCTCCATCGCCTCCAGCAGGGACGCCTGGGTCTTGGGTGGGGTGCGGTTGATCTCGTCGGCGAGGAGGAGGTTGGTGAAGACGGGGCCGGGCTGGAAGGAGAACTCCGCGGTGCGGGCGTCGTAGACCAGCGAGCCGGTGACGTCGCCGGGCATCAGGTCGGGGGTGAACTGGACGCGCTTGGTCTCCAGGCGCAGCGCGGCGGCCAGGGAGCGGACCAGGAGGGTCTTGGCGACGCCGGGGACGCCTTCGAGCAGGACGTGTCCGCGGCACAGCAGGGCGACGACGAGCCCTGTGACGGCCGGGTCCTGGCCGACCACAGCCTTGGCGATCTCGGTGCGCAGGGCCTCCAGGGAGGCGCGGGCGCTGTCGGCGGTGGGGGCGGTCACGTGCTGCGTACCTGCCAATCGTGTAGGGAGGCCGTGAGGGCGTCGAGGTCGTCGGCGAGGCGGACGAGCGCGGTGTCGTCCTCGGGGGCCGGGCCGTACAGGAGGGAGCGTACTTGCGGTGCGGGGGCGTCCACGTGGGCGGCCACCGCGGGAACGAGGGCCTCGGGGTCGTGGACGCGGGAGAGGGGGACGCCGACGAGGGGGCCGAGGCGGGCGCGGGCGGCCTGGCGCAGGGCCTCGGCGGCGCGGGCGCGGGCGCCGGCCCTGCGGTAGAGGCGGGCGCGGCCCTCGGTGGCCTCGGCGGCGCGGACGGTGACGGGCAGCGGCTCGGGGACGACGGGGCCGAGGCGGCGGGCGCGCCACAGGGCGGCGACGGCCGCGGCGACGCCCAACTGCCAGGCGCCCCAGCGCCAGTTGTCGGGGACGAGGTCGAGGAAGCTCTCGTCGCCGCCGCCGACGGAGTCGTCGCTGGGGGAGGGGAGGTACCAGACGAGACGGGGGTGGGAGCCGAGGAGTTGCAGGGTGAGGGAGGCGTTGCCCCGGTCGTCGAGGCGGTGGTTGTACAGCGGGTCGGGGGCGCCGAGGACCACGGTGTCGCCGGGGCCGGCGCGGTCGGGGACGCGCAGCAGGGACGGCAGTCCGGAGGAGGGGTAGCACGCCTGTGTGCCGGGGCCGGCGCCCGACGGGTCGTAGACGTAGCCGCCGAGGTCGGCGGTGCCGGCGCGGCGGGCGGCGGGCAGGTCGCAGTCCGGGGCGAGGTCGCCGACGCCGGTGGCCGCGACGGCCCGCACACCGGGTGCGAACTCCTCGACGGCCTCGGGGCCGGGGGCGACCAGGACAGTGCGGCCCGCGCCGCCCGGGGTGGCGTCCCGCAGGAAGTCGATCTGACGGGAGGTGAGGCGGTCGGGGAGGGCGACGAGGAGGGTGGTGCCCGGTCCCGCGGCGGCCGCGGCGTCGGCGGTGGTGGCGACGAAGTCGACGGTGACGCCCCGGTCCCTGAGCAGTTCGGCGGTGGCGCGGCTGCCGTGGCGGTCGGCGGAGCGCGGGTCGAGGCGGCCGTGGTGCTCACCGGAGCGGACGGCGGCGTAGGCGAGGGCGAACACGAGCAGGATCAGCAGGGCGGCGAGCAGGCCGCGGTGGCGGGTCCACAGCAGGCGCGCGGTGGGCGAGATCGAGGTGGTGGTCACCGGGGGGCACCGCCGGGGAGGGAGGTGAGGCGGGGTTTGGCGCGCCTGAGGTCGGTGTCCAGGTCGCGCAGGCGCTGGTGGGTGTGCTCGGTGGCGGTGCGGCCGCCGTAGGTGACGTCGTCGAAGGCGCGGGCCGCGTCGCGGAGGCGTTCGGCGTGGTCGGGCAGGGCCCGTCCGGCCGCGGCGGCGGCCTCGTCGGCGGTGCGGCCGGGGCGCGGGTCCAGCAGGGCGCGCTCCTCCAGGTCGCGGACGATGGCGCGCATGCGCTCGCGGACGGCCTCGTCCCACCGCTGCGCCGCGGCGTGCCGTTCGGCGGCGGCGCGGTGGTCGGCGGCGGTTCTCGGGCGGGCGTCGAACAGCGCCTCGCCCGCGGTGGCGGCCCCGCGGAGCCTGCCCAGGCGCAGGCGCAGGGCGACGAACGCGAGCAGCGCGACGGCGACGACCACGGTGATGCCGACCCAGCCGCCGGGGGTGGCGCCCGAGGCGGTGGAGAGCAGTTCGCCGACCCGGTCCCAGAACCAGTCGATGGCGCGTTGCAGGAGGTTGGGGTCGTTCTGGTGGTAGACGGGCTTGGACAGCTCCCGCTCGGCCGCTTCCCTGGCGGGGTCGCGCGGGACGGTGACCGGGACGTCGGCGCGCAGGGCGTAGGCGGTCAGGCCCCCCGTCACCGCGTCAGCTCCCGGGGACCGCCGGGCCGCCGGCGGGGTGGCCGGGGCCGGGGGCCTGGTCGCCGTGGACGGGGACGCCCGCCGCCCTGGCCAGCTCCAGGTCCAGCGCCTCGCGGCGGATGCGCTGGTCGATGTAGAGGAGGGTGGCCACGCCCGCGCTGATGGGGAAGGCGACGGTCATGCCGAGGGCGGCGCCGATGCCGGTGACCGTGAGCGCGGCGATGCCGAGGTCGCTGGACGCCTCGCCGGTGAAGAGACCGCCGACGGTGTCCCCGCTGATCAGCAGCGACAGCACGGTGAACGGCGTCTGCACCACGCTGGCGACCAGCGTCGTGATGATCACGCTGAGCAGTTGGATGCCGAACACCCGCCACCACGAGCCGCGCACCAGCTTGGTGGAGCGGGCCATGGCCTTGCGGACGCCCTGCTTCTCCAGCATCAGCGTCGGGGAGGACAGGCTGAGGCGGATCAGCAGCCACACGGCGACGCCGAAGCCGGCGATGCCGCCGAGGACGAGCAGGGTGGCGCCCAGGGCGTCGGAGCCGGCGATCAGGGCCAGCACGCCGGGCAGCAGGGCGACGGCGAGCACGGCGGCGCCGATCAGCGGCACCAGGAAGGTCAGGCCGAGCAGCCTGCCCAACTGGGGCTTGGCGTCGTTCCAGGCGTCGGCGGTGGTGACCGGGCGGCCGAGCACGGAGCGGCTGACCACGATGGTCAGCATCGCGGTGACGACGAGGGTGCCGAGCAGGGTGATGATCTGGGCGACGCCGAGCCCGGCGAACACGCCGCCGAAGACGTCCATGGTCTCGTCGAACGTGGGGTCGGGGTCGTTCTCGAGCCGGTCGAGGTCGTCGTCGATCCCGTTGAACGCCCACCAACTGATCACGGTGCTGATGGCCTGGGTGATCAGGGCGACGACCAGGGACACCCCGAGGACGGTCCGCCAGTGGGCGCGCATGGTGGACACCGCGCCGTCGAGGATCTCGCCGACGCTGAGCGGGCGCAGCGGGATCACCCCGGGCTTGGCGGCCGGCGGGCGGCCCCAGCCGGGCCGGAACGCGCCGGGCGGCGGCGGCCCGCCCCAGCCTCCCGGCCCCGGTCCCGCGGGCCCGCCCCAGTTGGGCGGCGGGGCGCCGGGGCCCTGGGGCGGCGGGGTGGGGCCGCCCCAGCCGGGAGCGGACCACTGCGCGGGCGGGGGCTGCTGCTTGGACCACTTCGGCGGGGCGCCGCCCTCGGCGGGCGCGCCGTCACCGGGGCCGCCGGCGGGCGGGGCGTCGGCGGGGGTCGGGTCGGGGGCAGCCTGGTCCCGGGCGTCGTCGGGCGGCGGGGAGGGCGAGGCCCAGCCCGGCTTCTCGGTCATCGCTGCTGCTCCTTCGTGGGTGTGGCGGCCCGGTGACGCCGATGGCCCCATCGTGCCATGGCTGCTCGCACTGGTACCCGACCGCTCCCTGGGCGGCCGGCCGCGGTGTGTCACCCGTACGGCGGAGCGCGGTGTTGATCATCTTTTCGTGGTTCACGCCATTCATTCGGGGCGGTGGTAGAGGGCAGACTGGAGAGATGGCTGCTGATCCCGCGTACAGGCCCGGCGCTCCCGGCTCCGTCCCGTCCGGCGTTCCCGCGCTGCGATGGGAGGAGCCGCCGGAGGGGCCGGTCGTCGTGCTCCTGGACCAGACCCGGCTCCCCGCGGAGGAGGTGGAGCTGTTCTGTACGGACGTGCCCGTGCTGATGGAGGCGATCAGATCGCTGGCGGTGCGCGGCGCACCGCTGCTCGGCCTCGCCGGGGCGTACGGGGTGGCGCTCGCCGCGGCCCGCGGCTTCGACGTGGACGAGGCCGCCGAGCTGCTCGCGCACGCCCGGCCCACCGCCGTCAACCTGGGCGTCGGCGTGCGGCGTGCGGCGGACGCCTACCACGCGCGGCTGCGCGAGGGCGGGTCGCTGAGCCACGCCGCGGCCGCCGCGCTCGCCGAGGCCCGGGCGATGCACCGGGAGGACGCCGAGGCCAGCGCGGCGATGGCGCGCTCCGGCCTCGAACTGCTCGAGCACCTGGCGCCCGGCGGCGGGTACCGGCTGCTGACCCACTGCAACACCGGAGCGCTGGTGTCGGGCGGCGAGGGCACGGCGTTCGCGGTGGCGCTGGCGGCGCACCGGGCCGGGGCGCTGCGCCGGCTGTGGGTGGACGAGACCAGGCCGCTGCTCCAGGGGGCGCGGCTGACCGCGTACGAGGCGGCGCGCAACGGCATGGCGTACACGCTGCTCGCGGACGGGGCGGCCGGGTCGCTGTTCGCGGACGGGCAGGTGGACGCGGTGCTGGTGGGCGCGGACCGGATCGCGGCGGACGGCAGCACCGCGAACAAGGTCGGCACCTACCCGCTCGCGGTGCTGGCCCGGCACCACGGTGTGCCGTTCGTGGTGGTGGCGCCGACGACCACGGTTGACCTCGGCACCCCGGACGGGGCGTCGATCGAGGTGGAGCAGCGGGCCGCGCACGAGGTGGCCGAATTCCATGGGGTCGCGGTGGCGCCGCTGGGCGCTCAGGCGTACAACCCGGCCTTCGACGTCACCCCGCCGGAGTTGATCACGGCGATTGTTACCGAAAAGGGCGTGGTGTCCCCCGTGGAAGGTGGCTCGCTGGCGGCCTGTGCCACAGGTCACGATCGGGTAATGAGACGATGAAGATATGAAGGGACGCGTCCTGATCGTCGATGACGACACCGCACTCGCCGAGATGCTCGGCATTGTGCTGCGCGGGGAGGGGTTCGAGCCGTCATTCGTTGCCGACGGCGACAAGGCCCTCGCCGCTTTCCGGGAGACCAAGCCGGATCTTGTGCTCCTTGATCTGATGCTGCCCGGCCGCGACGGGATCGACGTCTGCCGGCAGATCCGTGCCGAGTCCGGCGTGCCGATCGTCATGCTCACCGCCAAGAGCGACACCGTGGACGTGGTGGTGGGCCTGGAGTCGGGCGCGGACGACTACGTGATCAAGCCGTTCAAGCCGAAGGAGCTGGTCGCGCGGGTGCGGGCCCGGCTGCGCCGCGCCGAGGAGCCCACCCCCGAGCAGCTCACGATCGGCGACCTCGTCATCGACGTGGCCGGCCACTCGGTCAAGCGCGAAGGCAAGGCCATCGCGCTCACCCCGCTGGAGTTCGACCTCCTGGTGGCCCTGGCCCGCAAGCCGTGGCAGGTCTTCACCCGCGAGGTGCTGCTCGAGCAGGTGTGGGGCTACCGGCACGCCGCGGACACGCGCCTGGTCAACGTGCACGTGCAGCGGCTGCGCTCCAAGGTCGAGAAGGACCCGGAGCGGCCGGAGATCGTGGTGACCGTGCGCGGCGTCGGGTACAAGGCGGGACCGGGCTGAGGTGAGCCAGGGGCACGGCCCCGCCTCGGCGGGGAGCGGCACGCGGCGGGAGTGGTCCCTGTGGCGCGGCTGGATCGGCGGCCTGACCGGGAGGGCGTTCGCGCGCGGCCGGTCGCAGGGGGCTGGGCCGTGGCGCCTGCTGGTCCGGCGTGCGCGGCGGCCGGTGCGCCTGGTGACCCGCGCCTGGCGGCGTTCCATCCAGTTGCGGGTGGTCGCCACCACGCTGCTGCTGTCGCTCGGCGTCGTCCTGCTGCTGGGCGTCGTCGTGATCGGGCAGGTGCGCAACGGCCTGCTGGAGGCCAAGCGGCAGTCCGCGCAGAGCCAGGCGCTCGGCGGCTTCACAGCGGCGCAGGACCGGGCCGCGCAGGCCCAGGACGCGCGTGCCGAGGCCGGCGCCGCGTCCGGCACGGCCGTCGAGGGCGCCGGCACGGTGGACTCTGGGGCGTGGCTGAACGACCTCGTCGAGCAGCTCGCCAGCGGCGGCCAGGGCCTGTACGCGGTGGTGGCGCTCGGCTCGGACTACCCGGGCCCTTTCACCGAGACGTCCCCCGGCGCCCGCAGCCCCCGCGCGACCGGCAACGTGGACCCCGACCGCAGCATCCCCGAGGACCTGCGGCTGGCCCTCGACGGCGACGAGCAGGACGTCCACGAGCAGTACACGCAGATCGTCCGGTACGGCAGCGCCGAGCGGGAGCCCGCGCTCGTGGTCGGCAAGCGCCTGACGGACATCAACAACAACCCGTACCAGTTGTACTACCTGTTCCCGTTCACCCAGGAGGAGGACACCCTCAACCTGGTGAAGGGCACCCTGGCCACCGCGGGGGTGTTCGTCGTGGTGCTGCTCGGCGCCATCGCGTGGCTGGTGGTGCGGCAGGTCGTCACGCCGGTGCGGATGGCGGCGCGGATCGCCGAGCGGCTGGCGGCGGGGCGCCTCCAGGAGCGGATGAAGGTCACCGGCGAGGACGACATCGCGCTGCTCGGCCAGTCGTTCAACAAGATGGCGCAGAACCTCCAGGTCAAGATCCAGCAGCTCGAGGAGCTGTCGCGGATGCAGCGCCGCTTCGTGTCGGACGTCTCGCACGAGCTGCGCACCCCGCTGACCACCGTGCGCATGGCCGCCGATGTGCTGCACGACGCGCGCGAGGACTTCGACCCGGTCACCAAGCGCTCCGCCGAACTGCTGGGCACCCAGCTCGACCGGTTCGAGTCGCTGCTGTCCGACCTGCTGGAGATCAGCCGCTTCGACGCGGGCGCCGCGGCGCTGGACGCCGAGCCGGTCGACCTGCGGGACGTGGTGCACCGGGTGGTGGAGGGCGCCGAGCCGCTGGCCGAGCGCAAGGGCACGCGGCTGGTGGTGCGCGGCGCGGAGCGGCCGGTGGTGGCCGAGGTGGACGCGCGCCGGGTGGAGCGGGTGCTGCGCAACCTCGTGGTCAACGCCGTCGAGCACGGCGAGGGCCGGGACGTGGTGGTCCGCCTGGCGGTGGCCGACGACGGCTCCGCCGTGGCCGTCGCCGTCCGCGACTACGGGGTCGGCCTCAAGCCCGGCGACGCGTCCCGGGTGTTCAACCGCTTCTGGCGGGCCGACCCGGCGCGCGCCCGCACCACCGGCGGGACGGGGCTGGGCCTGTCGATCGCGCTGGAGGACGCCCGGCTGCACGGCGGCTGGCTCCAGGCGTGGGGCGAGCCCGGCGGCGGCTCCCAGTTCCGGCTCACCCTGCCGGCGGCGGCGGGCGGCCCGCTGCGCGGCTCACCGTTGCCGCTCGAGCCCACCGACTCCCGGCGCCACCGCGGGCTGAACGCCACCGGCGCGCCGTCCCGCGTGGCCGCCCCCGTGGGCGCCTCCGCGCTCTCCAGCGCGCACCGCCCGCTCGGCCTGCCCGTGCCGCCGCGGCCCGCGTACCCGCCGCCGCCCACGGTCGGCCCGTCCGCGCTGCCGGGGGGCGAGAACGGGGAGGGGCCGACCGTCTCGCGCGTCGTCGGGCGCACCGGCCCTTCGCAGAGCGGCGCACGCCGGAGCGCGAGCCCGGCGGATCAGGGGCCCCCGCACGCCACTCCGGAAGAGGACGAGCCGCATGCGCCCTGAACCGTCCGTTCGGCGCGGCCCCGCCGCGCTGGTGCTCGCCCTGCTCCTGCTGGTGAGCGGCTGCGCCTCCATGCCCGGCGAGGGCGCGGTGACCAAGGTGGACGAGTCGCCGCGCGCCGACACCGCCTCCCGGGTGCGGGTCTTCGGCGTCCGGCCGCAGAACGGGGACTCGCCGCTCCAGGTGGTGCGCGGCTTCCTGGAGGCCGTCACCAGCGACGAGGCCGGATACGAGACCGCGCGGCTGTACCTGACCAAGGAGCGGCGCGGGCGCTGGAGGCCGGAGGCGGGCATCACCGTGCTGGCCGGCAGCCCGGCCCTGCAACCCGCCAGCAGGCGGCAGCAGGACATCGACGACGTGGCCCAGGTCGGCCTGTACGGGCAGCGCGCCGCCCTGGTGGACGGCAACCACGTCTACCAGGCCCGCCAGGGCGAGATGCACGCGACGTTCGCCCTCGCCAAGGAGAAGGGCCAGTGGCGCATCGACCGGCTGCCCGACGGACTGGTGCTGAGCAGGGCCGACTTCGAACGCATGTACCACTCGGTGAACATGTACTACTTCGCGGCGCCCACCGCGAGCGGCGAACGCGAGGTGCTCGTCCCCGACCCCGTGTACCTGCGCCAGATCGACCCCGTGGCCTCCGCGGTGCGGTCCCTGATCGACGGGCCCACCCGGTGGCTGTCCCCCGCCGTCGTCTCCCACTTCCCGCGCGGCTCCGCCCTGGCCGGCGACCGCCCGCTGGAGTTGAAGGAGTCCGAGGGGCGGCTGCGGATCCGCCTCGACGTGCCGCGCCGGGTCAACGCGGACGACTGCCGGCGCATGGCCGTGCAACTGCTGCGGACCGTGCGGGAGCAGACCACCACCAAGGTCGGCTCCGTCGAGCTCGCCCTCGGCGGCAGGGCCGCGCGCTCCTGCACGCTCACCGCGGAGGAGCTCGCCCGCTACGAGCTCCAGGGCGACCCGAGCGCCCAGCCCGGTCAGTACTTCATCGACCCGCGGGGCCGGCTGGTGCGGCTCGACGGCGACGAGGACGAGGCCGCGCCGGTGCCCGGACCGTTCGGCGAGGGCCAGGTGGAGCTCAGGCACGCCGCGGTGCGCCTCGACGGCCGGGGCGCCGCCGGCGTACGCGGCGACGGCCGGGCGCTGTACCTCGCCGACTTCGAGGACGGCACCGAGGCCACCGAGGTCCTCACCAGCGGCGCGGCCGGCGAACGGGACGGGCTGAGCGCGCCGAGCTGGGACGGGCTCGGCGACCTGTGGGTGGCCGACCGCGACCCGGACAACCCCCGCCTGCTGGTGCTGCGCGGCGATCTGACGATCACCGTGAACGTGCCCGACCTGGGCAGGGGGCGCATCGAGTCGCTGCGGGTCGCGGCGGACGGCGCGCGGATCGCGCTGGTGGTGCGGACCGGCGACCACACCACGCTGCAACTCGGCCGGGTGGAGCGCGGCGGCAGCGAGCACGTGCCGGCGATCTCGGTGAAGGACCTGCGGCCGGTGGCGCCCCAGCTCGAGGACGTCGCCGCGGTGTCCTGGGCGGGGCAGAGCCGGCTGCTGGTGGTCGGACGGGAGTCGCAGGGCGTCCAGCAGATGCAGTACGTCGACACCGACGGCTCCGTCCCCGACATCCCGACGCTGCCCGCGATCAGCGGCGTCACCGCGGTGGCCGCCCCGCCGAACCAGAACCAGCCGCTGCTCGCCGACTCCGACGAGGGCATCTTCCGGCTGCGCCCCGACTCCAACTGGCGGCAGGTGGAGCCCAAGGAGGGCAACTCGCCGGTCTACCCGGGGTAGGCGCGCGGGCGTCCGGCGCGGAGTTGTCCACAGGGCCTGGCGGGGCCGTCGCGCCCCCGGCACAGTGATGGGCATGCGGGAGTGGCTCGGGAACCTCGCCGACCTGGTCCTCCCGACCGACTGCGCCGGGTGCGGACGGTCGCGCGGAGGGCTGTGCGACCGCTGCCGGGACCTGGTGCGGGGACCGGGCGGCCGCCGGGTGCGCCCCGTCCCCGCCCCGCCCGGGCTGCCCCCGGTGTACGCCGCCACCGGGTACGGCGGCGCGGTCAGGGCGGTGCTGCTCGCCCACAAGGAGCGGGGCGCCCTGCCGCTCGCCCGGCCGCTGGGGGAGGCGCTGGCGCGCGCGGTGCGGGCGGCGCCGGTGCCGCGCGACGCGGACGTGCTGCTGCTGCCGGTGCCGTCGGCGCGGGGCGCGGTCGCCGCGCGCGGGCAGGATCCCACCCGCCGCATCGCGCTCGCGGCCGCGGGAGCGCTGCGCCGCGACGGCCTGCCGGCGCGGGTGGCCCGGGGACTGCGGCAGCGCCGGCCCGTGGCGGACCAGTCCCGCCTCGACCCCGGCGAGCGCTTGGCCAACGTGGCCGGTGCGCTCCACGTCCCGGACGGGGCGCGGGCGCGGCTGCGGGGTGCGCCGGTGGTCCTCGTCGACGACCTGCTGACCACAGGGGCGACCCTGGCCGAGGCGACCCGCGCCGCCCGCGCCGCGGGGGCCCGGGTCGCCGCCGCGGCGGTGGTCGCGGCTCCGCCGGGAGCGATGTGGGGCTGATACGCGTTGTCCCGGTGAAGGGTTGGTGGGCGATCGACGGGAGGAGAGGGTGAGCGGCCGGCTCCTCGATGGGGCCGGCGGGGCCGGACGGGCCGTGCCGCGGAGGTCACCCGGATGAACGGAAGGACGGGTCAGGGGTGCCGGTGGGCGTGGGGCGGAGCTATGTTCGGTGTGGGAGCCAAGACCGCTATGCGGGGTTTGAGCTGTGTTCCGGAGGTATACCGGTATGCGTTCGGGACCTTGTTCCCGGATCCCGGGGGCCGAACGGCCCCCGGTGCGTGGACAGCCCCGTGCGGCGGTCGGGGTGCTGGAACGGCCGCACGGCACACCGTGAGGGCTCCCCGTCGGACCGGGTGGGTTGTGACGCGGTGGGCGGGGGAGGAGGAGGTGAGAGCCGCGACACCGATCTTCCCGGCGATGGCCGGCCGAGGTGGGTGGAGCAGAAGGACTCAGGGCCGAGGGGCCGGGAGGCCCGTCGGCGCGGAAGCAAGCGATCGGAGTTCTGCGTGGACATCGTGGTCAAGGGCCGCAAGACCGACGTGCCGGAGCGATTCCGCAAGCACGTGGCCGAGAAGCTGGAGAAGATCCAGAAGCACGACGGAAAGGTGATCAGCCTGGACGTCGAGGTGTCCAAGGAGCCGAACCCCCGGCAGGCGGACCGTTCGGACCGGGTGGAGATCACCCTGCGCAGCCGGGGCCCGGTGATCCGCGCCGAGGCGGCGGCCAGCGACCCGTACGCGGCGCTGGACCTCGCGGCGAGCAGGCTCGAGGCGCAGTTGCGCAAAGTGGCGGACAAGCGCAGGGTGCACCGCGGAGGCAGCCGCACCCCGGTCAGCGTCGCGGCGGCCACGGCCCCGCTGGCGGCCGAGGCCAACGGGCGGCAGGCCGAGGCGCAGCAGACCGCGGACGAGCGTGAGGTGCCGACCACCAGGGTCGGGCCGCTGGAGGTCCGCGGCGAGGGGCCGCTGGTGGTGCGGGAGAAGACCCACGCGGCGGCGCCGATGTCGCTGGACCAGGCGCTGTACGAGATGGAACTGGTGGGCCACGACTTCTACCTGTTCATCGACACCGACACCGGGCTGCCCAGCGTGGTCTACCGGCGGCACGGCTACGACTACGGCGTCATCCACCTCAAGGCGGACCCGTCGAGCGGCGAGGTGGAGCCCGCGGGCGCGGGTGGTGCGCTGGGCGGCTGACCGCCGGGCAGATCGACGGAGAACGCGAGGCTGTCCCGCCCCGGCCGGGGCGGGACAGCCGTCCTCGCCGCCGGTCGCGGCGGATCCGGGGCCGGGGAGGCCGGTGGCCGGGCCGGGGTCGATTTCCGGCAACGCCCCCGGCGGTGCCCGGGGGCGGCGTCGCTGGTCGCTCCGCCCGGTCCGGGCCGGGGCTTGGCCGGAAACAGGTTGTTGACGGGCGTGTGAGGCCCGTATGTCACCGTGTCGTGGAATCATGGCGGCACGGCGAAGAGCTCAAGGGGAGGGCGGATGGCGGACAGTTCCGAGGCCGCGTCCGTGGGAGTGGGCGGCCCGAAGGAGCGGGCCGGGGCACGCCAGGAGCCGATCCGGGTCCTGGTGGTGGACGACCACGCGCTGTTCCGGCGGGGGCTCGAGATCGTGCTGGCGCAGGAGGAGGACATCCAGGTCGTCGGCGAGGCCGGGGACGGCGCCGAGGCGGTGGACAAGGCCGCCGATCTGCTGCCGGACATCGTCCTGATGGACGTCCGGATGCCCAGGCGCGGCGGCATCGAGGCGTGCACGGCCATCAAGGAGGTGGCCCCCAGCGCGAAGATCATCATGCTGACGATCAGCGACGAGGAGGCCGACCTCTACGAGGCCATCAAGGCGGGCGCCACCGGATACCTGCTCAAGGAGATCTCCACCGACGAGGTCGCCACCGCCATCCGCGCCGTCGCCGACGGGCAGTCGCAGATCAGCCCCTCCATGGCGTCCAAGCTGCTCACCGAGTTCAAGTCGATGATCCAGCGCACGGACGAGCGCCGCTTCGTTCCCGCGCCCCGGCTCACCGACCGCGAACTCGAGGTGCTCAAGCTCGTGGCCACCGGCATGAACAACCGCGACATCGCCAAGGCCCTGTTCATCAGCGAGAACACGGTGAAGAACCACGTGCGCAACATCCTGGAGAAGCTCCAGTTGCACTCCCGGATGGAGGCCGTGGTCTACGCGATGCGGGAGAAGATCCTCGAGATCCGGTAGGGCCCGGCCCTCCGGGCCCGCCCGCAGGACCCGCCCGCAGGACCCGCCCCGCCTCCCGGGTTCAGCCGACCGCGGCGGAGACCGCGGCGGTCATGGGCTCGGCCAGCTCCGCCGGGGTCACCCGCTCCACGGCCACCGAGGTGCAGCCGACCCATCCGGCGGCCTCCACCAGCGCCGCCGCCATGGGGGCCACCGCCTTGGGCGTCTCCAGCGACACATGGCGGGCCACCAGCGTCCGGCCCTCGCGCGCCGGGTCCACCCGGCCCAGCAGCCTTCCGCCGGACAGCAGCGGCATCGCGAAGTAGCCGTATATCCGCTTCGGCTTGGGCACGTACGCCTCCAGCCGGTGGGTGAAGCCGAATATCCGCTCGGTGCGGGCCCGGTCCCAGATCAGCGAGTCGAACGGGGAGAGCAGCACCGTGCGGTGCCGCCCGCGCGGCGGCGAGGCGAGCGCCGCGGGATCGGCCCAGGCGTTGGCGCCGCCGCCCGCCCCGCCGCCCGGCCGGTCCCACCCCTCCACCCGGACGGGCACCAGACCGGAGTCGGCGACCACCCGGTCCACCTCCTCGGCCCTGAGCCGGTGATAGTCCGCCAGATCCGCGCGCGTGGCCACGCCCAGCGAGGCGCCGGCCAACGCGACCAGGCGGCGCAGGCACTCCCGGTCGTCCAGGTCGTCGTGGCGGAACCGGTCGGGCACGGCGCGCTCCGCCAAGTCGTACACCCGCTTCCAGCCGCGCCGCGTCACGCACACCACCTCACCGTGCATCAGCGCGCGCTCCGCCGCGACCTTCGCCGCGCTCCAGTCCCACCACGGGCCGCCGTTCTTGGCGCCGCCCAGTTCGGTCGCGGTCAGCGGGCCCTTGTCGCGCAACTGCTCCAGCACCGTGTCGTAGACGCCGTCGGGCAGGTCGTGGTGCCAGCGCTCGTGGGCGCGGTAGGCGCGGCGGCGGAACGCGAAGTGCGGCCACTCCTCGACGGGCAGCACACACGCGGCGTGCGACCAGTACTCGAACGCGGTGGGCTCCCCGCCCGACGCGCCCGGCCGCCCCCAGTACGCCGACTCCACCGCCTCCCGGCCCACCGCGCCGAGCCGGGCGTAGGGCACCAGCTCGTGGGAGCGGGCCAGCACCGAGATGGTGTCCAGTTGCACGGCGCCCAGGTGCCGCAGCACCCCCCGCACCCCGCCGCTGCGGTCCGGCGCGCCCAGCAGCCCCTGGGCGCGCAGCGCGATCCTGCGGGCGTCGTCGGCGGTCAGTGTCAACTGCGGTGCGGGCATGGTCGCGGTCATGCGGGCAGCCTAGAACCCGCCACCGACAATCGGCCGTTCGCGGGTGACCCTCACGCGTGCGGCAGGTACGGCGCGCCCGGGGCGAGCCCGACGTCGGACGGCAGCAGGGCGCCCACCCACGCGTCCCGCCGGGTCCCGGAGTGGGCCAGCCGCGAGCGCAGCGTCCCCTCCACGACGAACCCCGCCGCCTCGGCCACGTGCCGGGACGCGGTGTTGCCCACCTCGGCCAGCCACTCCAGCCGCTCCACGCCCAGGACGGTGAACGCCCACCGGGCCACGGCCCGCACCGCCTCCGCGGTGTAGCCGCGCCCGCGCTGCTCCCCGGCCGTCCAGTAGCCGATCTCGGCCATCCGCTCCTCGGTGTTCAGCAGGTCGAGGCGCACCAGGCCGACGGAGGAGACCAGCTCCCCGGTGTCGAGGGTGAAGGAGCCGAAGTTGAACAGCGTCCCCTCCCGCCAGCCCCGCGGGCTGAGGTCGCCCACGAAGCCCTCGGCGTGCTCCCGTGTGTACGGGGAGGGCACCCGGGTCCAGCGCTGGATCTCCGGGTCCTGGCAGGCGGCGAGGACGGCGGGGGCGTCCTGGGGGGTGAAGGGGCGCAGGAGCAGGCGTTCGGTGGTGAGGGTCACGGGTTCCATGCGCGGAGTATTCCTCGCGCCCTTGACCGGGCCGCACCATTTTTCCCGCGGGGGTTGTCCGACCGGGCGGCGCATCCCGGGGATGACACGGGTTCCGTGGGATGACGGACCTCCCAAGGGTAGTGCCACCTCGCATACCATGGCCGTGCGGCGGGGTGCCCCCCGCCGCCTCGGCGCGCCTGAGACGCGCGAGGTCCGTTTCGCCAAGGAGCCAGCTTACGTGTCCGTCTTCGACAAGATCCTGCGTGCGGGTGAAGGCAAGATCCTGCGCAAGCTGCACCGCATCGCGAACCAGGTCAATTCCATCGAAGAGGACTTCGTCGACCTGACCGACGCCGAGCTCCGGGCCCTCACGGACGAGTACAAGGGGCGGTACGCCGACGGCGAGTCGCTGGACTCGCTGCTCCCCGAGGCGTTCGCCACGGTCCGCGAGGCCGCAAAGCGCGTGCTCGGCCAGCGCCACTACGACGTGCAGATCATGGGTGGCGCCGCCCTGCACATGGGGAACATCGCGGAGATGAAGACCGGTGAGGGCAAGACCCTCGTCGGCACGCTCCCCGCGTACCTCAACGCGCTCTCCGGCAAGGGCGTTCACCTGATCACGGTCAACGACTACCTCGCCGAGCGCGACTCGGAGTGGATGGGCCGCGTCCACCGCTTCCTGGGCCTGGAGGTCGGCTGCATCCTCGCCAACATGCCGCCGTCCGAGCGCCGCAAGGCGTACGCGTGCGACATCACGTACGGCACCAACAACGAGTTCGGCTTCGACTACCTGCGCGACAACATGGCGTGGTCGAGGGAAGAGCTGGTGCAGCGCGGCCACAACTTCGCGATCGTCGACGAGGTCGACTCCATCCTGGTCGACGAGGCCAGGACCCCGCTGATCATCTCCGGCCCCGCCGACCAGGCCACCAAGTGGTACGCCGACTTCGCCAAGCTGGTGGAGCGCCTGGAGCGCGGCGAGGCGGGCGGGCTGAACAAGGAGGAGACCGGCGACTACGACGTCGACGAGAAGAAGCGCACCGTCGGCATCCACGAGCGCGGCGTCGGCAAGGTCGAGGACTGGCTGGGCATCGACAACCTCTACGAGTCCGTCAACACCCCGCTGGTCGGCTACCTGAACAACGCCATCAAGGCCAAGGAGCTCTACAAGCGCGACAAGGACTACGTCGTCATGGACGGCGAGGTCATGATCGTCGACGAGCACACCGGCCGCATCCTGGCGGGCCGCCGCTACAACGAGGGCATGCACCAGGCCATCGAGGCCAAGGAGGGGGTGGAGATCAAGGACGAGAACCAGACCCTCGCCACCATCACTCTCCAGAACTTCTTCCGTCTGTACGACAAGCTGTCCGGCATGACCGGTACGGCCATGACGGAGGCCGCCGAGTTCCACCAGATCTACAAGCTCGGCGTGGTGCCGATCCCCACCCACCGCCCCGTGGCCCGCGCGGACCGCTCGGACCTGATCTACCGCACCGAGGAGGCGAAGTTCGACGCGGTCGTGGAGGACATCGTCGCCCGGCACGAGAAGGGCCAGCCGATCCTGGTCGGCACCACCTCCGTGGAGAAGTCCGAGTACCTCTCCCAGCAGTTGCGCAAGCGCGGCGTGCCGCACGAGGTGCTCAACGCCAAGCACCACGAGCGCGAGGCGCAGATCGTCGCCCAGGCCGGGCGCAAGGGCGCGGTCACCGTGGCCACCAACATGGCGGGCCGCGGCACCGACATCCAGCTCGGCGGCAACCCCGACCACCTCGCCGAGGCGGAGCTGCTCCAGCGCGGCCTGTCCCCGACGGAGACGCCCGAGGAGTGGACGGCCGCGCTGCCGGCGGCGCTGGAGAAGGCCAAGGCCGCGGTGAAGGCCGAGCACGAGGAGGTCACCTCGCTGGGCGGCCTCTACGTGCTGGGCACCGAGCGGCACGAGTCCCGCCGGATCGACAACCAGCTCCGCGGCCGCTCCGGCCGCCAGGGCGACCCGGGTGAGTCCCGCTTCTACCTCTCCCTCGGCGACGACCTGATGCGGCTGTTCAAGGCGCAGCTCGTCGAGCGCGTCATGTCGATGGCGAACGTGCCCGACGACGTGCCGATCGAGAACAAGATGGTCACCCGCGCCATCGCCTCGGCCCAGTCCCAGGTCGAGCAGCAGAACTTCGAGATCCGCAAGAACGTCCTGAAGTACGACGAGGTCCTCAACCGGCAGCGCGAGGTCATCTACGGCGAGCGCCGCCGCGTCCTGGACGGCCAGGACCTGCACGAGCACGTGCGCCACTTCATGGACGACACCATCGAGGCGTACGTCCGGGCCGAGACCGGCGAGGGCTTCGCCGAGGAGTGGGACCTGGACAAGCTCTGGAGCGCGTTCGGGCAGCTCTACCCGATCAAGGTCACGGTCGAGGAAGTCGAGGAGGCCGCGGGCGGCCGGGACTCGATCGAGCCCGACATGATCATCGAGATGGTCCAGGAGGACATGCACGAGCAGTACGACGCCCGGGAGAAGCAGCTCGGCTCGGAGATCATGCGCGAGCTGGAGCGCCGGGTGGTGCTGTCCGTCCTCGACCGCAAGTGGCGCGAGCACCTCTACGAGATGGACTACCTCCAGGAGGGCATCGGCCTGCGCGCCATGGCGCAGCGCGATCCGCTGGTGGAGTACCAGCGCGAGGGCTACGACATGTTCCAGGCGATGATGGAGGGCATCAAGGAGGAGTCCGTCGGCTACCTGTTCAACCTGGAGGTCCAGGTGGAGCAGCAGGTCGAGGAGGTCCCGGTGGCCGCGGACGCGGTGGACGGCGCTCCTTCGCTGGAGAAGAAGGAGGACGCGGTGCCGGCCGGCGCCGCGCCGCGCCCGGCGATCCGCGCCAAGGGCCTGGAGGCCCCGCAGCGCCCGGAGCGGCTGCACTACGTCGCCCCGACGGTGGACGGCGAGGGCGGCGTGATCGAGGGCGACTTCGAGACCGGCGCCGGCGAGGAGGACGCGGCCCAGCCCGCGGGCCAGACCAGGGCCGAGCGGCGCAAGGCGCAGAAGGGCCGCCGCCGCAAGAAGTGACGGCGTGAGCGCCCGGGGCGGGGGCGGTTCCTTCGGGGACCGCCCCCGCCCCGCCGTGTGCGGGCCCGTCCCGCTCACCCCGCCTGGACGGCCGTGCACCGCCAGCGCCGGTCGCGGCCCTGCTCCAGCCGGAACGCCAGCGCCCTGGACCGGCCCGCCGCCCGGACCACCGCGCCCACCTCGAGCACCCCGGGCAGCGGGGCGAAGTGGCGGCAGGCGAGCACTTCGGGGCTGGGGTCGCGCGGCCCGTGCCGCAGTTGTCCCTCGTGGGCCAGCGCCCAGAGCTGCTGGTAGACCTCGCCGCTGGTCACCCGCAGCAGCGTGGTCACCGAGCGCCGCCCGGTCAGCGTGTCGAGCAGCGCCTGCGCGAACCAGCGCCGCACATCACGGGCCGCCGCGCGGCGGGCGCCCTCGCCCTGCTGCCGCGCCTGCGGGCGGCGCGTCACGGCGGCCGCTCCGGTGCCCGCCGCGGCAGGGCCCGCCGCCCCGGTCCCCGCCGCCCCTGTGTCCGCCGCCCCTGTGTCCGTCCGTCGCGCGGCCGTCGGCCGGACGTCCGCGGGGCGTGCGTCCGGCCGACGGGTGTCCGGGCGCCTGGAGCCCGGCCGCCGCGAGTCGCCCCACCGCCCCGCGCCCGTCCCCGCGCCCGCCCGCGCCCCCGCCGCCGCCCCGGCCCGCGCCGCCTGCCGCGCCCTGTCGCGCGCCGCCCCACCCGGTCCCTGCATCTCCAGCCACCCCCGTCGGGTCGTACTCTCCGGTAACCACTCGGTGGCGACTCTTCTAGCCAGCCGGGGGCGGCGGCGGCAACGTCCCGCCGCGGCCCGGGCGGACCGCCCGCAGATTCACCTATCAGAGTGAGAGGGTGCCCCTGTGCAGGCCCGATGCGCCGCCGACGGCCCGCCGGGGCCGGCCCGGGGCGCCGGAGGGGCTCACCCGAAGGTGGACGCCCGCGGCGCGGGACCGGCCGCCGGGGGCGGCGCTTATCCTGGTCACGCCCGCCGCCTCGCCGCGGGGCCGTTCGCCGAGACACACGAGGAAGCTGCCTGCCGATGCGCGTGTACATCCCCACCACCCTCCCGGGCCTGGCCAGGGCGCACGAGGCGGGGGAGCTGGGCCCCGGGCCGCTGGACGCCTACGCGGTCACCCCGGGCCTGCGCGAGTGGTACGTCTCCGACGACATCGAGGAACTGGAGTACGTGGCGCTGACCCGCGCCGCCCAGGGCTCGCTGCGGCAGCTCGCCGGTGACCCCGGGGCGCCGCGCCGCCGGGTGGTCGTGGCGGTGGACGTGCCCGACTCGGCGGCCGTGGCCGACCCCGACGTGGGCCTCGACCCCTCGGCGATCGGCGCGGTGCGACTGCCCGGCCCCGTCCCGCTGTCCGACGCGGCGGCCGTGCACGTGGACGCCGAGGACGCCGAGGCGGACGTGGCGGCGGCGGCCGACGCGGTGGGCGCGGCCGACGCCGGGGACGACGACGCCCGGTTCGTCGTGGACGGCGCGGAGGACCACGAGCTGCTGTGGTACGCCACCCAGGAGATCCCCGCGCTGCTGCCCTGATCCCCGTTGTCGGTGGCTGCCGGTACCGTCGTGACGTGAGCCTTCACATCGTCTGGGACTGGAACGGGACCCTGCTGCACGACACCGAAGCGGTGATCGAGGCGACCAACGCGGCGTTCGCCGAACTCGGCCTGCCGCCGATCACCCTGGAGCGGTACCGCGAGCTGTACTGCGTGCCGGTGCCGCGCTTCTACGAGCGGCTGATGGGCAGACTGCCCACCGCGGACGAGTGGGTGGTGATGGACGAGACGTTCCACCGCCACTACTGGGCCCGCGCCGAGGCGTGCGGCCTGGCGGTCGGCGCGGCCGAGCTGCTGGCCGCCCGGCAGGTGGCGGGCGGCACCCAGTCGCTGTGCTCGCTGGCCCCGCACACCGAGCTGCTGCCGCTGGTCCGCCGCTACGGCATCGAGCAGCACTTCGTACGCGTGGACGGCCGCACCGGCCCGTCGAGCGCGGGCAAGGCCGAGCAGATGGTCCGCCACCTCGCGGAGCTGGACGGGATCGCTCCGGAGCGTACGGTGGTCATAGGGGACGCCTTGGACGACGCCCTCGCCGCCGCCCACGTCGGAGCCCACGCGGTGCTGTACTCCGGCGGCTCGCACAGCAGGGCCAGCCTGGAGACGGCCGGAGTGCCCGTCGTGGACAGCCTCACGGAAGCGGTGCAGGTCGCGGAGGACCTGGCGGCCTGACCCGACTGGCCACCTGCTCGGAGCGGAGTCGTTGACGATGGATGCTGTGTCGGTGGTGCCGGTGCCGGTGAACGAGCCGGTGCGTTCCTATGCCCCGGGGTCGGTGGAGCGGGCGCGGTTGGAGGGGCGGTTGAAGGAGTTGGCCGCCTCGCCGCGTGAGTTGCCGATGACGATCGGCGGGGTGCGGCGGATGGGCGGCGGTGGCCGGGTCGATGTGGTGCAGCCGCACCGGCACCGCTGCGTGCTGGGCACGTTCGGCAACGCCACCGGCGAGGATGTCGCCGACGCGGTGGAGGCGGCGTTGGCGGCCGGGCCGGGGTGGCGGGGGTTGTCGTTCGAGGACCGGGCGGCGGTGCTGCTCAAGGCCGCGGACCTGCTGGCCGGGCCGTGGCGGGAGACGATGGCG
>NZ_BAAGTD010000084.1:0-22778 GCF_054782095.1 Streptomyces capparidis | reverse complement strand
CACCGGCCTCGGCGGCCATCCACCAGCGAGCCGCGTCACCAACCTGTCCGAACAACACACCTAGGGCCTGTCGTCGGCCGGGCGCGCGTCAGTCGTCCAGCGCGTGCCCGGCCGTCGCGTCCACGTGGTCGGGCACCGGGCCCCGGTGGTCGCCCACGTTCAGCGTGCCGGAGCGCTCGAACATCAGGATGGCGGCGCCGCCCGGCGAGAACGGCCGGTGCTCCACTCCGCGCGGCACGGTGAACACCGAGCCCCTGGGCAGGGTGACGACGCGCTCCCCGCCCCCCTCCCCGTCGCGCAGCGCGATGCGCAGCTCGCCGTCGAGCACCAGGAAGAACTCGTCGGTGTCCTGGTGGGCGTGCCAGACGAACTCGCCGCCCACCTTGGCGACGCGCACGTCGTAGTCGTTGACCCGCGTCACCACACGCGGGCTCCACAACTGGTCGAAGGAGGCGAGGACGGCGGTCAGATCACGTGGTTCGCTGCTCATGCGGACATCCTGGCGGTGGCGGCCGGCCGGCACGAGTGCTAGGAATCGCACATGCCGCACCGATCCTCGCAGCACCCCTCCGGGCGCCCCCACCGCGTCGCCGTGATCGTCGACGACGGCTCCAACCCGTTCGAACTCGGCGTCGCCACCGAGCTGTTCGGGCTGCGCCGCCCCGAGCTGGAGCGCCCGTGGTACGACTTCACGCTGTGCGCCGCCGCGCCCGGGCGGGTGCGCATGCACGAGGGGTTCTTCACCCTGACCGGGGTGGCCGGTCTCGACGCCGCCGACGCCGCGGACACCGTCGTCGTGCCCAACCGGCCCGACCCCGAGGAGCGGCCCCGCCCCGCCGTGCTGGACGCGGTGCGCCGGGCCGCCGGGCGGGGCGCCCGCCTGGTCGCCTTCTGCACCGGCGCGTTCACCCTCGCCGAGGCCGGGGTGCTGGACGGGCGGCGGGCCACCACGCACTGGCGCTGGGCGGAGGTGTTCCGCGCCCGGTACCCGCGGGTGCGCCTGGAACCGGACGTGCTGTTCGTGGACGACGGGGACGTGCTCACCTCCGCGGGCAGCGCCGCCGCGCTCGACCTCGGCCTGTACCTGGTCGCCCGGGACCACGGCGCCGAGACCGCCAACGCCGTCAGCCGCCGCCTGGTGTTCGCCGCCCACCGCGACGGCGGGCAGCGGCAGTTCGTGGAGCGGCCCGTGCCCGCGGTGCCCGACGCGTCGCTCGCGCCGGTGCTGGAGTGGGCCAGGCGGCGCCTGGACCGCCCGCTGACCGTCGCCGACCTGGCCGCCCGCGCCGCCGTCAGCCCCGCCACCCTGCACCGCAGGTTCCGGGCCGAACTCGGCACCACGCCGCTGGCCTGGCTCACCGGCGAGCGGGTGGCGCTGGCCTGCCGGCTGATCGAGCGCGGCGAGCGGCGCCTGGAGGCGGCGGCCCGCGCCAGCGGCCTGGGCACCGCCGCCAACCTGCGCGCCCAACTGCGCCGCAGGACCGGGCTCACCCCGACCGCCTACCGCCGCCAGTTCGGCGCGGAGCCGCCCGCGGCGTGAGCCCCGCACCGCCCGCTCACCGCCCGCGCAGCGGCACGAACCGCACCGGCGTCCCCGGGACGGCCTGCGCCGCCGCGGCCAGCGCCGCCTCGGGCACCACCCCGGCCACGGGATACCCGCCCGTGGTCGGGTGGTCGGCGAGGAACAGCACCGGGCGGCCGTCCGGCGGGACCTGCACCGCGCCCAGCACCAGCCCCTCGCTCGGCAGCTCCCCGGTCACGGCCCGCTCCAGCGCGGGCCCCGCCAGGCGCAGCGCGATCCGGTTGCTCGCCGGGGACACCAGGAACCGGCCCGTCGCCAGCGTCCGCAGCGCCGCCGGGGTGAACCAGTCGTCCCGCGGGCCCGGGCGCAGCGGCAGCACCAGCTCGCCGGGCACCCCCGGCCACGGCTGCTCGTCCACCGCGGACGAGGGCCCGCACGGCTCGCCCAGCGGCAGCGCGTCCCCGTCCCGCAGCGGCGCCGGGCCCAGGCCCGACAGCAGGTCGGCGCACCGGCTGCCCAGCACCGGCGGCACGGCGATCCCCCCGGTGAACGCCACGTAGCAGCGCACCCCGGACACCGCGGCGCCCACCTCCAGCACCGCCCCCGCGGGCACGCGCACCGGCGCGCCCCACGCCGCGGGCCGCCCATCCACCCGCACCGGCGCGGCCGCGCCCGTCACCGCCGCGGTCACCGCGCGCCGGGCCCGCACCGCGATCCCGGTCACCGTCGTCTCGACCGTGGCCGCGCCCTCCGGGTTGCCCACCAGGCGGTTGGCGGCCCGGTGCGCCGGGGCGTCCAGGGCCCCGCCGCGCGGCACCCCCAGGTGCGCGTACCCGGCGCGGCCCAGGTCCTGCACGGTGCTCAGCGCCCCGGCCCGCACCACGGTGATCCCCTCGCGCACGCTCACCCCGCCGCCACGAACCGCACCCGGGTGCCGGGGGCCAGCAGCGCCGCGGGCTCCCGCGCCGGGTCCCACAGGGTGAGCGGCGTCGTGCCGATGAGCTGCCAGCCACCGGGGGAGGAGCGCGGGTACACCCCCGTGTACGGGCCGGCCAGCGCCACGGAGCCGGCGGGCACCGCGGTGCGCGGGGTGGCCCGGCGCGGCACGTGGTACCGCTCCGGCAGGCCCGTCAGATACCCGAACCCGGGCGCGAACCCGCAGAACGCCACCCGGTGCTCGAACGATCCGTGCAGCCGCCCCACCTCGGACGGCGCCACCCCCCAGTGGCGGGCGACCTCCGCCAGGTCGGCCCCGTCGTACCGCACGGGTATCTCCAGCAGCGGGCCGCTCGCCGGCGGGTGCGCCGGCAGGCGCCAACCGGGCAGCTCGGCCGCGAGGGCGCGCGGGTCCGCCAGGCCGTCGAGCAGCACCGTGCGGGCCGCGGGCACGATCTCGCGCACGGCGGGCAGGCTGCCCTCCGCGCGGCGGCGCAGCAGCTCCGCGTGCAGGGCCTGCGCCTGCTCGCCGTCGTCCACCTCGACCAGCAGCGCGTGCTCCCCCACACCGCGCACCCTCACGCGAACGCCTCCACCCGCACCCCCGCCTCCTCCACCGCCCGCCGCACCCGGCGGGCCAGTTCGGCGGCGCCCGGGGTGTCGCCGTGCACGCACAGGGAACGCGCGGCCACGGCGACCCGCTCCCCGCCGACGGCGGTGACCCTCCCGTCCCTGGCCAGGCGGACGGACCGGTCCACCACCGCCCCGGGGTCGGTCACCAGCGCCCCCGGCTCCCGGCGCGGCACCAGCGTGCCCCGGGCGGTGTACCCCCGGTCGGCGAACGCCTCGCCCACCACGGGCAGGCCCGCCTCCCGCGCCGCCCGCAGCAGCGCGGAACCCGGCAGGCCGAGCACCGGCAGGCGGCCGCCGGCGCGCAGCACCCCCGCCACCACGGCGGCGGCCTGCGCCGCGTCGTCCACCGCCCGGTTGTACAGGGCGCCGTGCGGCTTGACGTACGCCACCCGGCCCCCGGCCGCCCGCGCGAACACCTCCAGCGCGCCGATCTGGTACGTCACCTCGTCGGCCAGCTCGCCCGGCGGCACGTCCATCGCCCGGCGGCCGAACCCGGCCAGGTCCCGGTAGGAGACCTGCGCCCCGATCCGCACCCCGCGCTCCACGGCGCGCTCGCACACCCGGCGCATGGTGGACGGGTCGCCCGCGTGGAAGCCGCAGGCCACGTTGGCGCTGGTGACCACCGCCAGCAGCGCGTCGTCGTCCGTGAGGGTCCACCGGCCGAAGCCCTCGCCCAGGTCGGCGTTGAGATCGATCACCCGGTCAGACATGCCGCTCCCGCCCCCGTCCCACCGTGCCTCTCCCTTGATCGTAGATCCGTGATCGCCCGGCCGTCGCTCGCCCGCCCACCCGTCGCCCCACCCGCCGCCCCAGCGGCGGGCGTGCGACGGGTGGGCGGGGCGACGGGCGGGCGGGCGAGGCTCACTCGGGCAACTCCCGCCCCTTCGTCTCCGGCAGCCCGCACAGCGCCAGCACCGCGAGGCCGTAGCCCGCCGCGCCGAACACCAGCGCTCCGCCCACGCCCCAGCTCCCGGCGAGGAAGCCCACCAGGGTCGGGAAGAACGCGCCGACGGCCCGGCCGCTGTTGTACGTGAAGCCCTGGCCCGTGCCGCGCAGCGCCGTCGGGTACAGCTCGCTGAGGAACGACCCGAATCCGCTGAAGATCGCCGAGGTGCAGAAGCCGAGGGGGAAGCCCAGCAGCAGCACGGCCGTGTCCGCGCCCTGCGGGATGCGGGTGTAGGCGACCACGCACACGGCCGACAGCACCGCGAAGAGCATGATGGTGGCCTTCCGCCCCAGCCGGTCGGTCAGAAAGCCGCCGGTGACGTATCCCGTGAAGGCTCCCGAGATCAGGAAGGCCAGGTACCCGCTGGTGCCGACCACGCTCAGCCCGCGGTCGTCCTTGAGGTACGCCGGGATCCAGGTGGCCAGGGTGTAGTAGCCGCCCTGCACGCCGGTGGCCAGCAGACCGGCGAACAGGGTGGTGCGGCCGAGGCGGCCGCGGAGGATCGCGGTGAACGAGCCGGTGGAACGATTCTCCCTGCGGCGCTCCTCCGTGCCCGGCGCGTCGCTGACGTTGCGGCGCAGGAAGAGTATGAGCAGCGCCGGGAGCGCGCCGGTCCAGAACAGCACGCGCCAGGCCAGGCCCTCGTCCACCAGGTGGAACACCAGGGTGTACACCAGCACCGCGAGGCCCCAGCCGACCGCCCAGGAGCTCTGGACGAAGGCGACGGTCCGTCCCCGGTGGCGGGACGAGGAGTACTCGGCCACCAGGATCGCCCCGGCGGCCCACTCACCGCCGAAGCCGAGGCCCTGGAGGGCGCGGAAGACCAGCAGCGTCTCGTAGTTGGGCGCGAACCCGCACAGCACGGTGAAGACGGCGTAGGTCACCACCGTGATCACCAGCGTGCGCACCCGGCCGATGCGGTCGGCGAGGATCCCGGCGACCGCGCCGCCGACGGCCGAGACCACCAGGGTGACGGTGGTGAGCAGGCCGGACTGGCCCGTGCTGAGGCCGAAGGAGGCGCTGATCGCCACCAGGCTCAGCGGCAGGACCTGGAAGTCGTAGCTGTCCAGGGCGTATCCGCCGAACGCCCCGGCGAAAGCGCGGCGGCCGCGCGGGCCCAGGTCGCGCAGCCAGGCGAAGTGGCCGCCGGGAGCGGGGTGACCGGGGGCGGCGTCGACGGCCGGATCGGTGGCGGCCCCGACGGCGGCCCCGACGGGGGGAGGTGGCGCGGAGGGCCGCGGCGTCGCGGGCCCGTGCGGCCGGGAGGAGGGAGAGCGGGGTATCGGCGCCGAACGCATGTGCACCTCGCGGAGGGTGAGCGGAAGGTGAGGGGCGGGTGCCGAGCTGTGGTGCAGAGCCTCAAGGTAGGGGATTGTTGAACAATCCCACAAGGGGAATGTTGTCGCTTTCTTGCGCCGTGCGCTTGACTTCACAGTGACGGCCCGCGCCGGGGCGGGCCACGGAGCGAGCAGGGGCGCCCGGACGGCGCACCGGCCGGAAGGTGGAGTCGTGGCGACCGGCACCGAACTGAACGATCTGGTGGGCGACCGGGCACTCCTCGGGCGCACCAGCACGGCGGAACGGGTGGCGGACATCCTGCGCGCCCGGATCGCGGAGGGCTTCTTCGCGCCCGGCGCGCGCCTGTCCGAGGAGGGCATCGGGGCCGCGCTCGGCGTCTCCCGCAACACGCTGCGCGAGGCGTTCCGCCTGCTCACCCACGAGCGGCTGCTCACCCACCAGCTCAACCGCGGCGTGTTCGTGCGGGTGCTGACGGCGGAGGACGTCGCCGACCTGTACCGGCTGCGGAAGTACATCGAGTGCGGCGTCGTGCGCGGCCTGACCGGCACGCCCGACCTGAAGGCCGTGCACGCCGCGGTGGCGGCGGGCGAGTACGCGGCGGCGCACGCCGACTGGCGCGACCTGGGCACCGCGAACATCCACTTCCACCAGGCCGTCGCCGCGCTCGCGGACAGCCCCCGCACCGACGACCTGATGCGGGGGATCCTGGCCGAACTGCGGCTCGTCTTCCATGTGATGGGCGACCCGCGCCGCTTCCACGAGCCCTACCTGCCGCGCAACCAGCGGATCGCCGACAGCCTGGCGGCCGGCGACTTCGCCACCGCGGAGCGGCAGTTGCGCGAGTACCTGGACGACGCGGAGGCCCAGTTGGTGGAGGCGTACGCCCGCCAGGCCGGGGAGGGCCGGGACCCGCGGCAGGACGGGGGGCGCGGGTGACGGGGACGCCGGGACCGCTCCTGCGCCTCGCCGGCCTCGAGGTCTTCGTGGACGCCTCCACGATCGACCTCACCGGCGAGGCGCTGGAGTGGTTCGAGGCGGACTTCTCCCGCACCGGGCTGCTCGACGCCGCGCCGCAGGGCGGGGCGGTCGCCGTGGTGTGCGGGCAGGAGATCGGCCATGTGCGCCTGACGCTGGAGCTGTGGGACGCCGCGCCGCCCGTGCGCCTGGAGGGCTGGCAGGACGCCGCCGAGGTGTCCGCCCACTGGACGGAGGACGTGATGCTGCTGGGCGGCGGGCCCGCCGACGACGAGGTGACCGTGCCGCTGCCCGGGCCCGGCGCCTACCGCGTACGCGCCCACGGCACCCATCGCGACGACGGCGACCCCCGCACCCTGGACGACCCGGTCGAGGAGTACCTGATCCAGGTCTGGCCCGCCCCGCCGGGGGAGCCGGCGCTGCTCAAGGCCACCAGCGCCACCGGTGCCCTGTGGCGCCGCGCGGGGTGAGGTCAGGGCTCCGCGCGCTCCACCGGGAGCCACAGCTCCGCCTCGGCGTGCCCGCCGTCCGCCGACAGCACGGTGCGCAGGATCTCCGGGCCCGGCCGGCTGCGGTACGGGTTGGACGGGAACCACTGCGTGAACACGTCCCGCCACAGGTGCTGGATCGCGGTCGGGACCTCCCCCGAGGTCTCGAAGACCGCCCACGGCCCCGCCGGGACCTCGAGCACCCGCGCCTCCTCGGGGAACGGGCCCGCGGCGCCGGTCACCACGCCCTGGTAGTAGTCCAGTTCGCTGCCCTCCTCCCGGCCCTCGGCGAGGCCGTCGCTCACCGAGACGACGCCCCGCGGCTCCTGGTCGGACAGCTCCGCCAGGCGCGCGAGCTCCTCCGCCGGGATACTCCGCACGAACTCCACGATCGCCGGGTTCATCCCCTCGTGGACCAGGGGCACCCGCGCCCTCCTGCCCACCACCTTGAACCCGCTCTTCTCCACGACCCGGTACCGCATGCTGCCGCTCCCTTCGACCACGAGCCGGAAGGACATCCGGGGCTGGGACCGCAGGGCCGCGCCCGTGCGCCTGGCCTCGCCGGGGCCGACGCCGTGCATCGCCCGGAACGCCCGCGCGAACGCCTCGCCCGAGCCGTAGCCGTACCGCACGGCCACCTCCAGCAGCGTCCGCCTGCCGTCGAGCACCTCCGCGCCGGCCACGGTGAGCCTGCGGCGGCGGACGTACTCCGACAGCGGCATGCCCGCCAGCGCGGAGAACAGCCGCCGGAAGTGGTACTCCGAGGTCAGCGCGATCCGCGCCAGCTCGGCGGCGGCGATCCGCCCGGCCAGGTGCCGCTCGATGTGGTCCATGGCCTCGTTGAGCCGCTCCAGCACTCCGGCTCTCCTTCCTGTCAACGATCACCACGCTAGGAGCGCCCGGCACCCGCGGCCCGACAATCCGTGCCCGGCGCGGTGGGGTGCCCATTGACGCCCCCGGGGCGGCGTGCCACCGTCGAACAGCCGTTCCTTCGGCCCCAGGGGGGTACGTCATGCTGCCCAGCACGTTCCGCTCGGCCCGCCGCCTCCTCGCCGCCTCCGTGGCGCTGGGCATCGCGGGCGGCACCCTGCTCGGCACCGCCGCCGGCGCGTCCGCGGCCCAGGCCCCGCCCGCGCACCACCGGCCGTCCGCCGCCGTCCTGCTCGCCGACCCGACCCCCGAGGAGCAGGCGCTGCTCCGCGAGCTGGCCGGGGCGATCTGGACGCCGGAGCTGGCCGCCGGGTGGAACATGAACAGCGACGTCGCGGACGTGCTGTCCCGGGCCACGGGCGCCGTCCTCGACTGCTCGAAGGCGTTCGCGCTGGTGCCCAGGCCGCCGAGGTTCGTCCCCGGCCCGAGCTACCTGGTCCAGTACGCCAAGCAGCTCAAGGACTACTTCCTCGTCCTCACCCAGGACCGCTCCTACGAGGTGTGCGTCCGGGCGACCGCGCTCAACCACCGGTCGGCGATCGAGATGGCGTCCATCGGGATCTAGCGGGGCCTGTCGTCACAGGCCCCGGGCGCCCGCCCTCGCGCCCGGGCCCCGCGCCGGTATCCGGGAGCTCCGGCCCGCCGCCTCCCGCAGGGCGGTCAGCAGGGCGCTCAGGGGCAACTGGGGCGGGGCGGTGCCGCGGACGGCGGCGTGGATGGACCTGACCGGCTCGGGGTTGCGCAGCTCCCGCACCACCACGCCCGGGTGCGGGCGGGCCAGGCCCAGGCGCGGGATCAGGCTCACCCCGAGACCGGCCGCGACGAAGCCCTGCGCGGTGGTGTAGTCCTCGCTCTCCACCACGACGCCCGGGGTGAACCCCGCCGCGGCGCAGGCGTCCCGCACCACGTCCAGGCACGGCCCCGGCCACTCGCTGCCCACCCACGGCTCCTCCGCCAGGTCGGCCAGGTCCAGCACGTCCCGGCCCGCCAGCGGGTGGCCCGCGGGCAGCACCGCCCGGTACGGGTCGTCCAGCAGGTGCACCAGGCGCACCCCGTCGGCCTCGCCGCCGCAGGGCCGGGGCCGCACCACGACGGCCAGGTCGGCGCGGCCGTGCCGCACCTCGGGCAGCGGGTCCTCGGGGTCGATCAGCCCCAGCTCCACCCGCACCCCGGGGTGCTCCTCGCGCAGCCTGGCCAGCGCGGGCGCCACCAGCGACGCCCCGGCCGTGGCGAAATACCGCACCGCCAGCCGCCCGGTGCGCCCCTCCCGCAGGTCGGCCAGCGCCGTCTCCGCCTCCGCCAACTGCCTGCCGATCACGGCCGCGTGCTCGCTGAGCAGCCGCCCGGCCGCGGTCGGCCGCACCCCCCGGCCCGCCCGCTCCAGCAGCGCGGTCCCCGCCTCCTTCTCCAGCGCCGCGACCTGCTGGCTGACCGCGGACGGCGTGTAGCCGAGGTCGGCGGCGGCCGCGGTCACGGAGCCGCTGGTGACCACGGCGCGGAGGATCTGCATGCGTCGCACATCGAGCATGCAGGCCAGCTTAACGGTGCATCCAGAATCTTTCGCTTGTCCTGTCGAGTCGACTGGGGGACCGTTCAGTGCACAGGCCATTTCCGGACACCGGGACCCGGACACCCGGACCCGGACGCGGACGCACCCGCTCCCGTGGAAGGCCGCGAACGGACGGAGACGACGAAGTGATCAGCGGCGGACGGGGAACCCTCCTGCGCATGGGCGTGCTCGCCCTGCTGTGGGGCTCGGGGTTCCTGTGGATCAAACTGGCCCTCGAGGGCGGGCTGACCCCCGTTCAGATCACCGTCGTGCGCTGCGCCCTCGGCGCCGCCGTGCTGTACGTGCTGGCCCGCGCCGCCCGGCAGCGCCTGCCCCGCGACCGCGGGACCTGGGCCCGGCTCGTCGTCGCCGCCTTCTTCTGCAACGCCCTGCCGTTCCTGCTGTTCGCCATCGGCGAGCGGACCGTGGACTCCGGCGTGGCGGGCGTGCTCAACGCCACCACCCCGCTGTGGTCGCTGCTGATCGGCCTCGCCATCGGCACCGAGCGCGGGCTGCGCCCGGTGCGGCTCGCCGGGCTGCTGCTCGGCTTCGCGGGCACACTGCTGATCTTCGCCCCGTGGCACCAGCACGGGCTGACCACCCCCGGCGCCCTCGCCCTGCTCGCCGCGGCGGTCAGCTACGCCGTCGCCTTCGCCTACATGGCGCGGGTGCTCACCGGCCGCGGCACCGAGCCGCTCGCCCTGTCCGCGGCGCAGCTCACGACGGCGACCGGGCTCGGCCTGCTCGCCGTGCCCGCCACGGGCACCGGGCAGGTGGACCCGACCGCGACGGGCGTGCTCGCCGTCGTCGTCCTCGGGATCCTCGGCACCGGCGTCACCTTCCACCTCAACTACCGCCTCATCGCGGAGGAGGGCGCCACGGCGGCGGCCACGGTCGGGTACCTGCTGCCGGTGGTGTCGGTGGGGCTCGGCGCGCTGGTGCTGGACGAGGAGGTCGGGCCGCGGGTCGTCGCCGGGATGGCCGTGGTGCTGCTCGGCGTTGGCCTCACCCGGCTGCGGCGGCCCGCGCCCGGGGACGGGGCGGCGGACCCGGGAGGGACGGCGCACCGGGACCGGACGGCGGACCCGGTGGAGGCCGCGCCCGCGTCGGTCTCCCCGGCGGCGGGCTCCCCGAGCGGCTGACGCCGGGGCGGCCCCCGCCCGGGGCCGGTGCCGTGACCGGATCCGCCCCGCGGCTCCCCGCGCGGTCGGGGGCTGTCGGTGGGACCGCATAATGTGTGGGTCGTGAGCGCAACCGCCCCCAGGCCGGCCCCCGGCCCCGCCGCAGACGAGGGTCTGGCCCGTCGTCTCAAGGCCCTGGCCTGCACCGCGCCGCTGCACGACCTCGACGCGCGCAAGGCCAACCTCGCCGGGGAGTACACCGTCTACTCCATGGCCGAGATCGCGCTCGCCGCCATCGACGTCGTCACCCTCACGATGGACTTCGACACCGGCGCCGAGCACGACGAGGTCGTCGCCCGGCTGCTGCCCCGCGTCGCCGCCCAGGCGCCGGACCGGCCCGCCGCCGAGCACGAGCGGGTCGCCCGCTGGGTGCTGGAGAACCTCATCAACGTCGGCAGCGTCGACCGCGGCTTCCGCACCGTCTACGGCGCGTTCGACGCCGACGGGTCGTACGTGCGCCGCTCCTACGACTTCAAGCTGGTCGAGGAGGTGCCCGGCCCCGACGGCGGGGTGTACCTGCGCACCACCGACGAGGCCGTCAACGTGCTGGTGGGCGCCCTCGACACCGACGTGACCAGCGCCCAGATCGCCGCCGAGGTCAAGCTGGAGGTGCTCATCGGCCGCGGGCGCCTGGCCGACGCGCAGCTCGCCGCGGAGCAGGCCCGCTACCGCACCGTCCAGTACGCCGAGTCGCTGCGCCGCGCCCTCGAGGCCACCCGGCGGGACGTGCGGGCGGTGGACTGGATGCGCAGGGTGCCCGACCTGATCGCCGAGGCCCTCGACCACGTCGCCGAGCGCTACCGCCACGAGAACGCGATCCTCACCAACATCCGCCGCGTCAGGGACGAGGCGGACGCCGACGACGCCAGGACCGCCGAGCACAAGCGCCGCGCCGCCGAGCTGGTCGACATCGTCAAGGACTGCATCAGGCGGCACACCCAGTTGCAGTCCCGGCTGCTCGAGGCCGGGCCGCTGTTCCGCGCCGAGCAGGACCGGCAGGCGTTCTCCGCCCCGCCGGCCCGCGCCGGGACGGACCTGTACGGGCAACTGCTCGCGCCCCTGCTGCCGCTGCCCGTCGAGCGGGCCGCCCGCGTCACCGACGCGTTCTTCCGCCGCGGCACCGGCTTCCGCTCCCCGGTCGCCGTCCGCGTCGGCGACCTGGTGGAGATGCTGCTCACCCCGCCGCAGGAGCGCGAGCACCTCGGCGCCGAGCTGCCCGAACCCGACCTCGTCGCCACCCCGGACGACAGCCGGTTCTCCGAGCGCCAGATGGAGACCGCGCTGCACCTGCTCGACCTGCCGCCCGACGCGCCCAGAAGGCTGTCCGGGCTGCTGGCCGAGGCCCGCCGCACCGACCCGGAGCTCGCCCACCTCGTGGCCCTGATCGCCGTCCACGCCGCCAGCCCTCCGGTGGGCGTGGCCTACCGGCAGGGCGAGGAGCGGCTGCTGTTCGCCGTGGACGACGGCACGCCGCTGGAGGACCCGGAGTTCGGCGGCGCCGACCTGATCGTGGGCACCGCGCTGCTGGACGCGGCCGGCATGGCGGCGGGGCGCGCGTCATGAGCACGGGCACGGCGCGGGCCGCGGCGGGCCCGGCGAGAACGGCGGGCCCGGCGAGAACGGCGACGACCGCGACGGCACCGGGGAACAGAGAGGAGGAGCGGGCGTGAGCGGCACCGCGGACGCGGGCGAGGGATACGCCGAGGAGGAGTACGGCCGGCCCCCGCAAGGGCCCCAGCCGCCGGGCCGTCACGGCACCGGGGAGCGGGGCCAGGACGGGCCGCGCCCCGTCACCCCCGCCGACGTCACCGACGCCTCCCGCCTCGTCGCGTTCGGCCTCCAGCCCAAGCTGCTGCCCGCCCGCGACCAGGAGTACGCCGCGCTGGTGCGCCGCCACCGGGAGGACCCGGCGTTCGCCCGGCTCGCCGACGCGGTGGCCGCCGGGCTCGGCCTGGTCGTCCTGGAGGTCTCCCCGCGCGCCGGGATGGCGGTCGCCGCCGCCGAGGAGTCGGTGTTCTCCGTCCGGCTCGGCGACTACTCGCGCCGCGCCGCCGCCGACTCCACCGACCGCTTCCTGCACGGCCTCGCCCACCTGGCCGCGGCCGCGCTCGCCTTCCCCCGCCCCGAGGACCTCGCCGACGACGGCTACATCGGCCGCATCACCGTGCACGGCGTCGACGCGTTCGTGCGCCAGGCGTGCCACCGCCTGGAGGAGCGGGCCGAGGAGGCCGGGGAGAACACCGACCCGGTCTCCGACGCCCCCGGGCTGGAGGCCGCCTGGCGGGTGTACGTGCGGCGCAGCGCCACCGGCGCCACCAAGGACGCCCGGCGCCTCGCCGGCTCCACCACGGGCATCGTCGGCAAGGCGGTCGCGTTCCTGGTGGACTCCGGCTTCCTCCAGCGCACCGGCGACGAGGCGGGCGGCACCTACCGCACCACCGCCCGCTACCAGCTCCAGGTCCGGGAGCTGGCGGGCAGCGCCGCCATGGCCGAGCTGCTCGACCTGGGCGTCGTCCCCGTCAGCGACGGCACCCCCGTGCTGCTGCCCGCCGACGAGGGCGAGGACCTGGTGGACGGCGCGGGGCTGCCGTTCCACTCCGGCGTCTGAGCGCCCGCGCCGGCCGGGCCCCACCCCCCTTTCCGTCCCCGACCCGAGAAGCGACACATGTACGAGCTGTCCCGCGTCCGCCTGTACTCCATCGGACCGGCGGGCGCGCGCTACGCGGACACCGTCCTCGACCTGCGCGGCGTCGGCGACGTGGTGCCCGACCCGGCGCCGCGCCAGACCGACATCTTCGAGGAGGAGCCCACCGGCCCCCCGCGCCGCCCCGCGCCCGCGGGCGTGCTGTTCCTGGAGAACGGCGGCGGCAAGTCCGTGCTGCTCAAGCTGATCTTCTCGGTGATGCTGCCCGGGCACCGCAACACCCTGGGTGGCGCCAGCTCCGGGGTGCTGCGCAAGTTCCTGCTCGCCGACGACTGCGGGCACGTCGCCCTGGAGTGGCAGCACACCCTCACCGGCGAACTGGTCGTCGTCGGCAAGGTCAGCGAGTGGCGGGGCCGCCAGGTCTCCTCCGACCCGCGCAAGTTCGCCGAGAGCTGGTACTCCTTCCGCCCCGGGCCCGGCCTCACCCTGGACTCCCTGCCCGTCGCCGAGCCGGGCAAGGGCGGCCGCCGCGGCCGCCGCCGCACCATGAAGGGCTTCAAGGACGCCCTCACCGAGGCCGGCCGCGCCTACCCGCACCTGGAGGTGGTGTGGGAGGAGATCCACGAGCGCTGGAACGAGCACCTGGACGCCCTGGGCCTGGACCCGGAGCTCTTCCGCTACCAGCGGGAGATGAACGCCGACGAGGGCGAGGCCGCGGGCCTGTTCGCGGTCCGGCACGACATCGACTTCGTCGACCTGCTGCTGCGCGCCGTCACCGACACCCGCGACACCGACGGCCTCGCCGACCTCGTCCACGGCTTCGCCGGCAAGCTGGGGCGGCGCGCCGAGCTCACCGCCGAGCGCGACTTCACCGCCGGTTCGCTGGAGCTGCTGGAGCGGATCGTCGAGGCCACCTCCGCCCGCGAGCGGGCCCGCGGCATCCACGCCCGGTCCGAGCGGCGCACCCGGGCGCTGGCCCGCCAGCTCGCCGCGCGCGCCCACGCGGAGCGGGACCGCGCCGCCGACCTCGCCGAGCAGGTCGCGCAGGCCGCCGACGGCGTCGCCGCCGCCGAGGCCACGCGCGGGCGCGGCGCCCTGGTCGCCGCCGAACTCGCCCACCGCCACGCCTCCCTGGCCCTGGCCGTCGCCGAGAAGGGCGCCGCCGCGCTGCGCCGCGAACTCGCCGACGCCCGCACCGCCCACGCCGCCTGGCAGGCCGCCGAGGCCGTGCTGCGGCACCGCGCCGCCGCCGACCGCTCGGCCAGGGTCGCCGCCGCCATCCAGGAGGCGGAACGGGACGCCGCGCCCGCGCTCGCCGCCCGCGCCGAGGCCGCCGCCCAGTTGGTGCGCGCCCTGCACGCCGCCGCCGAGTCCGCCGAGCGGGCCGCCGACGAGCAGGAGGAGCGCGCCGGCGCCCTCCAGGCCGACTACGAGGCCGCCCACCGCGACGCCACCGCCGCCGCCACCGCCGCCCAGCGCGCCCGCAGCGAGGCCGAGCACCTGCGCCAGCGCCTCGCCGAGGCCGAGCAGGAGACCGCCGACGCGGTGCGGGCCGGCTGGCTGGACGACTCCGCGCCCGACGCCGACCCGGCCAGGGCCGCCCTGGAGGCCGCCGAGCACAGCCGCCGCGCCGAACAGGAGTGGGAGGAGGCCCGCGCCGAGGCCGACCGGGCGGCGGTGCGCGCCCGCGAGGCCGTCGCCGAGTCCGGCCGCGCCGACCTGGCCGCCGCCCGCGCCGCCGACGCCCTGGCCGCCGCCGAGTCCGCGCACGCCGCCGAGCTGCGCTCCGCCGGCGCCCTGGCGGAGGAGCCGCGCGTCGCCGAGCTGCTCGGCGCCGCGGAACCGCCGTCCGCCGAGGACCTGGACGCCGCTGCCGAGCACCTGCGGGAGCTGCTCGAGGGCGCCGTCGCGAGCGCCGAGCGCCAGTTGTTCGACCTGCGGACGGCCGCCGCCGACGACGCCAGGATCCTCGGCGCCCTCGGCGACGGCGGGCTGCTGCCGCCCGGCCCCGACGTGCTGGCCACCGTCGAGTACCTCGGCGAGCTCGGCATCCCCGCCCTGCCCGGCTGGCGCTACCTCGCGCAGTCCGTCGACCCCGCCGACCACGCGGCCGTGCTCGCCGCCCGCCCCGAGCTCGTCGACGGCGTCGTCGTCACCGACCCCGGCACCCACGCCCGCGCCCGCGAGGCCCTGGCCTCCGCCGCGCTGCTGCCGCGCTCCGCCGTCGCCGTCGGCACCGCGGCCGCCCTGCTCGCCCCGCCCCCGTCCGGCGGCGCGGCGCAGGACGTGTTCCTGGTGCCGCCGAACCCGGCCATGCACGACGAGCACGCCGCCGATGACGAGCGGCGCGCCCTGCGGGAGCGGGCGGGCGCCCGCGACGAGGAGATCCGGCGCCTGGCCGCCCGGCTGTCCGCCGACCGCGCGCTCGCCGGCCGCCTCGCCTCCTGGCGCGCCGCCTGCCCACCCGGCCGCCTCGCCGAGACCGCCGGCGCCGTCGAGCGCGCCCGCGCCGCCGCGGCCCCGCCCGAGGACGGCCCCGCCGCCGCGGGCGCGGAGGCGGCCGAGGCCGAACCGGCCGCCGCCAGGGCCGCGCGCCGCCACGAGGAGCGGCAGGCCCGGGCCCGGCCCGCCCGCCGCGGCGCCGACGCCCTCCCGGGGCTCGCCGGCCGACTGCGGGACCGCCCCGGCTGGACCCGGCGCGCCCGCGAACTCGCCGAGGAGAGCGCCGAGGCCGAGGAGCGCGCCGGCGCCTGCCTGGACCGGGCCCGCGCCGCCGACGAGGACCGCAGGGCCGCGCAGCGGGCCGCCGACGACGCCCGCCGCACCGCCCGCGCCCTGCGCGCCGAGCGCGCCGAGATCGCGGGCGCCCCCGAGGCCGCCTCCGCCGGTGACGAGCCGCCGCCCGCCGCCCCGCTCGCCGCCCTGCGTGAGGCGTACCGCGCCGCGTCCCGGCTGTACGAGAAGGTGGGCGTGGGCGCCGACCTGCGCGCCGAGCAGGCCCGCGCCGAGAGCGAGGAGAGCGCGGCCCGCGCCGAGCTGGACCGGCTCACCAACAAGGTCCGCACCCGCGCCGCCGCCCTGCTGGAGGGCCCCGACGGCGCCGACGGCCCGTCCCGGCAGGCTGCCGCCGCCCGCGTCGAGGCGCTGGTGCAGACCCTGGAGAGCCGCGCCTCGGCCGCGAGCGAGCAGTTGGGGCGGCTGCGCGGCGAGGCCGAGCGGCACGCCCCCGCCGACGGCGAGGCCCACACCGAGCTGCCCGAGGACCTGGTGCCGCGCGACGCCGAGCACGCCCAGGCGCTGCTGCGCACCGCCACCGGCCGCCTCGCCGCCGACACCGACGCCCTCGCCGCGGCCCGCGAGGAGCACGCCGCCCTGGTCCGCTCCCACCACGCCGCCCAGGACGGCGCCTCCGGCTTCGACGAGGTCGCCGCCATGCTCCGCGACCTGCTGCGGGACGGCCCGCAGTCGGACGCGGCCGACGGCGCCGACGACCCTCCCGCGCCCTACCCCGGCGACCTGGCCGCGGCCCGCGTCACCGCCGCCGAGGCCCGCCGCTCGCTGCGCGGCTGCGCCGCCGACCTGTCCGCCGCGGAGGCCGCCGTCCGCGAGTCCTGCGACGTGCTGGTGCGGCACGCCAACGCGGTGCGCTACGAGCAGGTGCGCACCCCCGCCCGGCAGCAGATCCGCGAACTGCCCGCCGCCGCGCTGCCCGAGCACGCCGCCGCCTGGGCCGCCGCGTTCGCGCCCCGGCTGCGGGTGCTCAGCGACGAGCTCGAGCAGTTGCTGCGCAACCGCGACAGCATCGTGGACCGGCTGCGCGGGCTGGTCGAGGCGTCCCTGGACACGCTGCGCTCCGCCCAGCGCCTGTCCCGGCTGCCCGAGGGGCTCGGGGAGTGGTCCGGCCAGGAGTTCCTGCGGATCCGCTTCGAGGAGCCCGACCAGGCCACCCTCACCGAGCGGCTCGGCGAGGTCGTCGACGAGGCCACCCGCGCGGCCGTGCGCAAGAACAGCGACCTGCGCCGCGACGGCATGTCCCTGCTGCTGCGCGGGGTGCACGCCGCCCTCCAGCCCAAGGGCGTCGCCGTGGAGATCCTCAAGCCCGACGCGGTGCTGCGCGCCGAGCGGGTGCCGGTGGGGCAGATGGGCGACGTGTTCTCCGGCGGGCAACTGCTCACCGCCGCCATCGCGCTGTACTGCACCATGGCCGCGCTGCGCAGCAACGACCGGGGCCGCGACCGGCACCGCCACGCGGGCACCCTGTTCCTGGACAACCCCATCGGCCGGGCCAACGCGGCGTACCTGCTGGAGCTCCAACGCTCCTTCGCGGACGCGCTGGGCGTGCAACTGCTGTACACCACGGGCCTGTTCGACACCACGGCGCTTGCCGAGTTCCCGCTGGTGATCCGCCTGCGCAACGACGCCGACCTGCGGGCGGGCCTGAAGTACATCTCGGTGGAGGAGCACCTGCGGCCCGGCCTGCCCGCCCAGCGCGAGGACGAGGCCGTCCACGGCGAGGTCACCGCCACCCGCGTCTTCCGCCGCACCCCGGAACCGGCCGCGAACTGAACCGGCCGCGAACTGAACCGGCCGCCGACCGAAGCGGCCGCCGACCGAACCGGGCCGCGGCGCGGGCGGGGGAGCCCCGCCCGGCCGCCCCGGAAAAGCACCGAGCGGAGGCGCCCCGCGCCTCCGCTCGGTCGTGTGCGGGCCCGGCGGCCCGCGATCCCTCTAGACGCCGGACAGATGCGGCTGCCGGGGGGACGCCCCCGCCTGCTGCCCCGCCGGTGTCCTGCGCTCCTGCTCCCGCCGGACGCGCGGCGGCCTGGCCGCGCTGCTCGGCACGGAGACCACCCCGTGCCGCTGCACGTGCACCTGCCGGGTCACCCACACGTCCAGCACCGCCCAGGTGGCCAGGATGGTGCTGAGCACCGCCGCCAGCGTCGCCGGGGCGGCGAGCCAGGTGCCGGCGAGCGCGCCCAGCACCGCCACGTTCACCTCGATGACCGTGACGGCCACGATCAGCCCGGCCCGCACGGCCGACCGGCGCACCGGGTCGGGCAGCCGGCGTCTGCGCGCCGGCTCCTCCTCCCACAGCGAACCGCGCCTGGCCCGCGGGCGGGCGAAGGCGTCCTCCAACACGTCGCGCCCCCGGGGCTCCTCATTGTCCTGTGGTGCCATCTGACCCCCACCATCCGCAGCTCTCACGGATCCCTTCGTCCGCCTTGTCCCCATCTCGTGTGCCCCGCACGCATGGCCTCATTCCGGACCCGCGAGCGATGCGCGGGATGGGGTGGACCCTTGCCCTTCCGTCCGAACTGTCCTACGAACGATGCCCCGCCCCGGTTCCCGGCCCCCCTGCCGCGGACGTCGCGAAGGAGCACTGAGGACGGGCACCCCGAGCGTCCGCGCCCTCCGCCCCGCCACCCCCTGGCCGATTCCGCCCTGTCCCGCGCCCCGCACCCGTGCTACCCGCCCCCTCCCCGCACCCCCGGCGCACCCCGTACGGACCCCGAATCGCCCCCCGAGTCCGCCCGCGACGCCCTTCCTCGCAGCTCACCCCTCCCTCCCCGCCCCCCATCAGGGGCCCGGGCGGGCGGCGGAGCGGGAATTCCGAGGGTCATCGACCTCGAGCCACACCTGAAAGTCGGTCAATTCCCGCTCGAACAGGGTCGGGATGTCCGGAAACCAGGGGACAAGTGGCCATGTGACCAGCCCGCTGACGTGCTCGAACGGGCCGTTCACAGCTTCGAACCGGTCACGCGCCAGTAGTAAGCTCGCGCCGTTCAGTGACCACCGCCCTGGCCCGAAGGTGTACGCAGAAGATGCGCTCTCGCGGGAGATCAATCCGCCGGAAGATCGTGGCACTGCTCGTGGTGCCGTTGGTGTCCCTCGTCAGCCTCTGGGCGTTCACCTCGGTAGACGCGGTCAGAGACGTCATGGGCCTGATGGACACCGACGAGGTCCACGACGCCTTCGGCAGCCCCTTGGAACGTTCCCTGGTGGCCATTCAGAACGAGCGCCGCCAGGCCATGCTCTACCTCGCCGACCCCGAGCGCCCCGGCGCCGCGGACACCCTGCGCCGCACCCAGGACGTCACCGACACCAGCGTCCGCCGCCTGCGGGAGTCCGCCGACGACGCGGGCAAGCGCTCCATGCTCACCAACGGCCAGCGCGCGAGCCTGGACCAGGTCACCGCCGACCTGGACAAGCTGGACGAGCTGCGCGGCGAGATCAACACCCGGTCCGCCACCCGCGTCGAGGCGTTCACCGGCTACACCCGCCTGATCGACCCCGGCTACGGCCTGTTCAACGACCTCGGCGCGGTGGACAACAACGACCTGAGCAAGCACTTCGACGCCATGGTCGAGCTGGCCCGCGCCCGCGAGGCCGTCACCCGCGAGGACGCCCTGGTCACCGCGGCCCTGGCCGCGGGCGAGATGTCGCAGACCGAGTTCCGGGCGCTGTCCGCCGCCGTCGCGGAGCAGCGCCTGCTGCACCGCATGGCCACCCCCGAGCTGCCCTCCTCCGACCGTGAGGAGCACGCCGCCTACACCAAGGGCAACGGCAAGAAACTCCAGGCCCTGGAGGAGGACCTGCTGGACGCGGGCGCGGCCGGCCTCACCGGCGCGGTGACCGCCGAGAAGTGGCGCCAGGTCATCGAGCCCGCCACCAAGGAGCTCGACGCCCTGACCGCCCTGCGCGCCAGGACCTACAGCGACCGCTCCGGCCCCTACGAGCTCCAGGTCAACCTCTACGCCGCCGTCGTCGGCCTGCTGGGCCTGACCGCCGTCATCGCCTCCGTCGCCATCTCCGTGCGCGTCGGCCGCGGCCTGGTCCGCGACCTGACCAGCCTGCGCAAGGCCGCCCTCGAACTGTCCGGCACCCGCCTGCCGCGCGTGATGCGCCGCCTGGCCGCGGGCGAGGAGCTGGACGTGAGCAAGGAGGCGCCGGACCTGGAGGTCCCGCCGGGCGAGGACGAGATCAGCCAGGTCGGCCAGGCGTTCAACGACGTCCAGCGCGCCGCGGTCGAGGCCGCCGTCAAGCAGGCCGAGCTGCGCCGCGGCATCTCCGAGGTCTTCGTCAACCTCGCCCGCCGCAGCCAGGTGCTGCTGCACCGCCAGCTCACCCTGCTGGACGCGATGGAGCGGCGCACCGAGGACGCCGAGGAGCTCGCCGACCTCTTCCGCCTCGACCACATGACCACCCGCATGCGGCGGCACGCCGAGGGCCTGGTCATCCTCTCCGGCGCCGCCCCGGCCCGCGCCTGGCGCAACCCCGTCCAGCTCGTCAACGTCATCCGCGCGGCCGTCGCCGAGGTCGAGGACTACGAGCGGGTCGAGGTGCGCCGCGTGGCGCGCGTCTCCGTCAGCGGACCGGCCGTCGGCGACGTCACCCACCTGCTGGCCGAGCTCATCGAGAACGCCACCGTCTTCTCCCCGCCGCACACCCAGGTGCAGGTGCACGGCGAGCGCGTCGCCAACGGCTTCGTGCTGGAGATCGACGACCGCGGCCTCGGCATGAGCACGGAGACGCTGCTCGAGGCCAACCAGCGCCTGGCGGAGACCCCCGAGTTCGAGCTGTCCGACACCGACCGGCTCGGCCTGTTCGTGGTCAGCCGCCTGGCCAGGCGGCACTCGGTGCGGGTCTCCCTGCGGCCCTCGCCCTACGGCGGCACCACCGCGGTGGTGCTGCTGCCCAACTCCATCCTCACCGACGAGTCCTCCTCCTCCACCGGCGAGCAGCGGGTGCCCCGCACGGGGGAGGTCCGGGACCCACACGCCACGGAGGCGCCCGTGCGAAGGACAGAGGCGGCGTTCCGCGAGTGGGGCCTGAACGCCTCCGACGAGCGACTCCCCGGCGACCGGGAGCCCGACCGGCACGACCAGGCCACCGACCCGGTGCGCGCCGACGCGGACGCCGAGGGCGACGTGCCGAGCCTGCCGCGCCGCCGCCGCCCCCGCTCCCCGGTCCTGGTCGCCGACCACGGCCGCCCCGTGGACCGGCAGCCGCGCCCGGCGCCCGGCGCCCCCGAGCCGCCCGAGCAGCCCGCCGAGCGCCCCGGCCGCCCCGGCGGACCCGAGCGCAACGACTTCGGCCTGCCCAAGCGGGTCCGCCAGGCCAGCCTCGCGCCGCAACTGCGCGCCGGGCGCGCCGACGCCCCGCAGGAGGAGTCGGGCACCCCGGTGCGGGAACGCTCAGCAGAGGAAGTACGGTCGCGGATGGCGTCGTTCCAGCGCGGCTTCCAGCGCGGACGCGAGGTGGCCGACCCCGGGGACCCCGACAACGGCGATACCGCGAACCGCACCGACGGCTCCGGTGACCCGGTTCGACAAGCACCAGGCACCAGTACAGAAAGGGACGGTCGATGACCGCACCGACGAATCCGGCGGGCGAGCTGAACTGGCTCCTCGACGACCTCGTCTCTCGCGTGGCGAACATCCGCAAGGCGCTCGTGCTCTCCAGCGACGGGCTGCCCACCGGGGCCTCCGAGGGGCTGTCGCGGGAGGACTCCGAGCACCTGGCGGCCGTCGCCTCGGGGTTCCACAGCCTCGCGAAGGGCGTCGGGCGCCACTTCCAGGCGGGAGCCGTCCGCCAGACCATGGTCGAGCTCGACGAGGCGTTCCTCTTCGTCACCGCGGCCGGCGACGGCAGTTGCCTGGCCGTGCTCGCGGACGCGGACGGCGACGTCGGCCAGATCGCGTACGAGATGACACTGCTCGTCAAACGGGTCGGCGCGCACCTGGCCACCGCTCCGCGCGACGGCATACCGACGGGCGGGTGAGCCCCGGCGATGCCTGCACACGGGGACACCGCGGCCGGCGACGACCGCTGGTTCGACGACGAGGCCGGGCCGGTCGTCCGGCCGTACGCCATGACCCGCGGCCGCACTCGCAGCGCGGCCGAGGACAAGCTGGACCTGATCGCCCTCGTCGTCATCCAGCCCCGGGCGGTGGAGGGCGACCTCGACGCGGAGGCGGCCGACCTCGGACTCACCCCCGAGCACCAGCACATCCTGGAGCTGTGCCAGGTGGAGCCGATGTCCGTGGCGGAGATCGCGGCGGACGTCGACCTGCCGGTGGGCGTGGTCCGGGTCCTGCTCGGCGACCTGATGGACGCCGAGCTGGTCCGCGTGCGGCGGCCCGTGCCGCCGGCGCAACTGGTCGACGAGCGGATCCTGCGCGAGGTGATCAACGGCCTGCGCGCGCTGTGAGCCGACGGCGGCACGCGCCCCGAGGGTGACGGCGCGCGCCCGCTGACGGCCGTCCCCGTCCTGCTCGGGGGCGCCCCGGCGCACACAATGGCGCCCCCGCGCCCCTGGCGCCTCCTCCGGGCGGCCTCCGGCGTCGAACCGGGTGCGGAGGTCCGCCTACCGGTCTACCGTGCCGAGCAGAGGACGTGGAGCGAGGGGGGCTTCACCGCATGCTGACGTTCGGCGCGCCGCATCGGGCGCGGGTGGCACTGGTGGCACGGGTTGCGGGTACGGAAGGGCCGCGGGCCGACCTGTCGGAGGACGCCTTACCCGACGGGGACCCGCCGCTTTCGCACGCCCAGGAACACGCCGCCCGCGCCCCGGAGCGGACCGCGGGGCCGACACCCGCCCCGGCCCCGGCGCGCCCACCGCCGCGCGGCGCTGCCGTGCGCGGCGGTAACGACATCGAGCGGTGGCGGAAGCCC
>NZ_BAAGTD010000083.1:0-23875 GCF_054782095.1 Streptomyces capparidis | reverse complement strand
GGGGCCGGTGGGGTGGGGCGGAGGGGCGCGGGGGCCCGTTGGGGGCCGGAGGGGGTGGGTGGGGGGGTGGGGGCGTATCGGGGACGAGGTGCGGTTCGGAGGCCGCGGGCGGCTCCGGGGTGCCGCTGGGCCCGGATCGCGAGGGCGGGCGGCGCCGGGGGGTCGGGCCGTGCTTCACCTCGCGCCGCTGGGCCGAGCCGTGCAAGTGGAGCCGGCCGGGAGGGCGAGCCGCCGCGCGGGGCGCGCCCGCCGGAGCGCCGGCGGCGGGCCGCCGCGTGGGTGCGCGGGTGCAGCGGAGCGGGTGTGCCCCGTGGCCGTGTGTGCGGCGCTCGGGGCGCGGGCCCGCGCCCCGCAGCCTCGACGCGCCCCGCGCATGGGGCGGGCTCCGGCGCACTCCCCCCGCCCCACTGCCCACCCCGCGTGCAGACGGGAAAGGCGCAGGGGCGGGTGGAGGCGGGATCGGCCGCCGGTTTTCGAAAAAAGTGCCGACTCAATGGGGGGCAATCGTCAGCAAAGCGACATCAGGCTTCTGCCGCCTCTGTCGCCTTCCCTTCCGGATGTGTCCCCCACGCCCTTCTCCCGGAAGCGCGGCCCTCGGGGCGCGCGCTTTTGGGGCTTGCCGGGCGGTTTTCCGGATTTCCCGGCCGGTTTTTCCGGCTCGGGCGCCGCCGGCAGCGGCGGCCCCGCCTCGTACGGGGAGGAGGTGCCGCAATTGGTGCACGTCCAGCGGCCGTTGAGGCCGTGGACGGTCGTACGGCAGTTCGCGCACAGGCTGGTGGTGTAGTACGGCTCGTTGCTCACCGGCCGCCCGCCGCGCCACAGTTGCACGCCCAGCTTCCGTCGGGCTGCACGATGACTGTGGCTCCGCATCTGGGGCAGTTCATGGGCGCTCTCTTTGTTGTGGCCGCGTCTTCGACCGCGGGCCTTCGTGCCGCGGATCGTCGTGCCCAACGGTATAGGGATCGGTTTCGACACGGCGGTAGGACGCCGCATTCCACACAGCGGGCGACAGCGGCAGCCCGAGGCCCCGGACGGCGTGCAGCAGCGGCGCCGGGCCCGCCACGAGACCCACCGGGCCGCGCGGCCCCGTGAGCCGGGCGCACGCCGCCCCGCTCTCCCGCAGCAGCGGCACCAGGGCCGCGTGGTCCCACAGGTGCCCCCACGGGTCGAGGCACAGGTCCACCGTGCCGGACGCCACGGCGAGGAATCCGCGAAAGCCGCCGTGCAGGCTCTCGTGGAACGCCGCGTCGGCCACCCGCCCGAGGGCGCCGTCCAGGCCGAGCGCCCGCCACCGCCGCAGCGAGGCGAACGTGATCGTCGCCTCGCCGAGCTCCGCCGTGTCCGAGCAGCGCAGCCGCCGCCCGTCCGGGCCGTACGCCCCCGCGCCCTCGGCGGCCCGCCACACCGCGCCGTCGTGCGGGGTGACCGCGGCGCCCGCGACCGCCCGGCCCCCGGACAGCAGCCCGGCCAGGACCGCGTACTCGGGTGAGCCCCGCAGGTAGCAGGCGGTGTTGTCGAGGGGGTCGAGCGCCCAGCCGCGCCCGCCCGCGTCCTCGGGCGGGCCGGTGCCGCCCAGCTCCTCGCCGACGATCCGGTCCCCGGGGCAGGCCGCGGCGATGACCGCCCGCATCGCGGTCTCCGCGGCCACGTCGGCCTCGCTGACCTGCGACCCGTCCGGTTTGCGCGTCACCCGCCCCGGCCCGCGCCGCAGCACCTCGGCGGCGGCCAGCGCCGCCCGCACGGCGACCTCCAGCGCCTCCTCCCACGACTCGTCGCCGGCCCGCCGATCCGCGCCCATCCGTTGCTCCTCACCGTGCTCGGCCTCCCCGGGACGATCCGGAAGAGATCCCGGTCCGGGTGCCGGTCCCCCGGGTTCCCGTTCGACGCACAAGTAGAGGCGAGGGCCGCCGGCGCGCGCGACCGGCTTTCCGCGCCGCCGTGGGAGGGGCGTGACGGTGCGGGGACGGAGCGCGGCGAACGGGAGCCCTCCCCCCGATGTGCTCCATGGTGATCGTCGAGGCGTGCGGGAAGCCGGACGGCCGGCGTCGCCCCGCCCCGAGGTGCTTCGCCGGGGCGGGCGGGCGCGGCGAGGGCGGGAGTCGGACGTGCCGGGGAGCGCGGCGCCGGGAGCCGGACGCGCCCCGCCCCCGCCGCCCCGTCCGGGCGGCCCCGCCTCAGATCAGGGGCGCGGGGAACGCCGCGTCCGCGGACTCCGCCGCCCGTTGCAGGGCGCTGGCCAGCAGCGCCAGGTCCGTCGGGCCGTTGCCGAGCTCCCGCACGGGGCGCCGGGCCGGCGGGTCGCCCATGCGCTGCCAGTCCAACGGCACCACCGTGGGGCGCAGGGTGGCCGTGCGGGGTATGCGGCCGCTGACCCGCCCCGTCTGGAACGGGGTGACCGACCCGTCGGCGCGGCGCAGGTAGCCGCGGCCGGGCACCGCCTCGTCCAGGGCCGCCGCGTCCTCCACGTGCACCAGCAGCCGGGAGGAGGCCGCCTCGTCGGTGCGCAGGGCTATCCGCAGCCCCGCCTTCTCGTCCACCTCGCCGCCCGAGGTCCGCTCCGGGCGGCCGGTCGCGGCCACCAGGTGGACGCCGAGCCGCGCCCCGCGCCTGGCCACCGCCTCCAGCGCCCGCACCACCGAGCCCGCCGCGGGACGGCCGGGGCTGCCCAGCGCGGGCGCGACCAGCGCGTCGTAGTCGTCCACGACCACCACCAGGCGGGGCAGCGGCGCGCTGTCCCGCACCTGGGTGCGCACGGCGCCCCTGCCCTCGGCGGCCCTGCCGTCCTGGCGCCCGGCCTCGCCGGCCCTGCCCCGCGCGCCCGCCCCGGCCTCGTCACCGGGCCTGCGGGGCGCGACGACCTGGCCCGCCCGGTCCCGGGCGGCCTCCTCGCCGCGGCTGAGCGCCAGCAGCCGGTCGGCCTGCCACGCCGCGAAGTCCCGCCCCTGGAGCAGCTCCTCGCGCCGGCCCAGCTCGGCGGTGAGCGCCTGGGCCAGCTCCCGCATCCGCACCGGGTCGGCGGCGCCCAGGTACGTGGACACGTGCGGCAGGTCCGTGCACACCCGCAGGCCGTCGCCCGCGCCGTCGATGAGCACCAGCGCCAGCCGGTCGGGCCGCTCGGCCGCGGCCAGGGAGGCGGCCAGGGAGCGCAGCAGCTCCGTCTTGCCCCCGCCGGGCGCCCCGCCCACCAGCAGGTGCGGCCCCTCCTGGGCGAGGTTCACCGCCAGCCCGCCCTCCGCGGCCACCCCGAGCACCGCGGTGGCGGACCCGCCCGTGGCGGGCAGTTCCGCCCAGCGCGCGGAGATCTTGGCGGGGGTGGCCAGCGCCAGGTCCAGCGTGTCGAGCAGGCGGGCGCTGTCGGGCAGGGCGCTGCGCGGGCGGGGCCCCTCCGCCTCCCGCAGCGGGGCCAGGGCGCGGGCGAACCGCTCCGCCCAGGCCGTGGACACCCCGTCCGCGACCGCCCCGGCGACCCGGGTGCCGTCGGGCAGGGCCAGCTCCAGGTGCGCGGCCACCTCGCCGACCAGCGCGGCCCGCGCCCCGCAGGCGGCGGCGAGCAGCTCCGGGGCGGCCGCCAGGTGCAGCGCGAACACGCCCGCGGCGGGCCCCCGCTCCAGCAGGCGGGCGAGCTCGCCGTGCACCGGCCGCCCCGAGGTCTCGTCCACCACCACGACGGTGGTGCGGCGCGCGGGCCCGGCGGCGCGGCCCAGCAGTTCGGCGACGCGCCGCTGCTGCTGCTCCGCGTCGAGCCCGAGCAGCAGGCGGCAGTCCTGGCCCTGGGCGGGGCGGGTGTGCGGCAGCCAGCGCAGCCAGGCCCACTCCCGCTCCTGCCGCTCGCCCGAGGCCAGCAGCACCAGCTCCAGCGCGCCCGGCCCGTGCAGGGCGGCGAGCTGGGCCACCACCGACCGGGCGACGGCCTGCACCCGGGGCACGGGCCCGGCGAGCCCGAGCACGCCGGCCTGGCGCAGGTCCACGGCGACGGGCACGGCGGGGACGGGGCCCTCGGCCGTGCCGACGCGGACGGTGAGCGCGTCGGGGTGGGCCTGGTCGCGCTCCCACAGCCGGGGGCCGGGGCCGAGCGCGGTGAGCAGCACCTGGGCCGGGTCAGGCCAGCGGGTGCGCAGGGCGCGGGCCTGCGCGGCGAGGCGCTCGTGCTCCCGGGAGCGCTCGGCCCGCGCGCCGGAGCGCCCGGCGGCCAGCCGTCTGGCCAGGGCCATCGCCCAGGGGACGGGGCCCGGCGCGGGCTCGGGCCCGGCGGCGGACGGGGGCGCGGCGGCGGACGGCGGGGCCGGGGCGAGCAGCAGGTGGCCCTCGCCGTCGGGCAGGGCGGGGCGGCCGGGCGGGGCCGGGGGCGCGGCGCCGTCGCGGGCGGGCGGCGGCTCCACGGCGAGCGTGGACTCCCCCACGCGCAGCAGCGCGCCCGGGCGCAGCGGCACGGGGCGGGGCCCGACGGGCGCGCCGTCGAGGAAGGTGCCGTTGGTGGAGCCGAGGTCGGCGACGGCGACCCTGCCGCCGTCCAGGGTGACGGCGGCGTGCAGCCGGGAGACGTCGGGGTCGTCGAGGGGGACGTCGGCGTCGGCGGACCTGCCCAGGCGGACCTGGCCGCCGTGCAGCAGGTGCACCCCGCCGGCGTCGGGGCCGCCCACGACGTGCAGTTGGACGGCGCCGGGGGTGAGGGCGGGCACATGCCCGTCGGCGGGCGCCTGGAGGGCCACCTGGGCCCCGTCCACCAGCGGCGGATGCCCGAGCACCGCGCCGGCGGGGAGCCGCTCGCCGCCCGCGTACACGGCCACGCCGCCGCCGGAGCGCGCGGGCTGGCCCGCGCCCGCGGCGGCGGACAGGGCGCCCGCCACGGCGCCGAGGTCGGTGCCCGTGGGCGCGGTGACGAGCACGTCGCAGGACTGGCCGCTGCGCGGCCCGAGGACGGTCAGCCGGATCTGCATACGCGACCAGCGGTCCCTTCTGCCCAGCGCGCCCGGCCGGGCTGCTGCCGCCCGGGCGTCGGCGGATCGACACGGCATGGTCCGGAGCGCGCCCGTCCCACCCCACCATCCCGGTGCTGTGCCGGTGTGGGACAGCATCCTCCCACCTGCCACCGACAGCTCGCTCCCGGAAGCCCAAACAAATGATCTTTCCTGGGGCCCGTCGTCGCGTCCCCGCCGCCGCCCGAGGGGCGGCCCCGCGCCGTCCGGTGCGTGCTCCCGGGGTGCCGGGCGGAAGTCCTCGCACCGGGTGTGCTCGGGCTTTCGCCCGATGGGGCGCCGAGTGCGTGCCGGCACGGGCGCCGCGGGGCGGACCGGGGCCGGCGGCGGGCTCCCGGGAGAGCCCTCGGCCGAAAACAGGCAACCCGGGGCGGCCCGGCCGCGTCCTACTCGGCACCACTCCGGACCGCCCCCCGCCACTACAGTGGGCCGGGTCGGAGCAGCAGCGGGAAACACGGACCAGGGAGCACATGCCGTGCGGCCAGTGGGCAGCAAGTACCTCCTCGAGGAGCCGCTCGGGCGCGGCGCCACCGGCACCGTCTGGCGGGCCCGGGTCCGCGAGGGCGGCGACGCGGCGGCCTCACGGCCGGGCGAGGCCGTCGCCATCAAGGTGCTGCGCGAGGAGCTGGCCTCGGATCCCGACATCGTCATGCGCTTCCTGCGCGAGCGGTCCGTCCTGCTGCGCCTGACCCACCCGAACATCGTGCGGGTGCGGGACCTGGTGGTGGAGGGCGACCTGCTGGCCCTGGTGATGGACCTGGTCGAGGGCCCCGACCTGCACCGCCACCTGCGGGAGAACGGGCCGTTCACGCCCGTCGCCGCGTCGCTGCTGATGGCGCAGATCGCCGACGCCCTCGCCGCCAGCCACGCCGACGACGTGGTGCACCGGGATCTGAAACCCGCCAACGTGCTGCTGGTCACCGAGGGCGGGACGGGCGGGGGCGCCCTGATGCGCCCGCTGCTCACCGACTTCGGCATCGCCCGCCTCGCCGACTCGCCCGGCATCACCCGCACCAGCGAGTTCGTCGGCACCCCCGCCTACGTGGCGCCGGAGTCGGCCGAGGGCCGCCCGCAGACCTCCGCGGTGGACGTCTACGGCGCCGGGATCATGCTGTACGAGCTGGCGACGGGCCGCCCGCCGTTCCAGGGCGACTCCGCCATGGCGGTGCTGCACCAGCACCTGAGCCAGGAGCCGCGCAGGCCCACCACGATCCCCGACCCGCTGTGGACCGTCATCGAGCGGTGCCTGCGCAAGAACCCGGACGAGCGGCCCAGCGCGGTCAGCCTGGCCCGGGCGCTGCGGGTGGTGGCGGACGGCGTGGGCGTGCACGCCTCCCCCGCGGCGGCCGAGGCGGCGATGGGGGTGGCCGCGCTGCTCGCGCCCGACCCGAGCCCGGCGCCCGTGCCCGGCGGCGGGCGGCCCGGCAGCGACACCCTGTCCACCCAGGTCCTGCCGACGGGCCGGCCCGGCCCCGACGCCGACCCGACCCAGGTGCTGCCCGCGGGCGGCCCCGGCGGCGCCGCCGACCCGACCCGGGTGATGCCGCCGGTGGGCGACGGCGAGCCGCCGCAGGCGCAGGGCCCGCACCCGTGGCAGACGCAGTTGCGGGCGGCGCGCAACCGCAACGAGCAGACCCAGCTCCAGCCGCTCGACCCGGGCGACGACCCGCTGCGCCGCCGCCCCCGCCGCCAGGCGCCGCCCCCGGCCCCCGCGCCCGCTCCGCCGCCCTACCCGCACCACGGGCAGCAGCAGCCGTACCCGCCGCAGCACGGCCAGTCCCCGCCGCCGGCCCCCGCGCCGTACTCCCCGCCGCCCGCCCCGGCCGCCGCGCCGTACTCCCCGCCGCCGCCCGAGCCCGGCCCGGCGCCCGCGCCCCGGCGGCAGGCGGCCCCGCGCCGCCAGGACCCGCCGCCCCCGGTGCCCGCCCCGCCGCGCCCCCGCCGCGAGCCGAGGCAGCGCACGCCCATGCGGATCCCCGGCCTGGGGTGCCTCAAGGGCTGCCTGACGATGATCGTGCTGCTGGCCGTGGTGATCGCCCTGGCCTGGACGGTGGGCCCGCTGGACGACTGGGTGGCCGACGGCCGCAGCTTCTGGGAGACCACCCGGGACTGGGTGGAGAACTCCTGGGACTGGGTCAACGACGTCACCGGCAACGACGGCGGCGGGAGTGGCGGCGGCGGCTCGGGCGGAACCGGCTGAGCCGCCGGAGGCGGCCGGCCCGCCCCGGCCTCCGATCGGCCCCCGCCCGGCGCACGGGCGGGGGCCGTGGCGTGTCGCGCGCTCCGTGCGGCCCCGCGCGCTTCCTGACGGCGCGTCGCGCTCCCCTCCCGGGAGCCGGCGCGCCGTCGGCGTGTGCGCTCCCGTCCCGGGCGTCACCTGCGGCGACAGCCCTCCCGCCGGCCTCCCGCGTCACCTTCCCCGCCGTCACGCCGGCTCCAGGGACCACCCCCGCACCTCCTGTCGGGCCCACCCGCACGGCCCACCCTCGCGCGCGGCGATACCCGTTCTCGAGGCCCCCGCGAGGGACCATCACATCCTGATCACGATCACCGACCCTGCGTGGCGAGCGGCCTTGCGGGGGCATCAGGTCCCGTCGTACGACTGTCGCACCATCTCAAGCCCCGGGACGGCACGACGAGCAGCCAAGCCGGCAGCGGTTCCGGGGCACGGGGAACGGAAGCGGGACGAAACGGGGACGTGCCGCCACGAGCGGGGGTCCTCGTGCGGAGGGAAGTAACGATGCACGCATGGCGCAGAATCCGGGCAGCCGTGGCCGTCGTGGCCGCGCTCACCCTCGCTGCCACGGGTTGCGGTGATGACGACGAGGAGGAGGGGGACAGGTCCGCCGAGACCGAGTACAGCGTGGAGCTGCCGTCGCTGAAGGGGCAGAGCCTGACGGTGGCCGCCATATGGACCGGTGCGGAGCAGGAGCGCTTCACCAAGGTCCTGGACGAGTTCGAGAAGCGCACCGGCGCCACGGTGACGTTCCAGCCGACGGGTGACAACGTCGCCACCTTCCTCGGCAGCAAGATCCAGGGCGGCCAGCCGCCGGACGTGGCGATACTGCCGCAGCTCGGAGTGCTCCACCAGTTCGCCGACAAGGGCTGGATCAAACCGGCGGGGCCCGGGGCCGTGGCCCAGTTGGAGAAGAACTTCAGCAAGGGCTGGAAGGACCTCGGCCTCCACGAGGGCAAGCAGTACGGGGTGTACTTCAAGGCCGCCAACAAGTCGCTGATCTGGTACAACCACGAGGTCTTCGACTACGCGGGGGTCAAGGAGCCCAAGACCTGGGACGAGTTCCTGAAGGTCGTCCAGACGGTCTCCGAGTCCGGCGTGGAGCCGGTGTCGATCGGCGGCGCGGACGGCTGGACCCTCACCGACTGGTTCGAGAACATCTACCTCAGCCAGGCGGGGCCGGAGAAGTACGACCAGCTCGCCAGGCACGAGATCAAGTGGACCGACTCCTCGGTGCGGGACGCCCTGACCACCCTCGGGCAACTGTTCGGCCGCCGTGACCTGATCGCGGGCGGGCAGTCCGGCGCCCTCCAGACCGACTTCCCCAACTCCGTCGTACAGACGTTCGCGGAGGAGCCGAAGGCGGGGATGGTCTTCGAGGCCGACTTCGTGGCCGGCGTCATCGACGCCGACACCGAGGCGAACGTCGGCCAGGAGGCCAGGGTGTTCCCGTTCCCGGCCGTCGGGGACCAGGCGCCCGTGGTCAGCGCGGGCGACGCCGCCGTGGCGCTGAAGGACAGCAAGGCCGCACAGGCGATGCTGACGTTCCTCGCCTCCACCGACGCGGCGCGCATCTGGGCGCAGCAGGGCGGCTTCCTCTCCCCGAACAAGGAGCTGGAGTTCGAGGCCTACCCCGACCCCGTCTTCCAGGAGATAGCCCGCGCGCTGATCGGAGCCGGCGACGACTTCCGGTTCGACATGTCCGACCAGGCCCCGGCCGCGTTCGGCGGCACCAAGGGCGCCGGAGAGTGGAAGCGCCTCCAGGATTTCCTGAAGAACCCCAAGGACGTGGCGGGCGCGCAGGCCAGGCTCGAGGCCGACGCCGCCAAGGCATACAAGTAGCGGGCTGAGGTTCTGCGATGACAACCGTGACCACGGGGGGCCCGGCCGCGGCGCCGGGCAGGGTTCCCGCTCCCAAGAAGAAGAACGTGTTCGGCAGCCGGGGCTGGGTCGCCGCGCTCTTCCTGCTGCCCGCGCTGGTGCTGCTGGGCGCGCTGGTGCTGTACCCGATCGGCTACTCCGTCGGGCGCAGCCTGTTCGACGAGGACGGCTCGTTCGTCTGGCTGGAGAACTACGGTGAGCTGTTCACCGACTCCGACACCCGGACGGCCCTGAAGAACAACGCCATCTGGCTGGCCGTGGCCCCGACCGTGGCCACCGCGCTGGGCCTGATGTTCGCGGTGCTCACCGAGCGGGTGCGCTGGTCCACCGCGTTCAAGCTGATCATCTTCATGCCCATGGCGATCTCGATGCTGGCCGCCGGCATCATCTTCCGCCTCGTCTACGAGAAGGACCCCGACCGCGGGGTGGCCAACGCGGTGCTGGTGAGCGTCCACGACACCTTCAGCGACTCCTCCAAGTACCCGCGGGCCAAGCCCAGGCCCTACGACGACCTGGCGGCGTCCGGCGGCGGCGCGTTCACCACGAAGCAGACCTACTCCGCCGGGACCCCCGTCGCGCTGCCGCTGGTGGGGATACGCTCCGACCGCCTGCCGGACTCCGTGGAGGCCGTGCCGCCCGCGTCCGCCTCCGGCGAGGGCCTCACCGGCACGGTGTGGCTGGACTTCAAGCGCGGCGGCGGCGGTACACCGGGCCGGGTGGACCCCGGCGAGAAGGCGCTGAAGGGGGTGAAGGTCGAGGCCGTCAAGGACGGCAAGGTCGTGGCGTCGGCGACGACGGGCGACGACGGCACGTTCGCCCTCGACGCCACCGGGCCGGTGAACCTGCGCCTGCCCTCGTCCAACTTCGCCGAGCCCTACGCGGGCGTGAGCTGGCTCGGCCCGAACCTCGTCACTCCGGCGATCATCGGCTCGTACATCTGGATGTGGGCCGGCTTCGCCATGGTGCTGATCGCCGCGGGCCTGGCCTCGGTGCCGAGAGAGCTGCTGGAGGCCGCCCGGGTGGACGGCGCCAGCGAGTGGAAGGTGTTCAGCCGGATCACGGTGCCGCTGCTGGCGCCGGTCCTGGTCGTCGTCCTCGTCACGCTGATGATCAACGTGCTGAAGGTGTTCGACCTCGTCTACATCATCGCGCCGGGTTCGACGCAGGCGGAGGCGAACGTCCTCGCCCTCCAGCTCTACCTGACCGCGTTCGGGGCCGACGCAGACGAGGGGGTGGGCAGCGCCATCGGCGTCGTCCTGCTGCTGCTCGTGCTGCCGGTGATGTACTTCAACATCCGCAGGATGCGCAGGGAGGCGCGGCGATGACCACGGTGGACACCACGATGCCGGGCAAGGCCGCGGCGGTGCCCCGGCAGAGCCGTCCGTCCGTCGCGGCGCGGATCGCCGCACGCACCGGCGGCGGGCTGCTGCGGGTCTTCCTGGTAACGGTGGCGCTGTTCTGGCTGGTGCCGACGTTCGGCCTGCTGATCACCTCGCTGCGCGCGCCCGCGGACATGGCCTCCAGCGGCTGGTGGGAGGTCTTCTCCGAGCCCGCGCAACTGACCTGGGCCAACTACGACGCGCTGCTGTCGAACGAGACCGTCACCGAGTCGCTGTGGAACACGGTGCTGATCACCGTGCCGACCACGCTGCTTGTGGTGCTGGTCGCCGCGATGGCCGGGTACGCCTTCGCCTGGGTGGAGTTCCCCGGCCGGGACTGGGTGTTCCTGATCGTGGTCGGGCTGCTGGTGGTGCCGGTGCAGGTCGGCCTCATCCCGGTGGCGAAGCTCTTCGGCGAGCTGGGCCTGTTCGGCACGGTCACCGGTGTGGTGCTGTTCCACACGGCGTACGGCCTGCCGTTCGCGATCTTCCTGCTGCGGAACTTCTTCGCGGAGATCCCCCGGGAGCTGCTGGAGGCGGCGCGCCTGGACGGGGCCGGTGAGGTGCGGCTGTTCCTGACGGTGGTCATGCCGCTCGGCGGTCCCGCCATCGCGTCCCTGGGCATATTCCAGTTCCTGTGGGTGTGGAACGACATGCTGGTCGCGCTGGTGTTCGCGGACACCGGCTCCAAGCCGATCACGGTGGCGCTCCAGGACCAGGTGCGGCAGTTCAGCTCCAGCGCGGACGTGCTGGCGCCCGGCGCGTTCATATCGATGATCGTTCCGCTGCTGGTGTTCTTCGCCTTCCAGCGGCAGTTCGTCTCCGGAGTGATGGCGGGCGCGGTGAAGTAGCCGCCTCCGCGCGGTCCCGCCCGCGGGACCGGCCCGCCCCCGTGTCGCCCGCCACCGGTGGTGGCGGGCGACACGTGTGTGCGGGGGCGGGCTCCGCGCGCTCGACCGGGCCACACCCCTCCGGGTGTCTCACCTTTCGCAGCCGGATGACTACCGTATGATTTTGACTGCTTGTCGGAATTGCGGCTTTCTACCCAATTGGATGCGTCGTGGCACGGTTCAGCGTCATCGTCCCCGTCTACCGGGTCCAGGGGTATCTGCGCGCCTGCCTGGAGTCGGTGCTCTCGCAGTCGTACCCCGACCTGGAGCTGATCGCCGTCGACGACTGCTCCCCCGACGGCTGCGGCGCCATCGTGGACGAGTTCGCCGCCCGGGACCCCCGCGTCACCCCCGTCCACCTCGCGGAGAACGTCGGCCTCGGCCGCGCCCGCAACGCCGGGATGGCCCGCGCCACCGGCGACTACCTGCTCTTCCTCGACGGCGACGACACCTACGCGCCGGGCGCCCTCGCCGCCCTCGCCGCGCGCCTGGAGGAGACCGGGGACCCGCAGGTGCTGGTCTTCGACTACGCCCGCACCTGGTGGTGGGGCAAGGCGCAGCGCAACAGCATGGCCCACCTGCTCACCCGGCCGGGCCCCGAGGTCTTCACCGCCAGGGAGCGCCCCGAGCTGCTGGACCTGCTGATGGTGGTGTGGAACAAGGCGTACCGGCGGGACTTCGTCACCGGCCACGGCTTCCGGTTCCCGCCGGGCTACTACGAGGACACGCCCTGGACGTTCCCGGTGATGCTGTCCGCGGAGCGGATCGCCTGCCTGGACCGGGTCTGCGTGCACTACCGGCAGCGCCGCCGGGGCAGCATCCTGCGCACGCCCGGCCGCCGCCACTTCGACGTGTTCGACCAGTACGACCGGGTGTTCGCCTTCCTCGCCGGCCGCCCCGACCTGGCCGACTGGCAGCCGTTCCTGTACCGCAAGATGACCGAGCACGTCCTGGACGTGCTCGCCAAGCCGAACCGGGTGCCCCGGCGGGCGCGCCGGGAGTTCTTCCGGCTGGCCACCGCCCGCTACCGCCGTCACCGCCCGCTGGGCTTCCGGGTGCCGCCGGGCACGCCCTGGCTGAAGCACCACCTGGTGCTGCGCGGCGCTTTCGCGCTGTTCGAGCTGCTCAAGTCGGCGAACCGGGCCCGCAGGAGCGCGCGGAGACGGTTCCGCGCGCTGGCGTGCCGCGTCGAGCAGTACCGTACCCGGCGCTACTACCGAGCCCAGTTGCGCCGCCCCGTGGACGAGAACCTGGCCCTGTACTCCGCCTACTGGGGCCGCGGCCACCTGTGCAACCCGGCGGCCGTGCACGCCCGCGCCCGCGAGCTGGCCCCGCATGTGCACGGCGTCGTCCTGGTGACGCCGGAGCAGGCGCACACCGTGCCGCCCGGCGTGGACCACGTGCTGCCCGGCACCCGCCGCTACTGGCGGCTGCTGGCCACCGCCAAGTACACGTTCAACAACGTCAACTTCGACAACCACATGGTGAAGCGGGACGGCACCGTGCACGTCCAGACCCAGCACGGCACCCCGCTCAAGCACATGGGCATCGACCAGCTCGGTTACCCGGCCGCCGCGCGGAACACCAACTTCGGCCGCCTGCTGGAGCGCTCCGACCGCTGGGACTACTGCCTGTCGGCCAACCGCCACTCCAGCGAGGTCTGGGAGCACGCCTTCCCCTGTGGCTTCGAGGTGCTGGAGTACGGCCACCCGCGCAACGACGTCTTCTACACCGCCACCGCCCGCGACGTGCTGCGCCTGCGCGCCGAGCTCGGCATCCCCGAGCGCGCCACCGCGGTGCTGTACGCGCCGACCCACCGCGACCACCGCAGGGACTTCGCGCCCGGGATCGACCTGGAGCGACTGTGCCGGGCGCTCGGCCCGGACTTCGTCCTGCTGCTGCGCGCCCACCACGCCTACGCCGACTCCCCCGGGGTGCGGCGCCTGGGCGAGCTGGGCTGCCTGCGCAACGTCTCGGACCACCCCAGGGTCGAGGACCTGTGCCTGGCCGCCGACGCGCTGCTCACCGACTACTCGTCCATCATGTTCGACTACGCCAACCTGGACCGGCCGATCGTGGTGCACGCCGACGACTGGGAGGTCTACCGGGCCACCCGCGGGGTGTACTTCGACCTGACGGCGGCGCCGCCGGGACCGGTGACCCGGTCCCAGCCCGAGCTGGAGGAGGTGTTCGCCGGCGGCGAGTGGCGCGGGCGGGCGGCGGAGCGGCTGCGGGCGGCGTTCCGGGAGCGGTTCTGCCAGTTCGACGACGGGCGGGCGGCGGAGCGGGTGGTCCGCAGGGTGCTGCTCGGCCAGGAGCGGGTGCCGCCGGTGGTGCCGCTGGACGAGCGCACCCCGGCGCCGTCGCCCGCCGAGGCGCTGCGCATCGTGGGCGGCGCCGCGGCGGTGCCCCGCCCCGGCAGCACCCCGGCGGTGGACGGGCCCGGCGTCAGGACGTCCTGACCGGGGCGGGGCGGGGCGGCCGCGGGGCCAGCACGCGCCGGGTCACCGCGTAGCTCAGCGGCACCACGGCCACCCCGCCGACCAGGGGCGCGACCCGCTCGGACAGCCCGCACCAGGCCACGCAGACGTACAGGGCCGCGGCCCCGGCGGCCAGGTTGACCGCGCCGGAGAGCGGGTACAGCGCGAACTTGCGCCAGGTGGGGCGGGTGCGGCAGGTGATCCGGCAGTTGAGGAGGAACGACCCGGTCAGGCTGACCGCGTAGGCGCCCGCGTGCGCCGCCAGATAGGGCAGGACGGCGGTGAGCGCCAGGTAGACCGCGTAGTAGGTGCCGGTGTTGACGACGCCGACCAGCGCGAACGCGACGAGCCCGGACGCCTGCCCCCGGCTCACTTCCCGACCGCCGGGCGGGGCGGGCGCGGCGGGTGCGGGGGCCTGGCGACCCCCTCCGCCCTGACCGCCTCCACCCGCGCCGCCTCCACCCGCGCCTCCTCCGCCCTGACCGCCTCGGCCCGCGCCACGTCCGCGCTGGTCTCCCGGATCACGTAGTGGGGCCGCCGCTTGCTCTCCCGGTAGATCCTGCCGACGTACTCGCCGACCACGCCGAGCGTCACCAACTGGATTCCGCCGAATCCGACGACGACGGTGACCAGGGTGGCGTACCCGGGGGTCTCCACACCGTTCCTGAGCACGCCGACGACGATCCACACGGCATAGGCGAACGCCGCGGCGGCCAGCGACACGCCGAAGTGGATGGCCAGCCGCAGCGGGCGGTTGTTGAAGGAGATCAGGCCGTCCACGGCGTAGTTCAGGAGTTTCCGGCCGCCCCATTTGGAGCGCCCGGCGGCGCGCGCGTTGTTGCTGTAGTCGAAGCAGACCGTGTCGAATCCGATCCAGGAGAACAGGCCCTTGGAGAACCGGTTGCTCTCGGGCAGCGTGAGCAGCGCGTCCACGGCCCTGCGGGACAGCAGCCGGAAGTCGCCGGCGCCGTCCATCAGCTCCACGTCCACATACCGGCTGGCCAGCCGGTAGTAGCCCTTGGACAGCACCTTCCTGGCCAGGCCCTCGCCGCGCCGGTCCCGCCGGGCGATGACCTGGTCGTAGCCGCGCCGGTGCAGCTCATGCATCCGCGGGACCAGCTCCGGCGGGTGCTGGAGGTCGCCGTCCATGAGGACGACCGCCTCGCCGGCGCAGGCCCGCAGGGCGGCGAGCACCGCCGCCTCCTTGCCGAAGTTCCGGCTGAACGACACGAAGCGCACCCGCGGGTCCGCGGCGGCGAACCGCCGCAGCTCCTCCCGGGTCCCGTCGGTGCTGCCGTCGTCCGCGTACACGATCTCGAAGCTCTCCGTCAGCCCCTTCAGCGAGTCGAGGAGCGCCGCGTGGAAAAGCCCGATCACATCGACTTCGTTGTAGCAGGGCACCGCGATGGAGATATCGACCACGCCCCGAACACTACACTGCTTGAATTCCCGGCCCTCGCACCGACAAGGTCTTTCCATGACGACAGCGGAAAACATCCAGGAAAAGACGCGGGAGAGCGGGCCGGAAAACGGCCGAGGAAAAGCCGACACACCGGTCCTTGCGGTTTTCTTTGCCGTCGGGGCGCTGGTTTTCGCTCTTTTGGCGGCGGGCTGCCTGACGGGGGTGTGGGTGCGGCCGGGCGGGGACGACTGGTGCTTCCTGTCCAAGGTCCGCGACCTGGGCGTCACCCGACTGGTGCGGGACTTCTACCTGTACGACAACGGACGGATCGCCAACGCGGTCGCGGTGGGCCTGTACAGCCTGCCGGGCCCCGCCGGGCACCAGGTCTTCCCGCTCGCCGCCGCCGTGCTGGTGGTGGGCGCGGTGTGGGCGGCGCTGGCGAGGCTGTGGCGGGTGCTGGGGCTCAGCGCGCCCGCGGTGGCGCCGCCGGTGGTGGCGGGGACGCTGGCGCTGCTGTTCCTGGTCGCCCAGCCCAACCCGTACCAGACGTTCCTGTGGCCCGCCTCCGCCGTCTCCCACACCCTGCCGCCCGCCCTCGCCCTGGCCGCGGCGCTGCCCGCGCTGGGCGCGCGGACCCGGGCCGGGCGCCGGGCCGCCGCCGCGGTGGCGCTCGCGGCGGGGTGCGCGCTCGGCACGCTGTCGGAGGAGACCGCGGTGGTGTGCCTCGCCGTGCTGGCCGTGCTCGCCCCCGCCCGCCGCCTGCTCGGCCCCGCGGCCCGGCGCACCGCCCTGGTCTGCGCCGGGGCGGGGGCGGCCGGGCTGGTGGCGGGGCTGGCCGTGCTGGTGACCTCGCCGGGGGCGCGCAGGCGGCGGGAGCGGATGGGGGTGGACGGGTCGGCCCTGGCGCCGGGCGAGGTGGCGGCGGCGCTGCGCGACTGGGCGGAGATCCTGCTCACCCTCGCGGGCACCTGGACCTACACGGCGGCCGTCGCGGTGGGGGTGCTGCTGGGGGCGGTGACCACGGGCCCGGCGCGGCGCCCGCCCCGGTGGGCGCACGCCCTGCCCGCCGCCGCGTTCCTGCTCGCCGGGGCGGGGGCGACGGTGGTGGTGCGCCCGGCGTTCGGGGAGTGGACGACCCGCTCGTCCCGCACCTGGAACGACTACCTGCTGCTGCTGGTGCTGGTGCTCGCCTGGTACGGCGTGCTGCTGGGCCGGGCGCTGCGGGCGAGGGCGGCCCGGAGGGGCGCGGCGGCCCTGCCGGTGCCGACCCTGGCCGCGGCGGCGCTGGCCGCCGTGGTGGGCGTGGCGGGCCTGGCCTGGCCGGTGCACCGCCTGGCCGGGGAGACCAGGGCGCGGGCGGCGGCGTTCGACCGGCAGGACGCCCGGCTGCGCGCGGCGGCCGCGCACGGCGAGCGGGCCCCCGGCTATGTCCCGACCCCGATCGGCGGGCTGCGCGAGCCCTTCGCCCTGCCCCGGGACCGGGACTGGGCGGCGACCTGTGTGGCCAGGTACTACCGGGTGCCCGCCGTGGTCCCGGCTACGCGGGGATCCGCCGACCGGGCCGGGTGAGCTGGAACAGCGTCCACAGCACCTTCAGGCTCCGCGGATCGACCAGGTAGCACGCCACCCGCCGCACCGCCCGCGTGGACAGGCCCACCACCAGCGCCACCGACAGCAGCGTCAGCAGCGCCGCCCCGATCAGCCCGCCCCAGGCCACCAGGTCGTGCAGCCCGTACGCCTGCGCCGCCTGCACCACCAGGCCGTGCAGCAGGTACGGGTACAGGGTGGCCGCGCCGAGGGTGGTGTAGGCGGCTCGGTGCCTGGGCACCCACGCGAAGAACGCCGCGACCAGGGCCGCCGCCACCACGAACAGCACCAGCCGCACCACCAGGTACTGCGGGACGGTCAGCCGCAGCTCGGCGTGGTTGTGCTGCATCGGCATCCACAGCGGGTCGGCGCCCGGCGCGATCCACCAGGCGCCCGCCGAGGCGCCGAGCACGGCCACCAGCGAGCAGGCCCGCACCAGCGGCCCGCGCAGCAACTGGAAGTGGTCCGGGCGCAACTGGAGGCCGAGGACGAACCAGGGCAGGAACTGGAGCACCCGCGGCAGCGCCAGCTCGTAGTGGATCGCCGTGGTGCCCGCGGCCAGCGACAGCGCGGCGGCCACCGCCACGGGCTGCGGCACGGCCTTCCACACCGGCGCGGTCAGCCGCCACAGGAACAGGGCGATCAGGAACCAGCACACATAGGTGGGCGTGGTCGGGGTGATCGCGAACGGGCGGCCCCACACCAGGGTGTACAGCACCGAGTACAGCGTCTCGAAGATCAGGTAGGGCGCCAGGACGGTGAGGGCGAGCTTGCGGATCTGGTCGGGGCGGCCCGTGAAGTGCCGCGAGAAGTACCCGCACAGCAGGATGAACGCGGGCATGTGGAACGCGTACAGGACCAGCCAGGCCGCTCTGACCGCGCGCATGTCGTCGATGAGCGGCCCCCAGTTGTGGCCGATGACGACGAGGACGACCAGCAGGAACTTGGCGTTGTCGAGGAAGGGATCCCGGGACGCCCTGGGTCTGGACCTGGCGGACGGCACCGGCGGGTCGACGGCTGTCCGGGGCAGGGTGGCAGGTGCTGGTGCTGTCATGTCACGGAATGTAAGTTCTCCGTCTTGTCACACCTGCGGCCTGACGCACGTTTTACGGAAATCCGCCAGTAGGACAACCCAAACGGAGTCCCGGCCAATTGGGGGCCTCGCGGCCCGGCACCCGAACCGGCCGACGGGACCGGAAGGCGCAGCCCACCGGCCCCCGACCCCCACCGGGCCCGGGGCGCGGCCCCGGCAGGGACCCAGGAGCGGGACCGACGGCCGCACGGCAGCCACCAGTCCCCGCCCCGGCCTCGGGGACCCGGGGGCGGAGCCCCGGTGGGGGTGCGAGGGCGCCAGCCCTCCGGTCTCCGGAGGAACCGCCCCCGCACCCCGCCCCCGGCGGGGAGCCCTCACCTCATCGACTTGCCCCGCAGCAGCGTCCTGATCGTCCGGATCGCCACCGACAGGTTGGCCAGGTCGAACGACTCCGAGCCGTGGATCTCCTCCAGCGTCGCCCGCGCCCGCCCCATCAGCGCCGCGTTCTTCCCCTCCCACTCCGCGAACCGCTCCTCGGGCGTGCCCTCCGCCGTGGTGAGCACGTCCGCGGTCAGCGCAGCGTGCGCCGCGAACAGGTCCTCCCGGATCGCCAGGCGCGCCATGGACTGCCACCGGTCGGTGCGGGGCAGCTCGATGATGCGGTCCACGAGCTGGGTGATCCGCAGCCGGTCGGCGAGGTCGTAGTACACCTCGGCCACGTCCAGCGGCTCCTTGGCGGTGCGGTCCGCGACCTCCACGATGTCCAGGATCGGGAACGCCGACGAGAAGCCCGCGACCTGGGTGGCCAGCTCCTCGGGGACGCCCGCCCCGGTCAGCTCGTCGTGGATGCCCTGGTACCACTCCAGGTCGGCGCCGCGCAGCAGCTTCGGCAGGTTCGCCCACACCCGGCCGACGCCGTCGCCGAAGAACGCGATCGCGTCGGTGATGTCCAGCGGCTGGCGGCGGTTGTTCAGCAGCCACCGGGTGCCGCGCTCCACCAGGCGCCGCGAGTGCAGCCGCACCCGGGTCTGCATCTCGGCCGGGACCTGGTTGTCCAGGTTCTCCACCGCGTCCCAGATCTCCCGGAGCCGGAAGATCGCCCGGGCCGCGGTGTGGGCGCGCACGATCTCCTCGGTGGAGGCGCCGATCTCCTCCCGCAGCCGGTGCACGAACGTGGTGCCGCCCGCGTTGACGGTGTCGTTCACCAGCAGCGTGGTGACGATCTCCCGGCGCAGCGCGTGGCCGTCGATCTGCTCGGCGTACCGCTCCCGCAGCGGCTTGGGGAAGTAGGCGTGCAGCAGACCGCGCAGATACGGGTCGTCGGGCAGCGAGGTGGCCAGCAGCTCCTCGGCGGCGGTGATCTTGGTGTAGGCCAGCAGGACGGCGAGCTCCGGCTGGGTCAGGCCCTGGCCCGCGCTCATCCGCTCCCGGACCTGCCGCTCGTTGGGCAGGAACTCCAGCGCCCGGTCCAGGTGGCCCTCCCGCACCAGCCTGCGCATGTACCGGTGGTGGGCGTGGAGCAGGCTGGGGGCGTGCGCGACGGAGTTGGCCAGCACGACGTTCTGCGCGTAGTTGTTGCGCAGCACCAGCGCGCCGACCTCGTCGGTCATCGCGGCCAGCAGCTCGTTGCGCTGCTCCACGGTCAGGCCGCCGTCCCCGACGACCCCGTTGAGCAGGATCTTGATGTTGACCTCGTGGTCGGAGGCGTCCACGCCCGCGCTGTTGTCGATGGCGTCGGTGTTGATCCGGCCGCCGGACAGGGCGAACTCGATCCGGCCGAGCTGGGTCAGGCCCAGGTTGCCGCCCTCGCCGACGACCCGCACCCGCAGGTCGCGGCCGTCCACCCGGATCGGGTCGTTGGCCTTGTCGCCGACGTCCGCGTGGGACTCGGTGCTCGCCTTGACGTAGGTGCCGATGCCGCCGTTCCACAGCAGGTCCACCGGGGCCAGCAGGATCGCCTTCATCAGCTCGGCCGGGGTGAGCTTGGTGACCTTCTCCTCGATGCCGAGGGCCCGGCGCACCTGCGCGGAGACCGGCACGGACTTGGCCGTGCGCGGGTGGACCCCGCCGCCGGGCGAGATCAGCGAGGTGTCGTAGTCCGCCCAGGAGCTGCGCGGCAGCTCGAACATCCGGCGGCGCTCGGCGTAGGAGGCGGCCGGGTCCGGGTCCGGGTCGAGGAAGATGTGCCGGTGGTCGAACGCGGCGACCAGGCGGATGTGCTCCGACAGCAGCATGCCGTTGCCGAACACGTCGCCGGACATGTCGCCGACGCCGACGACCGTGAAGTCCTGGCTCTGCGTGTCGTGGCCCAGCTCACGGAAGTGGCGCTGCACCGACTCCCAGGCGCCGCGGGCGGTGATGCCCATCTTCTTGTGGTCGTATCCGGCGGAGCCGCCGGAGGCGAAGGCGTCGCCGAGCCAGAAGCCGTAGGCGTTCGCGACCTCGTTGGCGATGTCGGAGAAGGTGGCGGTGCCCTTGTCGGCCGCGACGACCAGGTAGGTGTCGTCGCCGTCGTGGCGCACCACGTTCTTCGGCGGCACCACCTGGCCGCCCACCAGGTTGTCGGTGATGTCCAGCAGGCCGGAGATGAACGTGCGGTAGCAGGCGATGCCCTCGGCCAGCCACGCCTCGCGGTCCTGGGCCGGGTCGGGCAGGCGCTTGCCGACGAAGCCGCCCTTGGCGCCCACCGGCACGATGACGGTGTTCTTCACCATCTGCGCCTTGACCAGCCCCAGCACCTCGGTGCGGAAGTCCTCGCGGCGGTCGGACCAGCGCAGGCCGCCGCGCGCGACCTTGCCGAAGCGCAGGTGCACTCCCTCCACCCGCGGCGAGTACACCCAGATCTCGTAGGCCGGGCGCGGCGCAGGCAGGTCGGGGATGGCCCGCGGGTCGAACTTCATCGACAGGTACTCGTGCCACTCGCCGCGCGAGTCGTGCTGGAAGTAGTTGGTGCGCAGCGTCGCCTTGATCAGGGTGAGGAACGAGCGCAGGATGCGGTCCTCGTCCAGGGAGGCGACCTTCTCCAGCGCGCCGTCGAGCTCCTCCAGCAGCCCGTCGACGATCTCGCTGCCCGCCGCCTGGTGGCTGGGCGACATCCGCGCCTCGAACAGGTTCACCAGCAGCCGGGTGGTGTGCACGTTGGTGCGGAGGGTGTCCTCCATGTAGTCCTGGCTGAACGTGGCCCCGGCCTGCCGCAGGTACTTGGCGTAGGCGCGCAGCACCACGGCCTGGCGCCAGGCCAGGCCCGCGCGCAGCACCAGGGAGTTGAAGCCGTCGTTCTCCGCCCTGCCGGTCCACACGGCGGAGAACGCCGCCTCGAAGCGCTCCCTGGCGTCCTCGCCGAGGTCGCTGCCCTCGACGTCCACGCGCAGCCCGAAGTCGTAGATCCACGCCCGGGCGCCGTCGGAGCGGCGCAGCTCGTAGGGGCGCTCGTCCACGACCTCCACGCCGAGGCGCTCCAGCACCGGCAGCACCTGGGTGAGCACCACCGGCTCGCCGACGCGGTAGATCTTGAACCGGTACTCGCCGGGCAGGGCGCCCGACGGCCGGTACAGGTTGAGCCGGAAGCTTGGGCCGCGCCGGTCGTCGTCCGGCTCCAGGCCCTCGAGCCGCCGCAGGTCGGCGACGGCCGTGCGCGGCGGGAAGTCGGCCTTGTAGCCCTCGGGGAAGGCGTCGGCGTAGCGGCGCGAGATGGTCGCGGCCCGCTCCTCGCCGCACTCCTCGGCCAGCACCTCGGCCAGGCCGTCGGCCCAGGAGCGGGTGGCCTCGGCGAGCCGCGCCTCGATCCGCTCCACCTCCGAGTCCGGCAGCTTGTCCAGCTCCGTGCCGGGCGCGACCCGCACCACGAAGTGCAGCCGGGACAGCACCGACTCGGTGTTCCACGCCGTGTAGTCCACGGACCTGCCGCCGAGCTCCTCCCTGAGGATCTCCATCAGACGCAGCCGCACCTCGGTGGTGTAGCGGTCCCGCGGCAGGTAGACCAGCGCCGAGTAGTAGCGCCCGTACTCCTCGCGGCGCAGGAACAGCCGCAGCCTGCGCCGCTCCTGGAGGTACAGCACGCTGGTGGCGATGGACAGCAGCTCGTCCACCGGGGTCTGGAACAGCTCGTCCCGCGGATAGGTCTCCAGGATCTGGAGCAGGTCGCGGCCGTCGTGGCTGTTGGGTGAGAACCCGGCGCCCGACAGCACCTCGGCGACCTTGCGGCGCACCACGGGCACACGGCGCACCGACTCGGTGTACGCGGCCGAGGAGAACAGGCCGAGGAAGCGGCGCTCGCCGACCACCTCGCCGTTGGCGTCGAACTTCTTGACGCCGATGTAGTCCAGGTACGACGGGCGGTGCACGGTGGCGCGGCTGTTCGCCTTGGTCAGCACCAGCATCCGGTGCTCCCTGGCCTTGGCGCGGGCCCGCGCGGTCAGGCGGCCGAAGGACGGGGAGACGGGGTGCGCGGAGTCGCCGTGGCGGGGGTCGGCCCGCAGTATGCCCAGGCCCGTGCCCGGCACGGCGGACAGCACGTCCTCGGGCTCGCCGTCGTCGCCCGGCTGGGTCTGGAGGTCGTACTCGCGGTAGCCCAGGAAGGTGAAGTGGTCGTCGGCCAGCCAGCGCAGCAGCTCCTCGGCCTCGGCGACCTCCTGCACCGGCAACTGCGGCGGCGGGGTGGACGACAGCTCGTCGGCGACGCGCAGCGCGGCCTGACGCATCTTGCCCCAGTCCTCGACGGCCTCACGGACGTCCGACAGGACCCGGCGCAACCGGGTGGCGATGCCGTCCAGCGCCTCCCGGTCGGTCTCGCGGTCGATCTCCACGTGCATCCACGACTCGACCAGGGCGTCCGGCGGCAGCTCCATCTCATGGGGGGCGCGGCCGCGTGAGGTGGGCCCGAGGATCTCCAGCAGCTTCCCGGTGACGTCGCGGCGCACCACCATCTGCGGGTGCACGACGACGTGGATGGCGCGGTCCTGGCGGGACAGCTCGTTGGTGACGGAGTCCACCAGGAACGGCATGTCGTCCGTGACCACCTCCACCACGGTGTGGCTGCACGACCAGCCGTTCTCCTCCGCGGTGGGCGTGTACACGCGCACGTTCGCGGTGCCCTGCGGGCGGTCGGCGGCCAGGCGGTGGTGCGACACGGCCGCGCCGAGGACGTCCACCGCGGCCCGGTCCAGCAGGTCCTCGGGGGCGGTGTGCAGGTAGTAGCGCCTCAGGAACGTTTCGCAGGACCTGGCGGCGACGGCCTGTCCGGGCGGTTGCGCCGCGGATTGGTCCTCGGCTGCCGCCGCCGCCCGGGAGAGCAGCTCGTCCTTGGCATCGTCCAGCTTGGTCTGCATGGTCCTCTGGCTCCTGTCGCGCGCCGTTGCGTGACGTCAATGGGTGCGGTGGATGGCCGCGCGTGTGTGCCGCAGAGCCGTGGCCCGCCCCACCCGACGGTAGGCCGTGCCGAGTCGTTTCGGGCTGGAATCTCACGCACACACCCGACCGGGCCCGCGGGGCGGAACACCGAACAGTCCGGCGCCGGGGCCTGGGAGACGGCTCCGGGCGGTGCGGCGGGGGCCTCGTCGCCCCCGCCCGGCGGGCTGATCATGGCTCCAGGCTATCGCTCGGCCGGGGTGGCCCGTGAGTGGCCTGATCCGTCAATGGAACCGTCGGAAGTGGACAGTCTGGACAGTGGGCCACCACCCGGCGGCGAGTGCCACCGTGCGCTGTTGCGGACTAGCCCATGTGGGGGTAGCGGTGGTCGGTGGGTGGGGTGAAGGTCTCCTTGATGGAGCGAGTGGAGGTCCACCGCTGGAGGTTCTGCCTGGCCCCGGCCTTGTCGTTGGTGCCCGAGGCGCGTCCGCCGCCGAACGGCTGCTGCCCGACCACGGCGCCGGTGGGCTTGTCGTTGACGTAGAAGTTGCCCGCGGCGAACCGCAGCACCTGCCCCGCCCGCGCGATCGCCGCCCGGTCCCGCGCGATCACCGCGCCCGTCAGGGCGTAGTCGGAGGCCGCGTCGACCTGGGCGAGGGTCTGCT
>NZ_BAAGTD010000082.1:0-24340 GCF_054782095.1 Streptomyces capparidis | reverse complement strand
TCGAGGGGGTATCAACTTCTGGCGTTGATTTTTGGCACGCTGTTGAGTTCTCAAGGAACGGAAGCTTTCCGCTCTTTTTCTTCTTTTCGCTTCCGGCCTTTCGGCCTTCGGCGTGTTCCAGACTCTAGCACATTTCTTCGGTCCGGATTTCCGCCCCGCTTTGGGCACACACGTTTCCGGTGCTCCCTGCGCGGCGGTGTTGTAGAAGGTACTTGGCCGGGCGCCCCGGAAGCAAATCCGCCCCGGGGCCGGCTCGGTGGCCGGGCCCCGGGGCGCCTGGGCGCGGGGGTTGGCGGGGCTAGACCTCCACCACCACGGGCAGGATCATCGGCCGCCTGCGGTAGGTGTCCGACACCCACTTGCCGATCGCCCTGCGCACCAGTTGCTGCAACTGGTGGGGCTCCGCGACGCCGTTGGCCGCGGCGGTGGCGAGCGACTCCTCGATCTGCGGGAGCACCTCGGCGAACGCCTCGTCGTCGATGCCGGAGCCACGGGCCTGGATGTGCGGGCCCCCGACGAGCTTGCCGGTGCTGGAGTCGACCACGACGAAGACCGAGACGATGCCCTCCTCGCCGAGAATGCGCCGGTCCTTCAGCGACGCCTCGGTGATGTCGCCGACGGACAGGCCGTCCACGTACACGTAGCCCGCCTGGACCTTGCCGACGATGCCGGCCTTGCCCTCCACCAGGTCGACCACCACGCCGTCCTCGGCGATGACCGTGCGCTCCCTGGGGATGCCGGTCAGCATGCCGAGGTCGGCGTTGGCCCGCAGATGGCGGTACTCGCCGTGGACGGGCATCAGGTTGCGGGGCTTGCAGATGTTGTAGAAGTACAGCAGCTCGCCCGCCGACGCGTGGCCGGAGACGTGGACCTTCGCGTTGCCCTTGTGGACCACGTCGGCGCCCCACCGGGTCAGGCCGTTGATCACCCGGTAGACCGCCGCCTCGTTCCCCGGGATCAGGGAGGAGGCCAGGATGACGGTGTCGCCCTCCATGATGCGGATCTGGTGGTCCCGGTTGGCCATCCGGGACAGCGCCGCCATGGGTTCGCCCTGGGAGCCGGTGCAGATCAGCACCACGTCCTCGTCCGGCAGGTCGTCGAGGGTCTTGACGTCCACGACCAGGCCGCCGGGCACCTTCAGGTAGCCCAGGTCCCGGGCGATGCCCATGTTGCGGACCATCGAGCGGCCGACGAAGGCGACCTTCCTGCCGTACTCGTGGGCCGCGTCCAGGACCTGCTGGATGCGGTGCACATGGCTGGCGAAGCTGGCGACGATGATCCGGCGCTCCGCCTTGGCGAAGACCTGCCGCAGCACCGGGGTGATGTCGCGCTCCGGGGAGACGAAGCCGGGGACCTCGGCGTTGGTGGAGTCGCTCAGGAGCAGGTCGATGCCCTCCTCGCCGAGGCGGGCGAAGGCGGGCAGGTCGGTCAGGCGCCGGTCCAGCGGCAACTGGTCCATCTTGAAGTCGCCGGTGTGCACGACCAGGCCCGCGGGGGTGCGGACGGCCACGGCCAGCGCGTCGGGGATGGAGTGGTTGACCGCGACGAACTCGCAGTCGAAGGGGCCGATGCGCTCGCGCTGCCCCTCCTTGACCTCGAGCGAGTAGGGGCGGATGCGGTGCTCGGCGAGCTTGGCCTCGATCAGCGCCAGCGTGAGCTTGGAGCCGATCAGGGGGATGTCCGGCTTCTCCCGCAGCAGGAACGGCACGGCGCCGATGTGGTCCTCGTGGCCGTGGGTGAGGACGATGCCGTCCACGGCGTCCAGGCGGTCCCTGATGCAGGAGAAGTCCGGCAGGATCAGGTCGACCCCGGGCTGCTCTTCCTCCGGGAAGAGCACACCGCAGTCGATGATCAGCAGACGTCCGCCGTACTCGAAGACGGTCATGTTGCGGCCGATCTCTCCCAGGCCGCCCAGGGGCGTGACCCGCAGGCCGCCCTCGGGCAGTTCCGGAGGGGGGCCGAGTTCAGGGTGCGGATGGCTCAAAAGACTCTCCTCACCATGCGCGCCACCTGCCTTCGGCCAGCCGAGGACACGTGGCGCGCATGACAATCGTGCACTTGCTTGGCATGGTGCGTCGTGTTGTCAGCGATCGGTACTGCCTTGCCTTCGCGGGCCGCAGCGGCAGCGGGGCGCCGGTCACGGGAGGACACACGCCCCGGCCGTCGGCACGCGCACGCGTGGGGCGGCCGTGCGTCAGGGCCGTTGTCTAAAGCTGTACCCCGCCTGCGGCCAGATCCTTCTTCAGGCGGGCGGCCTGCTCGTCGCCGATGCCCACCAGGGGCAGCCGCAGCGGGCCGCCGGGCAGCCCGCGCCAGGCCAGGGCGGCCTTGACGGTGATCACGCCCTGGGTGCGGAAGATCCCGGTGTACACGGGGAGCAGCCGCTGGTGGATCTCGGTGGCCTTGGCGACGTCGCCCGAGGTGAACGACTCGACCAGGGCGCGCAGCTCCGGGGCGACCAGGTGGCCGACGACCGAGACGAGGCCCACGGCGCCGACCGAGAGCAGCGGCAGGTTCAGCATGTCGTCGCCGGAGTACCAGGCCAGGCCGCTGCGGGCGATCGCCCAGCTCGCGGCGCCGAGGTCGCCCTTGGCGTCCTTGTTGGCGACGATCCTGGGGTGCTCGGCGAGCCGGACCAGGGTCTCGGTGTCGATCGGGACCCCGCTGCGGCCCGGGATGTCGTACAGCATCACCGGCAGGCCGGTCGCGTCGGCGACAGCGGTGAAGTGCCGCCGCAGACCCTCCTGCGGGGGCTTGTTGTAGTACGGGGTGACGACCAGCAGGCCGTGCGCGCCGGCCCGCTCGGCCTGCCGGGCCAGCTCCACCGAGTGCCGGGTGTCGTTGGTGCCGACCCCGGCGACGACGAACGCGCGGTCGCCGACGGCCTCCAGGACGGCCCGGACGAGCTGCTCTTTCTCCGCATCGCTGGTGGTCGGCGACTCACCGGTGGTGCCGTTGACGACAAGGCCGTCGTTGCCGGCGTCCACCAGGTGCGCGGCGAGGCGCTGGGCGCCGTCGACGTCGAGGGCGCCGTCCGCGGTGAACGGCGTGACCATGGCGGTCAGGACCCGCCCGAAGGGGGTCTGCGGTGTGGAGGTCGGAGCCATGGGTCCAACGCTACTCGCAGCGGGGCCGCACGTGCCCCCCAGGGGATGTGTGATCCGTGGTCCTCGCTGGTCGGACGGGTTGCCGCGGCCCTGGGGCCGGGGTTCCCGAAGCGGGGATTCCGGCACTGCCTGCTCGGGGGTCCAAGCAGTACCGGAATCAGCTCCCACCCTAGATGAACCTTATGAAACTGCGCAATTCGGACACCGCTGGAGCGCGGCCGCGCTCAGGGGCCGACGCGTCCGTTGGCGTTGAACGCCGCGTGGGTGAGCGGCATCAGGCCCGCCCACAGCGCCTCCATCCGCTCGGCGACCATCTCGATCTCGCGCTGCGGGAAGGAGGGCACGGCCGCGTTCTCGTGGCGGGTCCGCAGCGACAGGAAGTTCATCAGCGACCGGGCGTTGCAGGTGGCGTACATCGAGGAGTACAGACCGACGGGCAGCACCGACCGGGCGACCTCCCGGGCGACCCCGGCGTCGAGCATCTCCTGGTAGGCGGCGTAGGAGCGCCGGTAGGACTCCCGCATCGCCTCGGAGACGACCTTGTGCTGCTCCGGGGTGCCCTCCACGAACTCGTACTTGCCCGGACGGCCCTGCTGCACCAGGCGCCGGTCCTGCGCCGGTGTGTAGAACACGGGCTTCAGCTCCCGGTACCTGCCCGACTCCTCGTTGTAGGACCACCCCACCCGGTGCCGCATGAACTCGCGGAAGACGAAGATCGGGGCGCTGATGAAGAAGGTCATGGAGTTGTGCTCGAACGGGCTGCCGTGGCGGTCGCGCATCAGGAAGTTGATCAGGCCCTTGGAGCGCTCCGGGTCCTTGGTCAGCTCCTCCAGGGACTGCTCCCCCGCCGTGGAGACGCGGGCCGCCCACAGCACGTCCGAGTCCGCCGCGCTGTGCCTGACCAGTTCGACGGTCACGTCGCTGCGGAAGACGGCGTCGCCGCCGTCGTTCGGGCCGGTGGGATGGGTGGTCACCTCGGGGTCCTCCTGGATCGGCCGGGACGGGTGCGCCGGTCGGCGCGCCGGGCCACTTTAACCAGGCGGGTCCGGACGGGGGGATCGGGCGCCCCGCTTCCGGCGGATCCCCGCGTCCCTGTGGGCTCGGCCGGGCTCGTCCGCTAGCCTCACCGGTCACAGCCGTATCACGCGTGCAGCGGAAAGCAGTGGTGAAGCAAGCCGTGTCCCTCTCCATCCTGTCCGCCGACAGCGACCGCGACCCCGACGAGCAGCTCGGCGGCACGCTGCCGCACGAGCCTTCGCAGCAGTGGGTGCGCCCCTACCGGCCGGGGCCCTGCCGGGTCGGCGTGGCCGCGCTGGCCCTGGTGGCCGCGTCGTTCCTGCTGTTCGGCGCGCTGGTGACCGCCATGTCCGGGGCGGTGTCCGCGGCCGGGACGATCCTCGGCTGCGCGCTGGCGCTGGTCGCGGGCACGGTGCGGATGCTGCGGGTGGGGATCTGGGTGAGCGACCGCGGGCTGCGGCAGGTGGCGCCGCTGCGGACCGTCACCCTGCCGTGGGACCGGGTCGCCGCGGTGCGCACCTCGCAGCAGCCGGTGCGGCTGCTCGGGCTGCCGCGCACGGTGCAGGGGCAGGCGGTGCTCGTCACCCGTTCGGATGGCTCGGTGATGACGACGCTGCTGACGGACCACAGCGCCGACTTCCTCGCCCGCCCGGAGGCGTTCGACCGGGCGGCGGACGCGGTGGAGGAGTGGGCGGTACGCGCTCCGCGCGGCTGAACGTCCCCGCTCGGCGGGCGGCGTGCCCGGGGGCCGCGTCACGGGTCGCCGGCCGGGGGCCGCGCGGGGCCCGCAGGCTCAGGCGGCCGTGGAGCGCTCGGCGTCGCGCAGGGCGATGGCGCGCTGCATCGCCTTGCGGGCGCGCGGGGTGTCGCGGGCGTCGTGGTAGGCGACGGCGAGCCGGAACCAGCAGCGCCAGTCCCCCGGCGACGCCTCGCACTCCGCCTTGTAGCGGGCGAACACCTCGTCCGCGGAGGCGCGGTCGATCCGGCCGCCCGGGGTGCGCCGCAGCTCGTCCGGCGGCAGCCCGCCCTCGGCCTCCAGCTCGTCCGCGAGCTGCTGGCTGCGGCGGACGAACTGGTACGCCCGCCACAGGAACCAGCATCCGATCAGCGGCAGCACGAACACGGCCAGGCCGAACAGCACCGTCACCGGGCGGCCGTCGCGGACCAGGATGACGCCGCGGCTGCCCGCGAGCACGAAGTAGAACACCAGCGCCACCGACATCACCACGAAGGTGAGCTTGCCCTTGGCGCCCTTGGAGCCCTTGGGGCCGTCGGTGCCCTTGGCGGCTCCGTTCCCGGGGGAGGTCATCGGGTCACTCCGGGTCCGCGGCGGCGGGGGCGGCGGTGCCGGTCCCGGTGCCGTCGGCGTCGTCGAACAGGAAGTGCTCCAGGCCGAACGTCAGGCCGGGCGCGGAGGGCACGCGGCGCACCGCGAGCAGCACCCCCGGCATGAACGAGGAGCGGTTCATCGAGTCGTGCCGGATGGTGAGCACCTCGCCGGCGTCCCCGAACAGCACCTCCTGGTGCGCGACCAGGCCGCGCAGCCGCACCGCGTGCACCGGCACCCCGTCCACGTCCGCGCCGCGGGCGCCGGGCAAGGAGGTGGTGGTGGCGTCCGGCTGCGGGGCGCACCCGGCCTCGCGGCGGGCCCGCGCGATCAACTGCGCGGTGCGCGCCGCGGTGCCGCTGGGGGCGTCGGCCTTGTCCGGGTGGTGCAGCTCGACGATCTCCACCGACTCGAAGAAGCGGGCGGCCTGCTGGGCGAAGCGCATGGTGAGCACGGCCCCGATGCCGAAGTTCGGCGCGATGAGCACGCCGGTGCCCGGGGAGTCGCCGAGCCAGCCGCGCAGGGCGGCCAGGCGCTCGTCGGTCCAGCCCGTGGTGCCGACGACGCCGTGGATGCCGTTGCGGACGCAGAACTCCAGGTTGCCCATGACCGCGTCGGGGTGGGTGAGCTCCACCGCCACCTGCGCCCCGGCCTCCACCAATTGCTCCAGCTTGTCGCCGCGGCCGAGCGCGGCCACGAGCTCGAGGTCGCCGGCCGCCTCGACGGCCTGCACGGCCTCCGCGCCCATCCGGCCCCGGGCGCCGATGACGCCCACGCGCAGCCTGCTCCCACGGTTGTCGCTCATCACGGTCTCGCGCTCTCCACTGGCGGAACTACTGGCGGAACTGGAAAAACGGTCAGGGTCCACTGTCGCGGCCCGGCGGGCGCGGTCACGCCACGGCCTCGTGCAGGGCCGCGGTCTGCCGCTCGTCGAACGGCCCGATGGCGGCCAGGGACGGGCGGTGGCCCAGCACCTCGGCGGCGACCTCGCGCACCTCGTCGGGGGTGACGGCGGCGATCCGCGCCAGCATGTCGTCCACCGAGAGCTGCTCCCCCCAGCACACCTCACTCTTGCCGATGCGGCTCATCAGGGAGCCGGTGTCCTCCAGGCCCAGCACGGTGGAGCCGGACAACTGGCCGACGGCGCGGGAGAGCTCCTCGTCGGTGAGGCCGTGCTCGGCGACGCGGGTCAGCTCGTCGCGGCAGATCTTGAGCACCTCGCCCGCGCGGCGGGGCTGGCAGCCCGCGTACACGCCGAACAGGCCGGAGTCGGCGTAGCCGGAGGTGTAGGAGTACACCGAGTAGGCCAGGCCGCGCTTCTCGCGGACCTCCTGGAACAGGCGCGAGCTCATGCCGCCGCCGAGCGCGGTGTTGAGCACGCCGAGCGCCCAGCGCCGCTCGTCGGTGCGGCACACGCCGGGCAGCCCGAGGATGAGGTGGGCCTGCTCGGTGGGCCGGTCGAGCACGCCGACCTTGCCCGCGGTGCGCAGGGCGCGGCTGCCGCCGCGCGGGGGCGCGGGGACGGCGGCGGGGTCGCCGAGCGCGCCGGCCCTGGCGAACTCCTCCTGCACCTGGCGGACGACCCTGTCGTGGTCCACGTTGCCCGCGGCGGCGACCACCAGGTGCTCGGGGCGGTAGCGGCGCCGGTAGAAGCCGGCGATCCGGTCGCGGGTGAGCGCGTTGATGGTCTCCACGGTGCCCAGGACGGGGCGGCCAAGCGGTGAGTCGCCGAACATGACCGTGGCGAACAGGTCGTGGACCTGGTCACCGGGGTCGTCCTCGGTCATGGCGATCTCCTCGAGCACCACGCCGCGCTCGGAGTCCACGTCCTCGGCCCTGATCAGGGAGCCGGTGAGCATGTCGCAGACCACGTCGACGGCCAGCGGCAGGTCGGCGTCCAGCACACGGGCGTAGTAGCACGTGTACTCCTTGGCCGTGAACGCGTTCATCTCGCCGCCGACCGCGTCGAGCGCGGCGGAGATCTCCAGGGCGCTGCGCCGGGCGGTGCCCTTGAACAGCAGGTGCTCCAGGTAGTGGGTGGCGCCGTTCAGGGCCGGGGTCTCGTCGCGGGAGCCGACGCCGACCCAGATGCCGAAGGTGGCCGAACGCACCGTGGGCAGGGACTCGGTGACCACGCGCAGGCCGCCGGGCAGCACCGTGCGGCGCACCTCGCCCCCGCCGCCCGCGGGGGCGGTGGCGGCGGTGGCGGCGCCGCGGTGGGCCCGCCGCCGCGGGACGGCCCGCCCCCGGATGGAGGGGCGGGCCGTCGGGCACGGGATGCCGGGTGTCACTTGTCGCTCTCGTCCTTGCCCTCGGCGGCGTCGGCCTCTTCGCCCTCGATGACCGGGATCAGGGAGAGCTTGCCGCGCTGGTCGATCTCGGCGATCTCGACCTGGACCTTGGCGCCGACGCTGACGACGTCCTCGACGTTCTCCACCCGCTTGCCGCCGGCGAGCTTGCGCAACTGCGAGATGTGCAGCAGGCCGTCCTTGCCGGGCAGCAGCGAGACGAACGCGCCGAAGGTCGTGGTCTTCACCACGGTGCCCAGGTAGCGCTCGCCGACCTCGGGCATCGTCGGGTTGGCGATGCCGTTGATCGCGGTGCGGGCGGCCTCGGCGGAGGGGCCGTCCACGGCGCCGATGTAGATCGTGCCGTCGTCCTCGATGGTGATGTCGGCGCCGGTGTCCTCCTGGATCTGGTTGATCATCTTGCCCTTGGGGCCGATGACCTCGCCGATCTTGTCCACCGGGATCTTGATGGTGATGATCCGCGGGGCGTTGGGGGACATCTCGTCCGGGGAGTCGATGGCCTCCAGCATCACGTCCAGGATGTGCAGACGGGCGTCGCGGGCCTGCTTCAGCGCCGCGGCGAGCACGGAGGCCGGGATGCCGTCCAGCTTGGTGTCGAGCTGGAGGGCGGTGACGAACTCCTTGGTGCCGGCGACCTTGAAGTCCATGTCGCCGAACGCGTCCTCCGCGCCGAGGATGTCGGTGAGGGTGACGTAGTGGGTCTCGCCGTCGATCTCCTGGGAGATCAGGCCCATGGCGATGCCGGCGACGGGGGCCTTCAGCGGCACGCCCGCGTTCAGCAGCGACATGGTGGAGGCGCAGACCGAGCCCATCGAGGTGGAGCCGTTGGAGCCGAGCGCCTCGGAGACCTGCCGGATGGCGTAGGGGAACTCCTCGCGCGTGGGCAGCACCGGCAGCAGGGCCCGCTCGGCGAGCGCGCCGTGGCCGATCTCGCGGCGCTTGGGGGAGCCGACGCGGCCGGTCTCGCCGGTGGAGTACGGCGGGAAGTTGTAGTTGTGCATGTAGCGCTTGCGCGTCTCGGGCGAGAGCGTGTCGAGCTGCTGCTCCATCCGGAGCATGTTGAGGGTGGTGACGCCCAGGATCTGGGTCTCACCGCGCTCGAACAGCGCCGAGCCGTGCACGCGGGGCACGACCTCGACCTCGGCGGCCAGGGTGCGGATGTCGGTGACGCCGCGGCCGTCGATGCGGACCTTGTCCTTGATGACGCGCTCGCGGACCAGCTTCTTGGTCAGCGACCGGTAGGCGGCGGAGATCTCCTTCTCGCGGCCCTCGAACTGCGGGAGCAGCTTCTCGGCGGCGAGCGCCTTGACGCGGTCGAGCTCGGCCTCGCGGGCCTGCTTGCCGGCGATCGTCAGGGCCTGGGAGAGCTCGTCGGTGACGGCGGCGGCCAGCGCCTCGTACACGTCGTCCTGGTAGTCGGGGAAGCGCGGGAACTCGGCGGCCGCCCGCTTGCCGTTGCTCTGCGCGGCCTTGGCGGCGAGGTCGGCCTGCGCCCTGCACAGCACCTTGATGAACGGCTTGGACGCGTCCAGGCCGGCGGCGACGATCTCCTCGGTGGGGGCCTGGGAGCCGCCCTCGACCAGCTTGATCGTCTTGTCGGTGGCCTCGGCCTCGACCATCATGATCGCGACATCGCCGTCGTCGAGCACCCGGCCGGCGACGACCATGTCGAAGACGGCCTCCTCCAGCTCGCTGTGGGTGGGGAAGCCCACCCACTGGCCGCGGATCAGCGCCACCCGGACGCCGCCGATCGGACCGGAGAACGGCAGCCCGGCGAGCTGGGTGGACGCGGAGGCGGCGTTGATCGCGACCACGTCGTACAGGTGCTCGGGGTTGAGCGCCATGATCGTCGCGACGACCTGGATCTCGTTGCGCAGGCCCTTGGCGAAGGACGGGCGCAGCGGCCGGTCGATGAGGCGGCAGGTGAGGATCGCGTCCTCGGAGGGGCGGCCCTCGCGCCGGAAGAAGGAGCCGGGGATGCGCCCGGCGGCGTACATGCGCTCCTCGACGTCCACCGTCAGGGGGAAGAAGTCGAGCTGCTCCTTGGGGTGCTTCGACGCCGTGGTGGCCGAGAGGACCATGGTCTCGTCGTCGAGGTAGGCGACGGCGGAGCCGGCGGCCTGACGGGCCAGGCGGCCCGTCTCGAAGCGGATGGTGCGGGTGCCGAAGGGACCGTTGTCGATCACTGCTTCGGAGTAGTGGGTCTCGTTCTCCACTGGGGAATTCTCCTTGGATGCGTCCGGTTCACCCGCTGCGGGGCGGACCGGGTCCCGGTGGAGCGTCCCTCTCGCGCCGTTCGCGGCCCTGGCCGGGCCGGTCTTCGATCGAAGCCTCCGGGACCCCCGCACCCGTGGTGGGGGTTCCCGGCTGCCACTACCGAGGACCGGCGCCTCCTGGCTCCGACGCCGACGGTTCCGGGCGCTCCTTCCGGTGTCCTGTTTTCGATGTTCGTGTGTCGTGTGGTACTGCTCGCGGTCCAGACTACAAAGCTTCGCCGGACCGCACGACGGCAAGATCCGGGCGGGTGTCCGCCCGATGCCCTCGGTGACGCGCGTAACCGCTTCCGGCCGCTCTAATCCCCCGATGCCCCGGGTGCCGCCACGGAAGGCGGAGCGGGGCGCCGGGACGGCGGTATGGGAAAGGGAGCGGCCCCCAGCTTCCGGGAACCGCTCCCTGCCCTCGCGTCCTAGCGGGCGCCCGCCGCGCCGCGGCGGATGCCCAGCCGCTCGACCAGCGTACGGAAGCGCTGGATGTCCTTCTTGGCCAGGTACTGGAGCAGCCGGCGGCGCTGGCCGACCAGCAGCAGCAGACCACGGCGGCTGTGGTGGTCGTGCTTGTGGGTCTTCAGGTGCTCGGTGAGGTCGGTGATGCGGCGGGTCAGCAGCGCGACCTGCACCTCGGGGGAGCCGGTGTCACCCTCCTTCGTGGCGAACTCGGCCATGATCTGCTTCTTGGTTGCGACGTCGAGAGACACGTGGCTCCTTCGGGGTTGCGCTGCCCGCCGAGTGCCCCTGGTCTGCTTCACAGGGGTGCTTACGGAACTCGTGCGGGGAACCGCCCGGGCAGGCCGGTTTCGACCGGCGCACGAACGGGCCCCATCAGCCTATCAGCCGCTCGTCATGCCCCTCGCACTGGCGTAGACGTCCAGTACCGCCAGGCACAGCGGCACCAGCGACAGCAGCACGACCGCGTCCGTCATGTCCAGCACCCGGCCCCAGAACGGGGACACGCCCGTGCGCGGCACGATCAGCCCGATCGCCACCAGCAGCGCGGCGCCCGCGGCCACGCAGCCCGCCAGCCACAGCGTGCGGACGTCGGCCTCGTTGCCGGTGCCGAGCACCACCGCGCGCACCACCTCGTACGGCGGGTTCAGCGCCAGGCCGAGCACCAGCAGGCAGACGGTGACGATGCCCGACACCAGCAGGCAGGCGACCTGCACGGTGTAGCGGAACAGCCGGGCGCGCAGCAGCATGGCCGCGCCCGTGGCCAGCGCCAGCAACTGCGGCCAGGTGTCCTCGCTGAAGCCGAGGACGGCGCCGCTGCCCACGACCACCGCGGAGCAGCCGCCGACCAGGCCGAGCAGCAGCTCGTGGCCGCGGCGGGCCTGGGCGGCGATGCGCCGGAAGTCCACCGGGTCCTCCTCGCGCAGGTCGGTGCTGCGCTCCTCGGACCTGGCCAGCTCCTCGGGGGAGCGGAAGCCGATGGGCAGCCGGGCGAAGCGGGACGACCAGCCGGGCAGGAACGCCACGAACGCCACCCCCGCGACGGCGCTGACGGAGGCGACCTCGCTGGGGTCGGAGTCGGTGACGATCATGCCGAAGGTGGTGAGGGTGCCCACGGCGGAGACGAAGGCGGCGGCCACGAACGGGGCGTCGCCCCGCGGGGTGAGCGCGATCAGCAGCACGGACGCCACCAGCACGGTGACGCAGCCGAGCAGGAAGTGGAGCCTGCCCGGGCCCTGTCCCGCGTCCGGGGCGAGGATGCCGGAGCCGGCGATGAGCAGGTGCGGCAGCGCGGCCAGGCCGAGCGCCAGGGAGGAGGCGCGGTCGTCGTAGACGCGGGCGCGCACCCCGGACAGCGCCACCAGCACCAGGCCGGTGCCGCCCGCGATGATGCCGGGCAGGCTGTGCATGTCGTGCTCGACGGGGTCCGCGAACCACAGGACGAAGCCCATCATGACCAGCAGCAGCACGCCCGCGACCAGGCCCGCGGCGCGCATCAGCTCGTCGCTCCAGGCGTGGCGGTCCTTGGTGACCGCGGAGGCGATGGCGTCCACGACGTCGTCGTAGACGGCGGGCGGCAGCGACTCCGCGAACGGGCGCAGGGCGAGCAGCTCACCGTCGAGCACCCGCTGCGCGGCGAGCGACAGCCCCGCGTCCAGCACGGTGCCGTCGCGCCGCACCAGGTGGAAGCCGGAGGGTTCGCCGACGCCCTGGGTCTGCCCGGACAGGCGCAGGATCTCCGGGTAGACGTCGGCGAGCGGTATGTCCTCCGGGAGCGCGACGTCGATCCGGCTGTCCGGAGCGACGACGGTGACCCGGCAGTAGCCGGTCGCTGCGGTCATGCTCACCGGGCTTGTTCCCCCTCGGTCTGGTTCCGGTCGGTCGGCGGCCGGGTCCCGTGGCAGCGGCGCCCGGGACGGGTGCCCGCCGGGACGGCCCGGCCTGGTACCGGCCGCGGGCGGCACCCTATCGCCCGGACGGGTGACGGGGCCGGGCGGGACGCGGGGCGCCGCGGCGGGTCACCCCGTACTACTCGCGCATCCGGCGGGGTTCGCGCAACCCCGGGCCGGGGCGGGGGCGCCGGGCGGATGCGGGTCCGGCCGCGCTCGGGTCGCCCGGTCGGGTGACGGTGCGCCGGGCGGGGACGGGTCACCCGACCGGGCCCGGGCCCGTGCGCGGCGGGGGTGACGTGCGGCCGGGCACCGACGCGGGGTCGGCCGGAATGCGCAGATCCGATGGAGGCCCCGGAGCCCGCGCGGGGTGCCGCAGTAGGATCGTCGCCTGCGCAGGCTCGGCGCGGACTGCCTCGGCGAAGCCGCCGCGCGGCGCCCGCCGGGCCGAACGGGGGAGCGCCGCCGCGTTTCCGTTCCCTGTGCGCCCCCGGACACGTACAGCCGCGCCCCTCACGCCCGGGTGCGGTGACGAGCAGCAGGGCTGGTGCGAAGTTGAGCGTTGTCATCGTGAAGCGGCCCGCGCGGGCGCTGCCCCCGGCGGTCCCCACGGAGGAAATCGCTCTCGAGGCTCCCCCGGAGATCCCCCGGGACCACGGCGAGAGCTGGCTGATGAACCTGCTGCCGCTGCTCGGCATGGGCGGCTCGGCGGCGTTCTTCTTCATGCCGAACTCGGCGCCCTTCATGAAGGTGATGGGCGGTCTGATGATCGCCTCGACCATCGCCATGGCGATCGCGCAGATCGTGCGGGCCCGGCAGGGCTCCTCCGGGCAGATGGCCGAGACCCGCCGCGACTACCTGAAGTACCTGGCGCAGATGCGCCGTCAGGTGCGCCGCACCGCGCGGCAGCAGCGCGCGGCCCAGTTGTACCTGCACCCGGCGCCCGACCAGCTCTGGTCGCTGGTCGCCGAGGGCAAGCGGGTGTGGGAGCGGCGTCCCGGCGACCCGGACTTCGCGCAGATCAGGGTGGGGCTCGGGCCGCAGCAACTGGCCACCCCGCTGGTGGCGCCGCAGACCGCGCCGCTGGACGAGCTGGAGCCGCTCACCGCGAACGCGATGCGGCAGTTCCTCGCGGCGCACGGCACGCTGGACGGGCTGCCGCTCGCGGTGTCGCTGCGCGCGTTCTACCACCTGACGGTCTCCGGGGAGCCGGAGACGGTGTACGGCACCGCGCGGGCGATGCTGGCGCAGTTGACCGCGCTGCACTCGCCGGAGGACCTGGTGGTGGCGGTGGTGACCGCGCCGGGCTCCGCCGGGGAGTGGGAGTGGACGAAGTGGCTGCCGCACACCCAGCACCCGTCGCAGGTGGACGGGGCGGGCAGCGTCCGGCTGATCGGCGGCAGCCTGGCCGGGATCGAGGAGCTGCTCGGGAGCCGGCTGGAGAACCGCCCGCGCTTCAACCGGGACGCGACCCCGCTGGTGGAGCAGCCGCACCTGGTGGTGGTGCTGGACGGGGGAATCGTTCCTGCCGACTCGGCGTTCGCCGCGGCCGAGGGCTTGCAGGGCGTCACCATCGTGGAGGTCATCCCCGGGGAGCTCGACGAGCTGCGCGGCGGGCTCGCCGTCGAGGTGCGGCCGGGGCGGCTGCGGCTGCTCTCCGGCGGCGGCGCCTTCGAGGGCGTGCCCGACACCCTGGGCGCGGTGCAGGCCGAGTCCCTGGCCCGGCAGTTGGCGCCGCTGCGGGTCGGCAGCGGCGGTGACGACGACGAGCCGCTGCTGGCCAACCTGGACTTCACCGACCTGATGGGGATCGGCGACGCCGGCTCGGTGGACGTCGCCCGCACCTGGCGGCCGCGCTCCCTGCACGACCGGCTGCGGGTGCCGATCGGCGTCGGCGAGAGCGGCGAGCCGGTGATGCTGGACCTGAAGGAGTCCGCGCAGGAGGGCATGGGCCCGCACGGCCTGTGCGTGGGCGCCACCGGCTCCGGCAAGTCGGAGCTGCTGCGCACCCTGGTGCTGGGGCTCGCGGTCACGCACTCCTCCGAGACGCTGAACTTCGTGCTCGCCGACTTCAAGGGCGGCGCCACCTTCGCGGGCATGTCGAACATGCCGCACGTCGCCGCCGTCATCACCAACCTGGCGGACGACCTGACGCTGGTGGACCGCATGCGGGACGCCATCACCGGCGAGCTCCAGCGGCGCCAGGAGCTGCTGCGGGCGGCCGGCAACTACGCCAACATCCACGACTACGAGCGGGCGCGGGCGGCGGGCGCGCCGCTGGAGCCGCTGGCGACGCTGGTGATGGTGCTGGACGAGTTCAGCGAGCTGCTGACCGCCAAGCCCGAGTTCATCGACATGTTCATCCAGATCGGCCGCATCGGCCGGTCGCTCGGCGTGCACCTGCTGCTGGCCTCGCAGCGCCTGGAGGAGGGCAGGCTGCGCGGCCTGGACACCTACCTGTCGTACCGGATTGGCCTGCGGACGTTCTCCGCGGCCGAGTCCCGCGCCGCGATCGGCGTGCCCGACGCCTACCACCTGCCGTCGGTGCCCGGCTCCGGTTACCTCAAGACCGGCACCGACTCGATGGTGCGGTTCAAGGCTGCGTACGTCTCCGGGGTGTACCGCAGCGGCGTGAGCGGCACCGGCGGGTCCCGCGGCTCGTCGCCGCGCAGGCCCGTGCCGTTCTCGGCCGCCCCCGTGGCCCTGCCCGCCACCGCGCCCGACCCGGACCCGGTGCCGGTGCCGCCGGTGCAGGACGACGCCCTCGCCGACACCGTGCTGGACGTGATCGTGCGCCGCATGGAGGGCCAGGGCCCGCCCGCGCACCAGGTGTGGCTGCCGCCGCTGGCGGACTCCCCGTCCGTGGACCAGTTGCTGCCGCCGCTGGCCGCCGTGCCGGAGCGGGGGCTCACCGCGCCGGAGTACTCCGCGCTCGGCAAGCTGGTGGTGCCGGTGGGCATCGTCGACAAGCCGTTCGAGCAGCGCCGGGACCTGCTGTACCGGGACTTCTCCGGCGCGGCCGGGCACGCCATGGTCGTCGGCGGCCCGCGCAGCGGCAAGTCGACGCTGCTGCGCTCCCTGATCTCGTCGTTCGCGATGACGCACACCCCGGCCGAGGTGCAGTTCTACTGCCTGGACTTCGGCGGCGGCGGCCTGGTGGCCGTGGACGGCCTGCCGCACGTCGGCGGGGTGGCCAGCCGCCTGGACGCGGAGAAGGTGCGGCGCACCGTCGCGGAGGTCCGCGGGATCCTCAACCGGCGCGAGGAGACCTTCCGCGCCCGGGGCATCGACTCGATCGGCACCTACCGCCAGCGGCGGGCCGCCGGCCGGTTGCCGGACGAGCCGTGGGGCGACGTGTTCCTGGTCATCGACGGCTGGGGCACCTTCCGGCAGGACTACGAGCTGCTGGAGCCCGTCGTCACCGACATCGCGGCGCGCGGCCTCAACTACGGCGTGCACGTCGTCATCTCCGCCTCCCGCTACATGGAGGTCCGCCCCGCGTTGAAGGACCTGCTGCTCAACCGGCTCGAACTGCGGCTGGGCGACGTGATGGACTCCGAGATCGACCGGAAGGTCGCCGCGAACGTGCCCATCGGCGTGCCGGGCCGCGGCCTGACCCCGGACAAGCTGCACTTCCTCGCCGCCCTGCCGCGCATCGACGGCTCCTCCTCCGCGGAGGACCTGCCGGACGGCACCGCGGCCATGGTGCGCGCGGTCGGGGAGGCGTGGACGGGGCAGCCCGCGCCGAAGGTGCGCATGCTGCCGAGGATGCTCACCGCGGACTCGCTGCCGAAGGGCTTCGAGCACCCCGACCGGGGCGTGGCGATCGGCGTGGACGAGACCAACCTGGCGCCGGTGTTCGTCAACTTCGAGACCGACCCGCTGTTCGTGGTGTTCGGCGACAGCGAGTCGGGCAAGACCGCGCTGCTGCGGCTGATCGCCAAGCAGATCTCCGAGCGGTACACCCGGGAGGAGGCCCTGCTGGTGGTGGGCGACTACCGCCGCTCCATGCTGGGCGCGCTGCCGGAGAGCCATCTGCTGGAGTACGCGGCGACGTCCACCGCGATGGACCTGCACATGACGGAGCTGAACAAGCTCATCGAGCGGCGGGCGCCCGGCCCCGACGTCACCCCCGCGCAGCTTCGCGACCGCAGTTGGTGGAGCGGCCCGCAGGTGTTCGTGATCGTGGACGACTACGAGCTGGTGGCCTCGGGCAGCGGCAACCCGATGGCGCAGTTGGCCGAGAACCTGCCGTTCGCCCGGGACGTGGGCCTGCGCTTCATCGTGGCGCGCAGCTCGGGCGGCGCGTCGCGGGCGCTGTACGAGCCGTTCATGCAGCGGATGAAGGAGCTGGGCGCGCAGGGCGTGCTGCTGTCCGGCGACCCCGGCGAGGGCGAGCTGCTCGGCAGCGTCCGGGCCCAGCCGATGCCGCCGGGCCGCGGCTTCTTCGTCAGCCGGCGGCGGGGGGCGCCGCTGGTGCAGTTGGGGTGGCTGCCGGACCGCTGAGGCCCGGAGCACGGCAGGGGGGCGCGGGAGCCCGGTCGCTCCCGCGCCCCCCTGCCGTGTGCGGCGGCCCCGCCCGGCACGCCGAAGGGCGGGCCCGTCCCGCGACGGCATGCCGAAGGGCGGGCCCGTCCCGATGGATGGGCCCGCCCCGGGTGCGCGTCCGTCAGTAGCCGGCCGAGAAGTACGACGACGTCTTCTTGTCCGTCGCGCTGTAGCTGCCGCTCGCGCTCTGGACGCGGGTGGCCACGTCGTTCAGCGTGGTCTGGATGTGCTCGGCGCGCTTGCTCCACTCCCTGGCGGTGGCCTGGAAGGCCTGGTAGGTGTCGCCCTCCCAGGTCGCGGCGACGCGCTGGACGCGGCCCAGCAGGTCGTCGAGCTGGCGGCGCAGGTCGGAGGCCGCGGACCGGATGTCGGCCGCAGCCTGGTCCAGCGAAGCGTAAGTGACCTTCAGTTCGGACATGGTTCCCCCTCCGAGGCGGAAGTTGGTCGGACAGCCCTTACAGACCCGCGATGCCGCTGCCGGCCGCGCTGCCGTTGACGTCGATGGACTTCAGGCTCTGGAGCACGTCCGCCTCGTTCGACTGGCTGGCGAGGTTGGTGTCGTGCACGGCGTTCTTGATGCCGTCCAGGATCCGGCGCATCGCGTCGTGGTCCTCGTTGAGGGCCATCTGCTGCGAGCGGAACGTGTTGGCCGCGATGCCCTTCCAGTCGGCCTCGATCTGCGTGATGACGTTGGCGAGCTTCTGGAGCTGGCTCGTCAGGGCGATGCTGACGGAGTCGATGTCGCCCTCGAGGCGGCGCAGCTCGTCGTACGTTACTTTCTGGGTGCCTGACATGGCCCACCTTCCCCCATGAGTTCCTGGTGCGCCGCTGGCGGCGCCCATGGCTGTCGGTTAACTGTAGTCAGTGGCTAGGACCTTTTCCTGCGCCAGTCCCGAAGGGCCACGCTCCCTCCCGCCAGCAGGGTCACCGCGACGACCGCGGCGACCAGGACGTAGGTGGCGTGGCGCTCCTGGCGCTCCTGCGGCGTCTCCGCGAGGGTGAGCTCGCGCGGCAGGACGCGGTGCGCGCTGCGCACCACGTTGGTGTCGGGGACGGGCTCCGACCGGGGCTTGCCGTCCTCGGTGAGGGCCTTGACCGGGTCGACCACGCCCCAGCCGACGAACGGGTCGTGGCCGAGCGCCGTGCGCTGCGCGGTCTGCTGGATCTGGGCGATGACCTGGGTGTTCGTCCACTCCGGGTGCTTGGCGCGGATCAGGGCGGCGACCCCGGCCACGTACGGCGCGGAGAAGCTGGTGCCGTTGTCGACGCACTGGCCGCCGCGGGGCACCGTGGAGACCATGTCCACGCCCGGGGCGGCGATGCCGACGAACTCGCCCGACTGGGAGAACGCGGCGCGCTCGTTGTTGCGGTCGGAGGCGCCGACCGCCAGGACGCCGGGCAGGGCCGCGGGGTAGGTGTTCTTGAACTTGCCGTCGGCGCCGTCGTTGCCCGCGGAGGCGACCACGACGACGTCCTCCTCCACCGCGTGGGCGATCGCCTGCGCCAACTGGGACTGGGGCGGGAGGACCTGGGTGGTGTCCTGGGAGATGTTGATCACCTGGGCGCCCTTGTCCACCGCGTACCGCACGGCCTGCGCCATCTTGTCGGCCTTGCCGCTGTTGTTGGCGTCGTTCTGCCGGATCGGCAGGATCCTGGCCTCCGGTGCGAGGCCGACGAAGCCGGTGCCGGGCGCGGGGCGGGCCGCGATGATGCCGGCGACCTTGGTGCCGTGGCCGACCTCGTCCTTGGTGCCGTCACCCTTGGACTCCAGCAGGTCCAGGCCGTTCTTGGCGTCGACGGCGCCGCGCAACTGCGCGTTGCTGTCGTCCACGCCGGTGTCGATGACGGCGACGGTGACGCCCTTGCCCTTGGTGTCCTGCCACAACTGGTCCAGCAGGACGCGCTGGAGCGACCACGGGGTGCCCTTGACGGGCTTGGCCGGGAAGGTGCACTGCTCGCCGCTGGCGACCTTCGGCCCGTCCGGCACCCCCGGGTCGGCGGCGGCCAGCGGGGCGGCGGGGCCGAGCAGCAGCCCGAAGGTCACGCAGACGGCCGCGGCGACGCGGCCCGTCCTGTGCCGTTCGGTGTGCGCTCCCAAGTGGACTTCTTCCCTCACCGGTAGAGCCTGCTCCCCATGTCTTCCGGAACCCTAGCCACCGCCCTCCGCGGCCCCAACCCCGGGACGGCAAACGGTTACGAGCCTATGACGTTGCCCGCGCTCCCCCGCCGCGCGCCCGCGCGCCCCCCGTCATGTCCGCCGCCCCGTCAGGAGCCCTGCGGCTGGGCGGCGCTGCGGGTGTTGAGCGCCGGGCCCTTGGACAGGAAGCCCGACCAGGTCTGCGGCACCACGGGCAGCGAGTCGATCTTGTCGTAGCCGAGCCGGACCTGGGCCTCCCGCTCGGCGGCCTGCTGCTCCTTGGGACGGGTGCCGGTGACCGGGCGGTCCGCCTCGCTGTCGTCGTTGGCCGACACCGAGTAGCGCAGCCCGGTGTCGGTGACCAGGTAGGTGGGGCCGCTCTTCGGGTCCGCGGTGATCTCCCGGTACAGCAGGCCCTTGCCCGGGGTGACGTAGGCGCCGGCCGCGCCGTCCACGATCTCGGTGGGGTAGTCGTTGCCCGCCCACACGCTCAGGTCCGGGCGGCCCTTGGCGCCGACGGTGCCCCGGTAGACGCTGCACGCGACGGTGCGGCGCCGGCCCTCGGCCTCCTCGGTGTTGACCGGGTCGGGGATCGCCTCCGGCCAGCGCACCCCGGCGGGGAACGGGGTGCGGTCGGGGGACACCGCGGAGAGGGCCACGTCCACGGCGCGCGGGGTGCGCCCGCCGTACGCGTCGAGGGTGCGCTCGTCCTTCAGCAGCAGGTTCGCGGTGAAGTCGGAGATCAGCTCCACCTTGTCGCGCATCACGACGTAGTGCTGGGTCCGCCCGCCCGGGGAGGACTTCAGCACCGTGCCCACGGTGTTCTGCCCCTCGGTGAGGCCCGGGACCTCGGAGGTCTCACCGAGGCCGGGGATGTCGGGGAAGAAGATGCCGCCGCCGTCGTTGAGGGAGTCCAGCCAGTCGTCGGTGACCCGCTGGGGCCTGGCCTCCTCGCCGAACAGGGCGCGGCGCAGCAGCTCCATGTACGTCCTGGACTGGGACTTCCAGTTCTCCCCACCCAGCAGGAAACGCGTCCCCCGCGGGTCCACCAGATAGGTGGCGCCGTCCCCGCCCTGCACGTACAGCGCCTGCGCGCCCTTCAGCCGCCGCTGGCCCTCGACCGCGTCCTCGTCCCTGCCGCCGAGCACGAACACCGCCCGGTCGGTGCCGCCGCCCGCGCCCGGCCGCACGCACACCACCCACTTCTTGGCCTCCGCGGCGTCGCCCCGCTTCGGCAGGCGGTCCGGGGCGTAGGGGATGCCGATCGTGGCGCCGTGCGGCAGCTTGTCGAGCTCGGACTCCTTGACCTTGATGACCTTGCCCTTGCCCTCGTCGAGCAGCAGCTTGGCGGAGGCGAAGTTCAGCACCGGGTGCAGTTGCCTGGGCAGCTTCCGGCCGTTCTCGTCCTCGCCCTCCAGCACCACGTAGCGGGTCGTGGACTCGCTGCCGACGATGATGTACTCGCCCGGGGTGCTCCAGCCCTTGGGCGCGGTGGGCTTGATGATGCCCCAGGCGCCGAACCCCACCAGGATCAGGCTCCCGACGACGATGCTCGGCAGCACCGCGCGCAGCGCCCGCGGGGCGCCCTCCTCCGAGCCCGAGGGGGTCGGCTGGAGGAACGCCGCCACGGTCCGCCTGCGGGCGAAGGTGTAGGCGTTGAGCAGGTCCTTGCGCGAAGCCATCGCTTCCGTCTCCCCGTGGTTCGGTGCGCTCCGGGCGCGGGCATCGACTCGTGCCGTCCGCCGCTACTATGCCGTCCGCCGCGGCGCACGCCGGACGGGGGGCCGCTGACGGGCACTCGGGCGGGCCCGGGACGGCGGGCGGGAGGAGGCAGGAGCCTACCGGAGCCGCCGCCGGCCGTCCCGCACCGGGACGGCACCGCGGGCGGCGCGCGCCCCGCGGCCCGCGCCGCCCCCCGCCGCCCCGCCGCCCCGTCTGTCGCCGCGCCGCGCCGTACCGGTACGGTTCCGGTACGCCGGACCGGGCCGCCGCGAAGCCGCCGCCCGAGGGCGGCGACCTGCGGGGCGCGACGCCCGCGCCGCCGCACCAGACGTACCTGACGTGACACATGAGGGGTCGAACCGGGGGATGAGCAGCGCTACCAGGGCCCGGCGCCGCGCCGCGCCGCGGCGGGCCGCAGACCCGGCGGGCGGGGCGCGGCAGCGCACGCCCGCCGTTCCGCGTCCGCACCCCAAGCCGGGCACGCTCGGACCGGTGCGCCTCCAGCAGGTGGTGCTGGTGGAGGTCGCCGCCGCGCTGGTGCTCATCGGCCTCGTGGGCAGCCGGGTGCTGCTGGCGCCGCTGGCCGCCGTGGCCGCGGTGCTCGTCGTGCTCGCCGTCGTCCGCAGGCACCGCCGCCCGCTGCCGGAGTGGCTGGGGACGGTGCTGGCGCTGCGCGCCCGCAGGCGCAGGGCCGCCGCGGAGCCCGCGCCCACCGGGGTGGACCCCGGGCTCGCCCCCGCCGTCGAGTGCGACCCGGCGCTGCGCACCTACACCTACATCGACCGCGACCGGCGCTCGGTCGGCATGGTCGGCGACGGCACGTTCCTGACGGTGGTGCTGCTGGTGCAGGGCGCCGACGCCCCGCTGCGCCCCCTGCGCGGACAGCGCCCGCTGCCGCTGGAGCTGCTGCACCAGGCGCTGGAGGTGGACGACATCGTCCTCGCCTCGGTGCAGGCCGTGCAGCACACCCAGCCGGCGCCCGCCGCCCACCTGCCCGAGCAGGCGCTCGCCGCCCGCTCCTACGCCCCGCTCCAGGCCCAGACCGGCACCCCGGGGCTGCGGCTGACCTGGGTGGCGCTCAAGCTCGACCCGGAGCTGTGCCCCGAGGCGGTGCGGGCCCGCGGCGGTGGCCTCGGCGGGGCGCAGCGCGCGGTGCTGCGCGCGGCCGACCAGTTGGCGAGCCGTCTGGCGGGGGCGGGCTTCACCGCCACGGTGCTGGACGAGCCCGAGCTGATCGCGGCCATCGCCACCTCGGCCTGCGCCAGCCCGCACGCCAGCGCGGGCCGGGGCGCCCAGGGCGGCCGCCGCACCGTGGAGACCTCGCGGGCGTGGCGCTGCGACGACCGCTGGCACACCACGTACTGGATCGGCCGCTGGCCGCAGTTGCCCGAGGGCCGCAGCCCCGACCTGATCAACCTGCTGACCTCGGTGCCCACCCTGGCCAGCACCTTCAGTCTGACCGCCACCCGCGGCACCGGCCGCTCGCCCGCGCTGACCGGCCATGTGCGGGTGACCGCCCGCAGCGACACCGAACTCGTCGCGGCCCGCCGCCAGTTGCAGCGCCACGCGAACGGGGTCAAGGTGGGCCTGGTCCGCCTGGACCGCGAGCAGGTCCCGGGTGTGCTGGCCACGCTGCCGTTGGGAGGTACCCGCTGATGGCCGTTCCCACCGTGCCGCCGTCGGTGCGCCGCCCCGTGCCCGCCCCCGGTTCCGGCGGCGACGGGGCGGGGCAGGGCCCGCGCCGGGCCAGACCGGGCTTCGGCCTGATCGGGCCGCGCCGCAACCGGCACGTCGTCCCGCCCGACCAGTCCTCCGGGATCGCGCTGCCCGTCGGCGACGACGGCGTCGTCATCGGCGTGGACCCGCTGAACCAGCCGGCGGTGCTCGGCCTGTTCCGCCCCGCCCAGTTCGACGTGGTGCTGGTCGGCGGCGTGTGGCTGGCCCAGGTGATCGCGCTGCGGGCGGTGGCGACGGGCGCGCGGGTCGCGGTGGAGACCGGCCGCGGGCCGGTGTGGCAGCCCATGGCGCAGGCGGCGGGCGGCGGCATGCAGTCCGTGGCCGTGCACGCCGTCGGGCAGGTGGCGCCGCAGGGCCCGTCGGTGTCCAGCCCGGTCCTGGTCGTGCGGGACTGCGGGGCCAGACCGCCGCGGAGCAGGCTCGCCGCCGGGCCGTGGCAGTCGGTGCTGACGCTGCTCCCGTACCTCGGCCCGAACGCGCCGCGGCTGCTGGGCAACGCGGACATCGTCGGCGTCCAGCGCGTCTCCCCGCAGGAGGCCGAGGTGATCGGGCAGGTGATGGGCCTTCCGGCGCAGGAGGCGCAGGCGCTGTCCTCGCTCGGGGACAACGTCACCCTGTGGTGCACCCGGCGCCACCGGCAGTTGGTGACGACGCTTCCCACGGAGCCCGAGAGCGGACTGCTCGGCGCCCCGCGCCGGGTGGACTGACGCCGCGAGGGGCCGCCGCGGGCGACCGTTACCCAGCCGTTGTCTGGCGGCGACGGGGCACCGTGCGCGCCCGCACCGGCCCTGACATCGGCTTTTCGCGGGCACCCCGGCACGGACGGGCCTGCCGTCGCGCGGGCGCGCACGATTAGGCTGTGCTCTGCGGCGGCATGGGACAGGCAGGCCCCTCACGGGCCGTTCGCCCCTCGCTCCGGCCAGGAGCGCGAGCCGGGGCGGCCCGATGCCCGCGAACGGGAGGGAACACAGCATGAGCGTCGTCTCCCGGGGACCGCACGCGCGCACAGGGGGCACCGGTTCCATACCGGTGGGCGGACAAGCAACACAGGAGGCGCAGCAGTGAGCAGCGATCGGGACGACGTCTACGAGGGCGAGAACGCCCCCGAGGAAGACGAGGAGTGGTCCGGCGCCGACTACACGCCTCCGGCCTGGTACGTGCAGAACAGCCCGGCGTCCGCGCCGGCCCCGTCCCCGGCGCCGGCACCGGCTCCGCCTCCCGTGATGAGCCCGCCGCCGCCTCCGCCGGCACCGGCGCCCGCTCCGGAGCCGACGCCGCCCCCGGCACCGGCTCCGGCCCCGGCTCCCGCTCCGGCCCCGGCTCCGGCTCCGGCTCCGGCTCCGGCTCCGGCTCCGGTGGCACCGTCCCCCGCGCCCGCCGCGGAGGACCCCGCGCCGGCGCCGTCGGAGGGGGCCGGGCCCGTGGTGCCGCCACCGCCGACCGGCCCGCCGGTCGTGCCGTTCCCCGCGCCGGCCGCGGCCCCGGAGGACGAACCGCGGAGCGACACCCCGCCGGAGGCCGCTCCCGTGCCCGGGCCGGCGCCTGAGCCGCGCCCCGAGCCGGAACCCGAGCCCGAGCCGGCACCGGCACCGACCCTGGCACCGGCACCCGAGCCGGCACCGGCACCCGAGCCCGCGGCCCCGCCCCTGCCGCCTCGACCGCCCGCTCCGATCCCGGCCTGGCCGGGCCCGCCGGCCGCGGCGGCACCGCGGCCGGCGCCGCGGGCCCCCGCTCCCAGGCCGGCACCGCCGCCCGCGCCGCCGCCAAGTCGGAGGCCAAGCGGTCTTAGGAAGACAATCGGAAGGCACAACTCCTTGGCTCACA
>NZ_BAAGTD010000081.1:0-24634 GCF_054782095.1 Streptomyces capparidis | reverse complement strand
GGTCCGGCCGCCGACGGGCAGTGACCGGCGGCGCGCCCGGCGGGCGCGCCACCTCGACGGGCGCGTGCTCGGGCGCGGCTCGCTCGCCGTCCCCGGCGGACACGGCGCGGGCGGTCCCGCCGCGCGGATCACCGCGCCGCGGCGGACGGGCGCGGACGGGCGCGGACGTGGTTCCCGCCCCGCCCGGGGTGGTTTGGGGACACCGGGCGGGGCGGGCGGCGGGGGGCGGCTACTCGCGGGCTCGGCTCGCCGGGTGCGGATCGGCGTCACCGGCCGCGGCGGCGGCCGTGGGGGGTGGGCCACCGTTCGCGCCGCCCCCGTGGACATCGGCCAGGCTCAGCCCGGTGGTGCTGCCGGCACCGCCGAGCCTGACCTGGTGGTCGAGGCTCACGAACTTGCCCTGGTGCTGCCACAGGGCGGGTTTGAGGAGGGCGTACTTGCTCTCGTCCCAGGTCTTCCAGTCGTGCCCCAGCAGGCCGCCGGTGTCCCCGGAGTTGGGGTTGACGCACCAGAACGTCTGGTGGATCCGGTTCTCGGCGATCAGGTCGCGCAGCGCCCGCATCCACTTCTCGTTGGCGCCGCCGTCCATGTGGCCGCCCCACTCGCCGATGAGCAGCGGCGCCTTGTTCTCCTTGTGGATGAACAGCCAGTTGGGGTCCCAGGCGTCGCGTTCGAGGGTGGCGCGGCTCCAGTCGCCCTTGAACCACGGCTGCTGGGCCACTGAGGGGCCGTAGTCGTGCGGGGAGTACACCAGTTGGTCCTGCCCGGCGCCGAGGTCCACCGGGTGGTCGCGCACCCCGCGCAGGTTCCCGCCCCACCACATGCCGTGGTAGTCGGCGCTGTTGGTGGAGCTCCAGTCGGCGCCGTTCCTCGGATAGATCTGGACGCCCTCGCACAGCACCAGCACGTTCGGGTTCACCGCCAGGATGCGGCGGCCCGCGGTCTGGCAGGTGTGCTTGAAGTTGTCCTGGTCGGCCGAGCCGTCCCACTTGGCGCGCGGGCTCTCGTTCGCGCCGCCGTGGGGCTCGTTCTTCACGTCCATCGCGACGAGGGTGTCGTCGTCGCGGTAGCGGGCCGTGACCCACTCCCACGCCTGGTGGAACAGCTCCGGCGTGATGCTGCCCTTGTACCAGACCGGGTAGGTGTGGCCGGAGTTGTCCGCGTCGGCGCTGTGCACGTCGAGCATGACCTTCAGCCCGTACTTCTCGCACAGCGCCAGCCAGTGGTCGAAGACCTGGAGGCTGGTCTTCCCCGCGAGCTCCGGGTTGGCCCAGGCGTTGACGGCCGACGGGACGGTGGCCCGGCCGTCGCGCCACTCCAGCAGCAACTGGGTGGAGATCGGCACCCGGACGATGTTGATGCCGCGCTGGGCCAGGGACTTGGTGACCTCCTCGATGTTGGCGGACCACAGGCCGTGGAAGACCCGCTCGGTGGCGTTGAAGCCGAACCAATTGGCGCCGGTCAGCCAGACCTCGTCGCCGTTCGCGTCCACGATCCGGTTGCCCTGGGTGTGCAGCCAGTCCGCGGTGTCGGCGGCGGACGCGGCCGGGGCGGGGGTCGAGGCCGGCGCCGGGGCGGAGGCCGTCGCGGTGCCTGCGGCCAGGGGCGGCAGCAGCAGCGCCACCGCGGCCAGGGCCACGGCGGCCGGCTTCGGCCGGGGGAGCGGGGGACGTCGCACGGCTCGGACCCTCTCTCGATCGGTGGGAGCGCTCCCAATGGACGGCCACAGGCGGCGGGATCTGGGCTCAGGTGCTTGCCGGGTGGTGCACGGTGCGTCATCGGGCGCGCGGCTCTTCGCGCCGACGGAATGGCGGCCCATATTCACCTTGTGGCGCGCTGCCTCTCGGGTGGCGCCGGAAAATATGAACTCAGACGGGGTGTGGTCATGTCAACGCATCGGACCGCTTTCATTTGTCGAAACCGGGCAGCCCGCAGGGCCCTCACTGCCCGTTGCGGTCCTGCATCTTGTGAAGCGGCGCTTCATGGACGGGAGCGCTCCCACCCAGTTGCCGCGAGTCACCCTGCCTGCACGCCCCGTGACCGGGGCGCGCGGCGATCCGGCCACGTCCCGGCGGGGCCGCCGTGCCCCACGCCGCGCCGAAGCGCGGGCCTGCGCCTCGGCGCGGGGCGGACCTGACGGGCCCGCCGACGGAACGGATCGGGCTCCCGGGACGGTGGTGCGGCAGGGCCCGGTGGGCCTGTCTCGGCGGGTGGTGCGCCCGTGGCGCCGCATGGGCTCGGCGGAAGCGAAGTCCGACCACATCGCGGCGGAGGGGGGCACGCCGGTCGCGGGCGGGTGGGCGGACATCCGCCGCAACCGCCGTGCCGCGTCCGGTTTCGGGCCTGGTCGGGCCGCTCCGGGATCGCGTGCCCGGAGGCCTCGGCGTGGCGGCCGGGCGCGGATCGCCCTGGAGGGATGCTCCTCCTCGCCGTTGAGGTGGTCCGACCGCATCCCGGGGAGGGCCGGTCCGCTCCGGGTCGCCGGTATCGCCTGACGCGCGCTGATCAACCGGGTGCGGATCTCCGGGCTCCCGCCGGTGACCCCGTCCGCCGATGGCCGGTCCCGGGCCGACCCCCGGCAGGAGGGCCCGTCGCCGCAGACCCGCTCCGGGGCGCCCGGACACCCGGGGAGACCAACCCTTTTCGGACGCCGACCACGCGGCGGCGGCTCCACCGCCGCCACCCGACCGGGGCCACCGCACGCCCCGCCCCGGGGCGGCGCCCGGTCGCCCGCCCGCCGCGGACCCGGGCCCGCGGCGACGAGCCCACACCGTCCGGGCCCGTCGTGGCCCCGGTGCGGGGCTTCCCCGCGATCCCGTGGGGGACCGTCCGTTCGTCCGCGGCGGGGGGCGGGTCAGCGTTCGCCGGTGCGGCACTTCTCGTCGTCGTGGCACTGGGTGCTCCGGTCCGTGAGGCCGGGGGAGGAGGGGCGGGTGTCGTCGTCGGAGAAGGGGGCGAGGACGGCGAACAGCACCAGGGCCGCCGCGGCCAGGGCCTGGGTCCAGGCCGCCACCGGCAGCCGCGCCCGGAAGAAGCCGAACGCCGCGAGGCCCGCGGCCAGCGCGATGACCCCGAGGACGGGCAGCGCCTCGCCGTTGCCCAAGCCGTCGGTGTCCCAGGAGGTGGACAGCGCGAGGTAGCCGACGACGAGCACGGCGAGCGCTTCCAGGGCGAGGGCCATGACCGCGACGAGCACGTCGGACAGCCGCTCTCCCCACGCCGCGCGGGACCCGACCTGTGAGGTCTGCGAAGACATGCGCGGCAGTCTCACAGCGGCAGCCGGACACCGCCTGAGTACGGCTACTCACTTCCCGCGACGCCGTTCTGTGAGGTTCCGCCCAGCGGCCCGCGCGTGATCCATTTGCCTCCCGCCGGGGCCGGGCCTGTCACCGTCCGCCAAGACGATCTTCGTCGCGTTCCGCCGCCCCACCGTGGTGTCCGCGACCCGACCGACCGGCACCCAGGAGGCCGCCCATGACCCTCCGGCACGACCCGGCACGCGAGTTGCCCGACATGGCGGAGGCCGGCCACCGCTCGTCCCACCTCGCGAACGGCGACGACGGGGAGGCGGCGGCGCGGGCGGCGTGGCTGGTCGCGCAGCACGCCGACCGCCGACTGGAGGTGCAGCGGCGGGCGCTCGGGCTGATGGAGCGGGCGGTGGCCGCGGGCGAGGCGGACCGGCGGCAACTGGCCTTCCTGCACGACAGGACCCGGGTCGACGAGGGCCGGGAGCAGCGCTACGGCACCCGGGTCGCCGGGGTCGGGGACGGGGCGCCCGTGCCGTGGCCTTGCGAGGACCCCGAGCGGCTGGACGAGCTGCGGGCTCAGGTCGGCATCGAGCCGTTCGCCGTGTACACCGCCCGCTTCCCGGTGCCCGGCCCTCGCGGCCGACCGCCGCTCAGCCCGTCCGGCCCACCCGGGCGGCGATGGCGCGGGCGCACTCCAGCGCCTCGGTGCGGGTGGTGTCCACCTCCATGTCGTACACCACGCCCCGGTGGACGGCCTCCGCCTGCCCGCGGGCCATCCCCGGCGTACGGTCGCCGCGCGCGGTCTCGCGGGCCTCGGCGACCGCGGCGTCGCACCGCACCCCGACCCACAGCACGCCGAGCCCGTGCAGCGCCTCGCGCCACCGCCGCTGCGAGTCGGCGCCGCCGAGGAACACCTCGTCCACCACGACACGGGCGCCCGCGCGGGCCATGGCGGCCACGCCGAGGGACCACGCCTCGTCCAACCGCCGGAAGGCCGGGCCGACGTCCACCCCGCCGTCCTCGGCGAACGCGATCCCGCCGTCCGCGCCGAGCAGCGCGGGCGGCAGCGCGTCGACGAGGGTGTCCGCGCCGAGCACCAGCCACGGGTCGGGCAGCAGCGTCTGGAGGCAGCGGGCGATCCGGGACTTGCCCGCGCTGGAACCACCATTGAGCACGATCACCTGGACGGTCACCAAGGCACCGTAGAGGGCGGACTCACGCCCGGACCAGCGCTTTTCGCCCGGTCAGCGGGGCGATCCGGGCCACTCGTCCTCGAGCATCGCGTACACCAGCTCGTCCCGCCACGAGCCCTTCAGCCGGTGGTTGTGGACCAGACGGGCCTCGCGGCGCATGCCGAGCCGCTCCACGACCCGCGCCGAGGCGGTGTTCTCCGCGTCGAGGCTCGCCGCGATCCGGTGCAGCCGCAGGCCCTCGAAGCCGAGCCGCAGCATCTCCCGGGCGGCCTCGGTGGCGTACCCGTGCCCGCAGTGGCGGGGGTGGAGCACATAGCCGATCTCGCCCTGGCGGTCCGGTTCGCTGGTCCACTGGAGCATCACCTCGCCGATCACCTCGCCGGTCGCCCGCAGCACGACGGCCGGGTGGAGCACGTCCCCCTCGGCCCGCAGCGCGCTGCGCCCGAGGCGCGCGGCGAGCAACTGCCGGGCGCCCTCCAGGTCGAGGGGCTCCCAGCGCAGATGGCGGACGACGTCGGGCACGCGGAAGCAGGCGTGGACCGCGGCGAGGTCGCCTGGGGCGAACGGGCGCAGCTCCAGCCGCTCGGTGCGGATCGGGAAGTCGGGTGCCAGCACGGGCTCACCCTACGGCCGCCGCCCGCGGGCGGCGGCCACAGGACCCGGGCGGGGTTCACGCCAGCAGCGGCGGAAGCACGTCGCGCACCGTCAGCAGGCCCGCGAGCACCGCGAACAGCACGGCGGACAGGGCGGTGAACACCCCTTGCCCGCGCGGTCCGACGCCGGTGCCGAGCCGGGCCACGCAGAAGGCGATCACCGCCTCCAGGCCGGAGGCGACGGTGAACCAGACGGCGGTGAACAGCGCCAGTCCCGCGGCGCCGCCCGCGTCGTGGGCGCGCAGCATCGTCGGCGTCCCGGTGGCGAGCCAGAACGTCCACGTCAACGGGTTGACGAGGTTGCCGATGACGCCCTTGACGAACGCCCGGTCCGGGGTCTCGGCCGCCGCCTGGCCCTCCCGCCACAGCCGCCGCGCGTCGCGCGCGCCCTGCCACGCCAGGGCCAGGAAGACGGCGGCGCCCGCCAGGCCCACCCAGAACGACGCGGCGGCCAGCGCGCTGATCACCCAGGCGAAGGCGAGCGCGGGCAGCAGCAGCACCAGGTCGGCGAGGGCGGAGCCGAGGATGACGCGCAGCCCCGCGCCGAAGCCCCGGGACGCCGACTCCTGGAGGATGGTGACGAACACCGGGCCCACGGACAGCGCGGCCCCGACGCCCAGCAGGACGCCGAGCCACAGCACCTCGCCCATCACTCCTCCCCGGCGCGGGAGGGCCCGGCGGGGTCGGTGCCGGTGCGGTCGGTGCCGGTGGGGTCGTCGAGGCGGGAGGGGTCGGCGAGGTGGCCGCTCTCGGTGACGTCCTTGACCGTCTCCAGGGCGATGGAGGTCACGGTCCTGGTGATGCCCGGGATGGCCCGGATCCGGGACAGCAGGACCCGCAGCGTCCGCGGGGACGCGGTGCGCACCTTGAGGATGTAGCTGTCCTCGCCGTCCACGTCGTGGCACTCGAGGATCTGCGGCTCGTCCCGCACGAACTGCTCGAAGGGTTCCTGCTCGTCGGCCGACGCCCGGGTGGAGACCCGGACGAAGGCGACGAGGGACTGGTCCACCGCCGCCGGGTCCACCAGGGCGGTGTAGCCGCGGATGACGCCGTCCCGCTCCAGGTGCCGGATCCGGGAGTGCACCGAGGGGCCGGTGAGCCCGACGGCCTTGCCGAGCGCCGCGTGGGTGGCCCGTCCGTCGGCCTGGAGGAGCCGCAGCAGCTCCCGCGCGGTCGAGTCCAGGGGCGGCGGCCCGGAGCGGGAGGAGTCGCCGGATGTTTCGTTCGTCACCGCGATCGCCTTTCCATGAATCTTAGAATGATCGTATGGGATGACTACGATTCTTCGAAAGCCCCGTCGTGGGACCGTCGCGGTGGAATGCCTGTGCGGGCTGTCGTACCCGTCTGCGAAGATCGGTCCGTGCACGAGGAGGGGACGCGATGAGCACGGCTACGGGGATGGACTTCCTGCTCGGCCTGGTCGGGCCGCAGGAGGCGGAGCGGGCGCGCTCCCGGCTCGGGGACGAGGCCCCGCGGCCGTCCGCGCGGGGCAGGGCGGAGGCCGCCGAGGAGCTCGGTTACCTCGACGCGGCGCCCGCCTCGGTCCTGCTGTGGTTGCTGGAGCAGGACGACCCGGACGTCAACGCCCTGGCCTTCCACAACCCGCACTCCACCAACGCGGTCAAGCGCGACGTCCTGCGCGGCGTCCCGTTCGGCCCCGGTGACCGGGCGCCCGTGGAGCGTCCGCAGGACCTGGAGTACTACGACGAGCCGGAGATACCCGCCGCGGCCTCCCCGCACGGCGTCGTCGGCACACTGCGCCGCGCGCGCACGCTGCGGCAGGCCAGGTCCGCCGCCATGGCCGTCTCCCGCGAGCACTGGCCCCGGATAGCCGCCGCCGACCGCGAGGAGCCGCTGCCCGGGCACGCCCGCTGGGCCCTGGCGATACGCATCGACTGCCCGCCCGCGCTGCGCGAGCAGTTCGGCTCCCACCCGAAGTTCGCCCACCGGCTGCGGCAGGCGGGCATCGTGCGGGACGCCGCGGAGTACGTCCGCGCCTGGCGGCCCGCCCGCGACGTGCTCACCGTGCTGTCGCTGGGCCGCGTGGCCTTCCCCGCCCGGGCGGAGGAGGCCGCCGCGGCGCTGCGCCCGCAGGTGCGCGCCCACCTCGGCGGGAACCCCGAGGCGTGGGCGGTGTGCGCCCAGTTGCTGCCCACCTTCTCCGGCACGCTGCCGGAACTGGTGGCCACCTCGGGCGCGATCGCGCACACCGCGGCCTGACGGGGTGAGCCGCGCGCCGCGGGTCGGCCGGAGCGGCACGGCTCGGCGGGAACGGCCCTCGCACCGGAGGGCAGAGGGCGGAGGGCTGCGGGTGGAGGCGGACGGGGCGGCTGGAGTCGAACCAGCGTCCTCCCGGTTGTGGAGACCGGGCGCGACTGCCTCTGCGCTACGCCCCGTCCTCGGGCGATCGTAGCCGCCCGGGGCCGGAGGGGCGCTGTCGGTGCGAACTGATAGCAAGTAGGAAGCGTCGCAACACAACGGGGGGTGGCATGGCCTACGACGGGCGCCGGGAGAAGCGGCGGCACGTGGTCGATCTGACGGACCGCCGCGCGCTGGAGCGCTGGCGGCCCGCCGATCCCGAGGTGGTCGAGGAGGCGCGGCGGCTGAAGGAGTCGGCGCTGCTCGACTTCGGCCTCACCGACTCGGCCGTGGCCTCCTGGCTGTACTCCAAGTGCCGCCACCAGATCCCCACCACCGCGATCGACACCGCCGCCGTGGTCGCCTCGGGCGACGGCTCCTGCCTGCTGCTGTACAACCCCGGCTTCTTCGTCGGCCTCGGCCTGGAGGGGGTGAAGTTCGTGCTGTTCCACGAGGCCAGGCACCTGGTGCACCGCCACCTGTTCGCCGAGCCGGAGCTGCGGGAGGACCCCGTGTTCGACATCGCCGCCGAGGTGTCGATCAACCATGTGGCGATGGTCCGCCTCGGCCGCGACGCGCTCCCGCTGCTGAACGGCGAGCCCACCGGCGTGGACCCCCGGCGGGTGCACGCCGACTACGCCGCCGACCTGACCGCGCAGGGCCTGGACCCGCTGTCCTACGGCGAGTTCACCGCCACCGACATGACCGTGTACGCCGAGCTGAAGCGGATGAAGAACCCGCCGGTGCCCGCGCCGCTGTGCATCCACCTCGCCGAGGGGGGCATACCGGCCGACCAGGAGGCCACCGACCTGGCCGTCTCCTCCGCGCTGCTCAACTCGCTGCTCGCCGCCCGCAGGGGCCACGCCGGAGCCGAGCGCGAGCTGCTCGACCTGATGGACCGCACCGACGGCGCCTCCGAGCGCGTCAGCCGCATCTGGGGGCGGCTCGGCGCGGGCGCGCTGCGCGGGCAGACCGCCCGCACCGGCCGGGTCGACTGGTGGCAGCGCTGGCTGGTGGACGTCCTGGCGTCCCGGCTGCGGGAGGGCGAGCGCCTGGTCTACCCCAAGAAGCGCGGCGCCCTGCTCGCCGCGCTCGGGCACGACCCGATGCTCTCCCGCCGCGGCCCGGTCCGCGACAAGGTCCTCGTCATCGCCTACGACACCTCGGGCTCGATGCCCGACAGCGTGGTCCACTGGCTCACCGATCTGGTCGGCGGCATCGACGGCGTGGCCGCCCACTGGCTGTCCTTCGACGGGGTGGTGATGCCGTTCAAGCCCGGCGAGCGCGTCTACGGCGGAGGCGGCACCAGCTTCCAGGCCGTCGTGGACTACGTCGAGGGCCGCACCGCCGTGAACGGCGCGCTGTTCGAGGAGCGCCCGGACGCGGTGATCATGCTCACCGACGGCTACGCCCCGCACGTCACCCCGGCCGAGCCCGACAAGTGGATCTGGCTGATCACCGAGGGCGGCGACGACTGGCCCGAGGCCCACGACCCGCCCATGGCCTGCCACCGCGTCACGACAGGAGAACGATGACCAGCACCACCACCGAGGAATCCCGGGAGCGGACGCAGGCCCGGCGCGCCTGGCGGGCCAGCGCCACCTACCCGGAGCCGCCCGAGGGCTGGACCGGCCGGTCCCGTCTCGAGTCCTTCATCGACGCCATGATCGACATGGGCCAGACCGGGCAGGTCTTCGGCGAGCACGGCATCGGCAAGACCGCCACGTTCTTCAGCCACATCGCCGAGGCCCACGAGGACACCGAGCTGGTGTTCGTGCCCGCGGCCAACCTCACCCCCGACGACCTGCTGGCCAACGCCCCCGTGCGGGACGCGCGCACCGGCGAGCTGGTGCTGCGCCAACTGGTGATGAGCCAGCTCAAGCCGGGCCGCAGGTTCGTCCTGCTCATCGACGACTCCCTCCAGGCCGGGGAGACCATCCAGTCCCAGTTGATGCAGATCGCCTGCAACTGGACGCTCGGCGAGTACGACCTGCGGGCGCTCGGCTGCGTCGGGGTGTTCCTCACCGACAACGAGTCCCTGGCCGAGACCGCGGCCCGCCGCAGCGACCTGGCCATCCTCGACCGGATGGTGACGGTGCGGCTCACCGCCAACGACACCTCCTGGCGGATCCGCCTCGCCTGGAAGTACCGCGAGTGGAACCTGCGCGGAGTGTTCGCCCTGTGGGCGTCGCTCAGCCCCGCCCTGCGCGAACTGCTCTCCCCGCGCACCCTCGACCACATCCTGGCCAACGCCCGCGAGGGCTTCCCGCTGCGCTGGGGACTGCCCCTGGTCAACGGCGAACGGATGCGCCTGGCCGAGCAGGTCGGCGAGAACGGGCGGGTCCAGGACCGCACCGCGGAGATCCTGGACCGGATCGCCACCAATCTGGGCGTGCCCAACCCCGGCACGGTGCCCGACCCGGTGCGCCGGGTGGTGCGCGCGGCGCTGCGCAACCGCTGGACGGTGCTGCTCCAGGGCCCGCCCGGCTGCGGCAAGACCGAGGTGGTCCGCGAGACGGTACGGGCCGAGCTGGGCCGCGAGCCGCTGTACTTCTCGCTGCCGGTCACCAACGTCGAGGACCTGTGCGCCCCCATCCCCACCCCCGACGGCTCGCTGGACAACCTGCTGGCCGCCAACTTCACCACCGCGGAGCCGAAGGCCATCGTCTGGGACGAGTACAACCGCCCCAAGGACAAGGCCGCGTTCGCCAAGCTGATGGAGATCACCCAGGAGTGGTCCCTGGCCGGACGGCCGATACCGAACCTGCGCGCCCAGATCGCCGTGCAGAACCCGCCGTACCACCTGGGCCGCAAGCTCCGGGTCGCCCGGAACAACATCGCGCAGGCCACCCGGTTCACCGCCTCCCTCGAGGTGGAGCCGGAGGACATCCCCGCCAACGAGTGGCTGATCGCCCGGTACGGCGCCGTCGCCGAGACGGTGCTGGAGTGGTGGAAGCACGACATCGACGACGAGGGCCGGGCCTGGATCACCAAGCGGACCATGGAGCGGCTGATCAAGCTGCACCAGCGGGACCTGCCCCTGGAGATCGGCACCATCTACCTCGGCGACGGCGAGTACGCCCCCGTGCCGCTGACCGCCCTGGTCGACCGGCTGAGCAACCGGCCCGTGACGGGGCTCGCCGAGCTGGCCAAGGACGTGGACGCCTGGGAGGCGCGGCTGCGGCGGGCGGGGCAGGCGTCCAGCGAGGGGGACAACGACAGCGACATCGTCCACCAGGTGCTGGCCAACGCGGAGCTGTCCCAGTTGAAGAAGCACCGCAAGGCGGTGGCCCGCCTGGTGGCGCTGCTGCCGCCGAAGCTGCGCTCCACCTACCTGGTGGGGGCGTCCGAACAGCACCAGCGGTTCTGGATAGAGACGTTCGCGAAGATGCCGCGGTAGCCCCGGACGGCGCGGGACACGGGCCGCGGACGGGGGCCGGGCCGCCCGGCGCCCCGGCGGTGGCCCGCCTCCCGGCCGCCCGCCTCCCGGCCGCCCGCCGCCGGTCCCCGCCGCCCGTCCCGGCCGTCCGGTCGCTCAGTCCCCGTCGTCCGCGTGGCCCGGCTCCCCGGCCGTCGGCGGCGCCGTGCGGTACACGCTGCGCACCGCGGCCACGTCGGCGGGCACGGGCGGCAGCGGCGGCAGGCCGCCACTGCGGGCGTCCAGGCGGCGCCGGACGCTGGTGGCGACGCCCTTGCCGAGCAGGAACCGGGTGGGGCTGACCGCCCGCTCCGCGCCGTCCAGCAGCCGGTGCGCCTCGCGGCTGCGCATCCCGGTGTGCGCCAGCACCAGGTGGGTCATCCGGTGCGGCCCGGCGGACAGGGCCCCGGCGATGGCGGTGGCCGCGGCCTCGTCCACGCGGTTGCCCGGCGCCCCGAGCGCTCCGGCGGCCCGCACCCGGCCCAGGTCGCACACCTCCACCCCGGCGGCGACCGCGGCGGCCACCAGCCGGGCGGCGGCGCGCGGGCCGATGCCGTCGCTGGCCACCGACAGCCGGGTCAGGGCGCCGTACGGCGCCGCGGCCAGGGCGTCGGCGAGGGCCAGCGCGCCCTCGTCGCCGAGCCCGGCGGCGGACAGGTACAGCTCGCCGACGGCCCCGGCGGCCAGGATCGGCGCCGCGGCACGGGCGCCGCCGGGGCCGAGCGGGTTCCCCCCGGCGTACAGCCGCAGCACCCGGCGGCCCGACGCCGCCGCCGTCACCAGCGCGTCGGCGAGCACGGCCAGGCCCTCCGGGGTCAGGCCGGTCTGCACCAGGTCCAAGGTGCGCAGGGAGCGGGCCGCGTCCACCAGGGCGGCCGCCGCGTCCCCGCCGCCCGCGCCGAGCGGATTGCGCTTGAGCCACACCCCGGTGACGGCCTGCGGGGAGGCGCGCAGGCTGTCGGCGATCCGGCAGGCGCCGCCCGCCGTGATCCCGTTGCAGCCGAGGTAGAGGGTCTCGACGTCGCTGTCCGCGGCCCGCTCGGCGACCGCGGAGGCGCCGTCGTCGCCCAGCCCGTCCGTGCCCAGCAGCAGATGGCGCACCGGACCGGGCCGCAGGGCCTCGGCGACCCGCGCCGCCCCCTCGGCGCCCAGGGCCTGCTTGCACAGGTCGAGCCGCCCGTCGGGCAGCGCCGTCCCCGCGGGGAAGTCGAGCCGCCCGGCGGGGGCCTCGCCCGTGCGCAGCCAGGCCAGCAGCGGGTCGAGGTCGGCCGCGGGGCGGGGGACGAGGGGCCCGATCCCGGCGAACGGCCGCTCCGCGGGCCCGGCGCCGCCCGCCGCCCCGGACACGGCCCCTCCCGGCACGGCGCCCCCGGGTGTGGCGCCCCCGGGCGCGGCGCCTTCGCGGGTGCCCCCGGTCTCCGGGTTCTGGTGCACGCTCACCACTCGGCTTCCTGGTAGTCCTTGAGGAACACCCCCGCCACCGGGGCGCCGGCCTCGCCGCGCACGATGGGGTCGTACACGCGCGCGGCGCCGTCCACGACGTCCAGCGGGGTGCGGAAGCCGCCCTCCGCGATCCGGACCTTCGTCGGCAGCGGGTTCTCGTCGGTGATCCACCCCGTGTCCACGCTGCACATGTGCACGCCCCGCGCGGCCAGTTCCGGGCCGCTGGTGCGGGTGAGCATGTTGAGCGCGGCCTTGGCCATGTTGGTGTGCGGGTGCCCCGAGGTCTTGCGGCGCACGGCGAACCGCCCCTCCACGGCCGTGACGTTGACGATGTAGCGGCGCGGGTGCGGCGAGGCGAGCAGCAGCGGCAGCAGTCGGTCGCACAGCAGCGCCGGGGCGAGGGCGTTGACCAACTGCGTCTCCAGCACCTCGGCCGGGTCGAGCCCGCCGAGCCGCGCCGACCAGGAGTTGTCCCGCGCCGGGTCGGGCAGCAGCCCGGCCTCGTCCGGCTCCCCGAGGACCAGGGCGAGCACCCCGCCCGCCGCCGCGCCGCCCGCCCCGCCGTCTCCGGGCAGTGCCGCCATGGGGCGGAACCCGGGCGCGGCCAGCACCCCGGCGGGCAGCGTCCCGGCCTCCCCCTCGGCCAGCAGCGCGTAGGAGGCGGCGGGCCGCCGCACCGTCTGGGCGGCGTTGTTGACGAGGATGTCCAGCGGCCTGCCGTCGGCGCGCAGTTGCTCGCACAGGCCGAGGACCTGCCGCGGGTCGCGCAGGTCGACGGCGACGACGGTGAGCCGGTCCAGCCACGCCCCGCTGCCGGGCACGGCGCGGAAGCGGCGCAGCGTGTCGTGCGGGAACCGGCTGGTGACGAGGAGCTCCGCGCCGTCGCGCAGCATCATCAGCGCGAGCTGGAACCCGATCTTCACGCGTCCGCCGGTGAGCAGGGCGCGCCGCCCGGTCAGGTCGCAGCTCAGCGCGCGGCGGGCGGAGTTGTCGGCCGCGCAGGCGGGGCACAGCAGGTGGTAGAAGGCGTCGGTCTGCCGGTAGGAGCCCTTGCACACGTAGCAGCGGCGCGCCCGGGCCAGCACCCCGGGCGTGCCGGGGGCGGTGAGCGGGGCGTCCTCGCGGCGGGCGGTGGCGCCGGTGGCGGTGGCGGCGAGCACGGCGGCGTCCGCCTCGGCCCGCAGCCGGCCGCGCCGCTTCCTGCGCCGGCGTCGCCCGTCCCGGACCAGGGACTCGGCGACGTGCTCGGCGCGCAGCCGCACCGGGTCGTCGGGGGAGAGGTCGCGGAGCCTGGCCACGGTGCGGTGGAACGCCGCCAGCTCCTCCTCGGTGATGCCGTCCACGTGCCCGCCCCGTCCGAAGTGCCCCTGCCCCGATGCCCCCTTGGGTGACCCCGGCCGGATTCGAACCGGCGTACCCGCCATGAGGTAACGGTGCGCCTGCCTCTGCGCTACGGGGTCGTGATGGTGCCCGCTCGCACGGCCGGATTCGAACCGGCGTCCTCCCGCACGGCTTGCGGGTGCGTCTGCCGCTGCGCTACGCACGAGCTGGGGCGCGATCCTATCGTGTGACGATCACTGCGCCCGATCCCCTGGGATGGTCGCGGTCGGACGCGAACCGGTGCCCTCCGTCGGTGGGGACGGTGTGCGCCCGCCGGGCCGCGCCGCGGGGCTCGCGGTGCCTGCCCGGGCGACCGGATTCGAACCGGCGTCCTCCCACTACGGCCGTGGGTGCGACTGCCTCTGCGCTACACCCGGGCATTGGCTGGGATCCTACCGTGTGACGATCACTCCGCCGGCCCTGTCGCGTGGCGTCCCCGATCGCGGGGTTTGCCCTGGTGGGCCCAGGGAACCCGTCCGCTGCCGATCACATCTCGGCGCGGCAGGAAGCAGACCCCGAAGCCGGAGGAGAGGTTTCAGCGCAGTGGACGAGCAGCGGGCCCCGCAGAACCCGGCCGAGCGCTACCCGCGCCCGGAGTTCCCCCAGCAGGACCAGCCGCACCCCGGCGGCACCGAGGACATGGAGCCCAGGCCCGACCACGGGGAGAGCTCCTACCGGGGCAGCGGCCGCCTCGAAGGGCGCCGCACGGTGATCACCGGAGGGGACTCCGGGATCGGCCGGGCGGTGGCGCTGGCGTTCGCCAGGGAGGGCGCGGACGTGCTGTTCACCCACCTGGAGCAGGAGGAGGACGAGGCGCGGGAGACCGTACGCCTGGTCACCGAGGCCGGGCGCAGGGCCGTCGCGGTCTCCTGCGACATCCGCGAGGAGAGCCAGTGCCGCTCCCTGGTGGAGCGCGCGGTGCGGGAGTTCGGGCGCATCGACGTCCTGGTGAACAACGCGGCCTACCAGATGGCCCAGTCCGACAGCATCGAGGGCATCTCCACCGAGCAGTTCGACCGCACCCTGCGCACCAACCTCTACGGCATGTTCTGGCTGTCGAAGATGGCGCTGCCCCACATCCCCGAGGGCGGCAGCATCATCAACACCACCTCGGTGCAGGCGTACAAGCCGAGCCCGCACCTGCTGGACTACGCCACCACCAAGGGCGCCATCGTCACCTTCACCCAGGCGCTCGCCCAGTACCTGGCGGAGCGCGGCATCAGGGTCAACGCGGTGGCGCCGGGGCCGGTGTGGACGCCGCTGATCCCGGCCACCATGCCGGACACCTCCGAGTTCGGCGCCCAGGCCCCGATCGGCCGCGCCGCCCAGCCCGCGGAGATGGCCCCGGCGTACGTGTTCCTCGCCTCCCCCGAGGCGAGCTACATCACGGCGGAGATCGTGAACGCCACGGGCGGCACCCCGCTGCCCTGAGCGCCCCCTGCCCCCGGGCCGCGCGCCGCGTCCCGACCGGGAGCCCGTCACAGCCCGACGTGCCGCTCCAGGCGCTCCAGGCGCTCGGTCAGGGGGCGCAACTCCTCGCGGACGGCCGCCGCCAGGGCCGCGCGCACGGCCTCGGGGGACGCCGCGGCGGGCTGCTCCGCCGCGCTCTGGGTGGCCCGCAGGTGCCGGTACCCGGCCAGGGCCGCGGCGACGGCGCGGCGGGTCAGCCGCAGCTCGGCGCCCAGCGCGCGCAGCACCTGGCCGGCGGTGCCGTCGGGCTCGGCGACCAGGCCGAGCAGCAGGTGCTCGCAGCCGACGTAGTTGTGGCCGAGCCCGGTCGCCTCGGTGACGGTCAGCTCGAGCGCGTTCGCCAGGGGGCCGCTGAAGTGCCTGGCCGGCTCGCCCTCCGCCGGGTCCGGCACCCGCTCGGCGAGTTCGCGGGCCACCCGGTCGGGGTCGATCTCCAGCGCGAGCAGCACCTGGAACCCGAGGTTGCCGCCCTCCTGGAGGAGCCCGCCGAGCACGTGCTCGGTGCCGACGCGCGCCGCGCCCTCGGCCCCGGCCCGCTGGACGGCGAGCCGCATGGCGGCCCTGGCCCGGTCGGTGAAGTGGGTCAGGCGGGCGGTGGGGTCGTCGCTCTCCAGGTCGCCGAGGGCGGTCTCCCGGATGGCGGTCACCCGGCGCACCGCCTGCTCCAGGGCGCGCTGGCAGATGGCGGAGACGGGCAGGCCCGCCTCCTTGACGGCGTCGGCGAGGTCGTCGGGCAGATAGACGTTGATCTTGGGCATGAGCGGCCTCCGTCGGTGTTCCGGGGCGAGGGGCCGGGAGGTGCCTCCGGGGCCGGGGTTCCGCCCCTCGCCTCCACCCGAACCCCATAGGGGTTAGTGCGGGGTTATGCGCTAGGTATACCCCCGGCGGGGTTATGTGTCCAGGGGTCGGCGTCGGGAGGGCGCCCACTGGTGTGCGCGGGCCGGGTGCGCGGCGCGGGAGCGACAGGCGTGCGGCGGGGACGCGGCAGGCGGGCGGGCGTGTGAGTAAGGACACTCGCGCGCCAAGTCCACCCTCGAACGCGTGACTTGGCCCGCCGGGCAGGCACGGCGGCGCCGCGCGGCTCCCGGCTCGCGGAAGCCGTCTGGGAGCATGGGGCGACGCCGGACCCGGCGGTCGCGGCACCGCGGCCGGCCGGGAGAACGCGCGACGACCTCGGTCGGGCCACGCCTGATCGGGGTTCTTCTCTGCCGTGAACTCCTCTCCCGGGAACTTCCGCGCCGGGAACCGTCCGGCGCCCCCCGCACCGCCCCCGACCCCACCCACCCCTGCCTGCCTCCATGCCTCACACCGCTGACCTCGCCGAGCCCCCGGCTCCGGAACCCTCGGCCCCGGAACCCCCGGCCCCCGGATCCCCCACCCCCGGGCACCCCGGACCCGCCCCGGCCGAGGCGCCGGCCGAGCCCCCGTCCGGCGCCCCCGCCGGCCGCCGCCGCCGTACGGCCCGGCGCGGCCGGGCGGCGCCCGGGACCGACCGCAGCCCCTGGCGCTGCCTGCGCCACTCCGGCATGCGCTGGTGGTCCCTGGCGAACCTCGTCTCCAACGCCGGCACCTGGATGCAGCTCACCGTGCAGAACCTGCTCGTGCTGCACATCACCGGCTCCGCCGCCGCGGCCGGGCTCTCCCTCGCCGCGCAGTCCGCCCCCGGCCTGCTGCTCGGCGCCGCCGGAGGCGCCAGGGTGGACGCCTGGCCGCGCAAGCTCACCGCCGCGGTCAGCCAGGCCGTGCTCGGCCTGGTCGCCTTCGCCACGGCCGCGCTGGTCGCCCTCGACGCGCTGGACTTCCCGCTGCTGCTCGCGCTGGCCGCCGTCACCGGCCTGGTCGCCACGGTGGACGGCCCCGCGACCGCGCTGCTCGGCAACGACCTGGTGCCCGCCGGGGACGTGCCCTCCGCGATCGCGCTCGGCTCCGTCGTGCACAGCGTCGGCAGGCTCGCCGGCACCGCGCTCGCGGGCGTCACCGTGGCCCTGCTCGGCACCGGCGCCGCCTACGTGGCCAACGGCCTGTCGTTCCTGTTCGTCGCCGCCGTCATCCCGTTCCTGCGCACGGTCCGCGACGACACCGCCCCGCCGCCCGCCGGCGCGGGCGCCGCCCCGCGGGGGACCGGCGGCGCCCGCGAGGGCATGGCGTTCTTCGCCCGCCGGCCCCGCCTCGTCGCGCTGGCCGCCGTCACCGGCCTGTCCGCGGTGTTCGGGCGCAACTACGGGCTGACCCTGGCCGTCCTGGTCACCGGCCCGCTGCACGGCGGCACCGAGCAGTTCGGCCTGGTCTCCACCGTGCTGGCCGCGGGCGGCATCGGCGGCGCGGTGCTCGCCGGGCGGCTGCGCCGGCCCTCGGTGCGGCTGGTGGCCGCGCTGGCCGCCGCGGGCGGGCTGCTCCAGGCCGCCGCCGGGCTGTCCCCGACGCTGACCGTGCTGCTGCTCCTGGTGGTGCCGATGGCGGTGGCCGAGGCGCTGTCCGACACGGCGGGCGCCACCGTCCTCCAGACGGACCCGCCGCCGCACCTGCGCGGCCGCGTCCTCGGGGTGTGGCGCAGCCTGAGCACCGGCTGGGGCCTGGCCGGCCCGCCGCTGCTCGGCCTGCTGCTGCAACTGGCGGGCGCCCGCGGGGCGCTGGTCCTGGGCGGCGTGGTCATCGCCGGCGCGATCGGCGCGGGCGCCGCCGGCCGCGCCCGCCTGGCCTCCCGCGAGGTCGCCGTCGTCCCGGTGCGGGGGCCCGCCGCCGCCCCGGCGCCCGGGCTGTCCACCGCCGCCTGACCCGCCGCGCGCCGCCGCCCGCGGCCCGGCGGACCGGGACGGGTGGACCGGGACGGGCGGCGGCGCCCGCGCGTCACGGCCCCGGCAGCACCCGCTCCCGCGGCGCCCGCTCGGGCACCGCCCGCACCAGGGCGTTGATCACCCGGTCCGCGGCGTCTCCGCCCGGCTCGTCGACGAGGTTGCACATGGCCCGGAACAGCACCCGCATCACCGGCGGCGCCAGCACCAGCCTGCGGCTGACCAGCGCGGTGACCGCGGGCCTGGCCAGCACCGCGGACAGGGCCGTGCCCAGGCGGTAGTAGCGGCCGTGCCGCCGGTGCAGCTCGTACGGGTACCACCGCAGCACCCGCTCCCGCGCCGGCCCCTCCGGCCTGGCCAGCGCCTGCACCGCGATGTCCGCGGCCAGCTCGCCCGACTCCATCGCGTAGGCGATGCCCTCGCCGTTGCACGGGTTGACCATCCCGCCGCAGTCGCCGACCAGCAGCATCCCCGGCAGGTAGTGCGGGACCCGGTTGAAGCCCATCGGCAGCGCCGCCCCGCGCACCGGCCCGTCCGCGTTCTCCTCCCGCAGACCCCACGCGTCCGGGGTGCGGTCCAGCCAGTCGCGCAGCATCCTGCGGGTGTCGAACGACCCGTCGTGGGCGTCGTTGAGCACGCCCAGGCCCACGTTCACCCTGCCGTCCCCGAGCGGGAAGATCCACCCGTACCCGGGCAGCACCCGGTCGTCCTGGCGGCGGCGCAGGTCCAGCCAGCACTCCAGGTACGGATCGCGGTGCCGGGCCGGGCTGCGGTAGTAGCGGCGGATCGCGGTGCCCACGGGGCGGTCCTTGCGCCGCTCCACGCCCAGCGCCATGGCGAGCCTGGCGGAGCCGCCGTCCGCCGCCACGACCAGCGGCGCGGTGCAGGTCATGGGCTGCCGCCGCGGCCCCACCTGCGCCCGCACGCCCGTGACCCGCCCGGCCGCGTCCAGCACGGGACCGGTGACCTTCGCCGCCGTCAGCAGCCTCGCCCCGGCCGCCACCGCGTGCCGGGCCAGCAGCTCGTCGAAGTCCAGACGGGTGCGGGTCAGGCCGTAGCCGGGGAAGCGCGCCGTCTCCGGCCAGTCGAGTTCGAGGCGGACGTCACCCGACACCAGGCGCAGCCCCCGGTTGCGCACCCAGCCCTCCCCGGTGGTGTCGATGTCCATCCGGACGAGCTGGTGCACCACGCGCGGCGTCAGCCCGTCCCCGCACACCTTCTCCCGGGGGAACTCCGCCTTCTCCAGCAGCAGCACGTCGATGCCGTGCCGGGCCAGGTGGTAAGCGGCGGAGGAGCCGCCAGGGCCCGCGCCCACCACGATCACCTGGGCCCGGGTGTCGCCCTCGGGCCGCCCCTCGGCCGGGGGCGGGACGGCCGGGGCGGGCTCGTGCGCGGACTGGTCGAGCGGGAGACCCGTCTCGGAGGGCATAGGGCTCCTCGGGGGAGATGCAGAAGGGAGACGCGGAGGGGGACGCGGGAGGGGAGATGCGGAAAGGAGAGAAAGAGAAAAGGCAGCGAGGAATTCCTAGCAAATCCCCTGGGTGTTTGCGAGAAGGCGGCGCGGTGCGGCTTCCGGCTTCGGCGACAGGGGACCGCGGCCGGGGCGGCGGCCGGCTGAACGGGTGAAATACGCGGAGGCCATTCCCGGCGGGGCGGGGCGGCTCGGGAATTGCCCGCGGAGCGGCGGAAGACGGAGCCGGGGGAGGGGAGCGGGGGAGCAGGCCGCGGCACCCGCCCGGCGCGCGGGACCCGCACCGGGGCTCCCTCCCGTCGCGGCGTCCGCCACCGGGGCGGCGGGCGATGCGACGGGCGGGAGGGTCAGTGCGTGTGCGGGGCCGACTCGGCGGCGGCGCACTCGGCGTGGCCGCACGGCACCGGCTCGGCGCCGTCGTCCTCGGCGTCCAGGTCGTGCACCCGGGCGCCCTGGTACTGCGCCCCGTACGGCGGCTTGGGCGGGTCGAACAGGCACTTTCCGCAGCTCATGTCGGCTCCTTCGTCCGTGGCGTCGCACGAGGCCGTACCGGGACCGGCCGCACGGCCGTCGCCGTACTCGCCGGTACGCCTTCCAAGTAGACCTGATCGACGGTGGTTCCGCGGGGAAACGCCGCCTTCGGCGCGCCCGGTGGCGGCGTGGACCGGCCCGGCCCGCCCGGCGCGCCGACCGGACACCGGCGACCGGAACGCACCTCCAAGCTACCCATCCCACCTGCGGCTCCCACCGAATCCACGGGTGGTGACGGATTCGCCCGGGGCCGCTTGGCACATTTCGCGCAACCCGGGGCGCGCCCGCGCGCCCCGGCTCTCGTTCCGGCCCGCGGGAGCGCACCGGAACGCGCCGGGGCACGGCAGCCGGGTCACGGGCTCGCGCATCGGGGCCGGGACATCGGTCCGGGCCACCGGGAAGGCCGTGGGAGCGCACCGGGCGGACGCCGGGGCACGGACGGGGCCGCCGCATCATGCGTCCGGGGCGCCGGGCCACCGAGCGTGAGCAGGGCAAGGACGACTCCACAGCCCGAGCGAGATTCCCATGGCCCTCCCGATCACCGCCGATCGCCGCACAGGTCCCACCCCGGACACCGCCCACGGCCCGTCCGCCTCCTCCCCCGCCGTCTCCCTCGGAGCCGACGCGGTCCGCGTCGACCGCCACCTGCTCAGCGGTGTCGTCCACTTCCCGTTCCGGGCCCGCTCCGGCGCCGGGACGTGGGCCGAGCTCGGCCGCCTCGCCGCCGACTTGGGCGCGGAGCGGCACCTGCTGGTCGTCGACGACCTGCTGCCCCCCGAGCACGCCGCGCGGGTCCTGGCCCACCTCACCGCGGCCGCGCCCACGCGCGTGCTGCGCCTGCCCGCCCGTCCGCCGCAGCCCGGCCCGTGGCCGCCCTGGGACCTGCCGGGGTCCGCCCGCCCGGAGGCCGTCGTCTCCCTGGGCGGCACCCGCGCCGTGGACGCCGCCCGGCTGCTCGCCGCGCACGCCGGGGCGCGCCCGGTGCACCTGCCCACCACCCTGTGGACCGCCGCCGGCGCCGCCCTGGCGCTGCGCCACCCGGACGGCGGCCCCGTGCCGCCGCCCGCGCTGGTGTGGACCCACACCGACCTGCTGGCCACCCAGCCCCGCGACGCGGTCAGGTCCGGCGTGGCGCAGGTGGTCAGGGCCGTGCTCGCCGCCGCCCCCGCGCGGTACGACGACATGGCCGCGACGCTGCGCCCGGACGCCCGGTACGGCCCGCGCGCCCTGGCCGCGTTCCTCGGCCTCACCGCGGACGTCCGCGCGGCGCTCACCGCCTTCGACCCCCTGGAGGAGGGGCTCGGCGCGGCGCTGCGCTACGGGGACACCGTCGGGCGCGCCGCCCGGTCGGCCGCAGGCGGCACCCTGCGCCACGGGTTCGCCACCGGCCTCGGGATGCTCGCCGCGGCCCGGATCGCGGTGCGGCGGGGCCTGATGGACACCGCGGACGAGCGGGCGCACCGGCTGCTGCTGGAGCGCGCGGGCGCCCCCGCGGTGTGGCCGCGGGAGCTGGACCCGGAGCGGGTGGCGGCCCTGGCCGCCTCCGGCGCGGACGGCGCCGACGTCGCCCTGCTCGACGGTCTGGGCCGCCCCCACCGCGAGCGCGGCCGGATGGCCACCCGGGTGGCCCGGGACGAGCTGCGCGCCGCGATCGAGTCCCTGCTGCCGCCGCGGCACCCGGCGCCCGGTCCGGGACCGCTGTCCCGGCAGCCGGTCCCGGCCGGTCCCGGACGGCCGTGAACCGGAAGGGACAAGGCCCCGCCCCCGCTCCCATGCGCCTGGGGCGGCGGGCCAGGAAGTGTCGTCGGTGCGGGAAGGACCCGGGCCCCGGAGCCCGCCCCGCACCGGCCGCCGCGGAACTCCGCGAGGAATCCGCGGCACCCCGGGGGAAACGCCGCGCCGGGACCGCGGAGAAGTCCGCGGCGAAAGGCGGGCGGAACCCCGGAAAACCCCGAACGCCCCGCGGCGGCGCCCGCGGGAGGAACGCGGAGACCCCGCGCCGAGAACGAAGGAGAAACACCACAGTGCTCACCGAGAATGGCACCCCCCGCCCCGCCCACGGCCTGTTCACCACCGGCCGCCCGGTCAGCGGCTGGACCGTCAGCGCCGCCAGGACCGTCAGCTACGAGGTCCGGCTGTGCCCGGGCGTGCTCGACCCGGCCAACCCCGCGCTGGCCACGGCCGGGCAGCCCGGCTCCCCGCGGCGGCTGCTGGTCGTCGAGGCCCGGGTGGACGAGCTGTACGGCCGGGCGATACGCGCCTACTGCCGGGCCCGCGACCTGGACTCCGAGGTCCTGGTGCTGCCCGCCCACGAGCGGCTGAAGACGATGGACTCGGTCTGCCGCGTCACCGAGGCGATGGACTCCTTCGGCGTCGACCGGCGCCGCGAGCCCGTGATCGCGGTCGGCGGCGGGGTGCTGCTGGACATCGTCGGCCTCGCCTGCGGCCTGTACCGCCGCAGCACCCCGTACGTGCGGGTGCCCACCACCCTGATCGGCCTCGTCGACGCCGGGGTGGGGGTGAAGACCGGGGTGAACTCCGGCTCCCACAAGAACCGGCTCGGCACCTACCACGCCGCCTCCACCACCCTGCTCGATCCGGCGTTCCTGGCCACCCTCGACGACAGGCACGTCAGCAACGGCCTGGCCGAGATCCTGAAGATCGCGCTCGTCCTGGACCAGCGCCTGTTCGAGCTGCTGGAGCGCGACGCGGAGCGGCTGGTGCGGCACCGGATGCGCGAGGAGCCCGGGTCGAGCGCCACCGAGGTGCTGGCCCGCGCCGTGCACGGCATGCTCGCCGAGCTCCAGCCCAACCTGTGGGAGCACGGCCTGGAGCGGGTGGTGGACTACGGCCACACGTTCAGCCCGACCATCGAGATGCGGTCCTTCACCCCCGGCTCCGGGCCCGCCCTGCTGCACGGCGAGGCGGTCTGCGTCGACATGGCGCTGACCACCGTGCTCGCCTGGCGGCGCGGCCTGATCGGCGTCAGGCAGCGCGACCGCGTCCTGTCGGTGATGCGCAGGCTGCGGCTGCCCGTCACCCACCCGCTGTGCCGGCCGGACGTCCTCGCCGACGCGCTCGCCGACACGGTGCGGCACCGCGACGGCGAGCAGCGGCTGCCCCTGCCCCTGGGCATCGGCGACGCCTGCTTCGTCAACGACGTGACGGGCGGCGAGCTGGAGCGCGCCGCGGAGTTCCTGCGCAGCCGGGAGGACCGCCGTGCGTGAGGCACCCGTCGTCGCCACCGTGCGGCACCCCGCCGACGTGTACGGCGTGCACGCCGCCGACGGCCTGTCCCGCTGGGCGTGCCTGGCCAGACGCGCCGGACTGCACGGGGCGTGGGAGGCCGTGGAGTGGGCCTGGCTGCCGCCCGGCGGGGTCAGCGGCGAGCACCTGCACTCCCGCACCGAGGAGGTGTACGTGCTGCTCGGCGGCCGGGGCGTGATCACGCTCGACGGCACGCCCCACCGCGTCGGCCCCGGCGCCGCCGTGCTCACCGGGCTCGGCACCCGCCACGGCCTGCGCAACACCGGGCGGGACCCGCTGTCCTGGCTGGTCGTCGAACTCACCGCGACCCCGGGACCCCCGGCCGCCACCCCCGGCATCCCCACTCCCACCCCCGCCCCCGCTGGATCCGTGACCCCCACCGAAGGAGGACCCACCGTGCCCCGCCCCGACACCCGTCCGCCCGGACGCGGCAGCGCCGTCGTCCCCGACCTGCGCCGCACCGGCCCGGTGGACCCGGGCCGCGTCCTGACCGGCCCGCTGCGCCTGATCGCCGTGGACCGGCTGCGCCCCGGCGGCCGGGCCACGCTGGACGCCGACGGCGTCGAGCACACCGTGTTCGTCACCGGCGGCACCGGGCAGGCCCGCACCCGCGGCACCCGGGTACCGCTCGGCCACGGCACCGGGCTGACCCTGCCCCTGGGGTCGTCCGCCACCCTGACCGCGGGACCGGGCGGCCTGGAGTACTTCCACGCCGTGCTGGCCGTCCCGGAAGGGGGCGACCGGTGATCGTCGCCCCCGCGGGCCGCGCCGAGGTCCTGCTCGGCCACGGCACGGAACGGATCCGCATCCACTGCCTGGCCAGGCGCGGCATGCTGCACAGCGAGTGCGAGGCGTTCGACCGCGTCGGCCTCAGCCCCGGCGCGCGGTTCGCCCTCGTCGGCCGGGAGGGCACCGAGGCCGCCTGGTACGTCGTGCGGGGCACCGCCGCGCTCAGCGCCGGCGGGTCTGATAACAGGCCCCAGCGGCTGGGTGAAGGCAGCCTCGTGCTGGCCCCGCGCGGCGAGGACGTGGAGCTGGAGGCGGGACGGTACGGCGCGGAGCTGCTGTGCCTGACCACCGTGCCGCCCGCCGTCACCGCCGCCCTGCCGCCGCGCACCCCGGACACGGTGGCCGAGGCCCGCCCCGCACCGGCTCCCGGCCCGGCCCCCGGCCCCGCCGCGGTCCGGCCGGGCCCGGCCGTCCGCCTCCGCCCGTCCACCGACGCCCCCGCGGCCCCGGCCGGGGCCGCCCGCTCCCGTCCACCCGCCCGACCCGCCCCGGCCACCACCCCCGGCCGCGGCCGCCGCCGCCGCGCCCCCGCCGCGCCCGCCGCCCCGCCGCGGCCCCCGCGCCCGGCGTCCCCAAGTCGGAGGCCAAGCGGTCTTAGGAAGACAATCGGAAGGCACAACT
>NZ_BAAGTD010000080.1:0-25384 GCF_054782095.1 Streptomyces capparidis | reverse complement strand
TGAACAACAACCCACCCGAATCCGGCAACTCCACAGCCGCACCCAACAGCGGATGATCCGCAGCACTGACCCCCGCCAGTTCGACCGTACCGAGCGCCATCCGGGCCTCCGGCCAGTACCGCTGGCGCTGGAAGGCGTAGGTGGGCAGGTCGGTGATCGCGGCGCCCCGGCCCGCGAAGAAGCGGTCCCAGTCCACGGGGATCCCGCGGACGTGGGCGTGGGCGACGGCGGTGGTGAGGGTGTGGGCCTCGGGGCGGTCGGCGCGCAGCACGGGCACGCAGACGGCACCGCTGTCCTGCGGCAGCGTCTCCTGCGCCATCGCGGAGAGCACACCGTCCGGGCCGAGTTCGACGAAGGTGGTCACACCTTGATCGGCGAGCGTACGCACACCGTCGGCGAACCGGACCGCCTCGCGGACGTGCCGCACCCAGTACTCCGCCGAGCACACCTCGTCCGAGACCAGGCCACCGGTGAGGTTCGACACCAGCGGGATACGCGGAGCCTCGTACGACAACCCGTCCGCGACCTGCCGGAACTCGTCCAGCATCGGCTCCATCAACGGCGAGTGGAACGCGTGCGACACCGCGAGTCGCTTGGTCTTGCGGCCCTGAGCCTGGAAGACGGCGGCAACCGCCACAACGGCGTCCTCGTCACCGGAGACGACCACCGACGACGGCCCGTTGACGGCCGCGATCGACACCCGACCCGACAGGACAGCGGCCACCTCGTCCTCGGTGGCCTGCACCGCCACCATCGCCCCACCGGAGGGCAACGCCTGCATCAGCCGGCCGCGGGCGGCAACGAGAGCGCACGCGTCGTCCAACGACAGCACCCCCGCCACATGCGCCGCCGCCAACTCACCGATGGAATGCCCCGCCAGATAATCCGGCACCACACCCCACGACTCGAAGAGGCGGAACAGCGCCACCTCGAGCGCGAACAGTCCGGCCTGGGTGAACACCGTCCGGTCCAACTGCTCCTGGTCACCGAAGACGACATCCCGCAACGGCCGGTCCAACCGCCCGTCCATGCGGGCACACACCGCGTCGAACGCCTCCGCGAACACCGGGAACGCCTCGTACAACTCCCGGCCCATCCCGGCCCGCTGCGCCCCCTGCCCCGTGAACAGGAACCCGAGGCGCGCGTCGCCCGAGGCCGCGTCCTGTACCAGGTCCGGGGTGTCGCGGCTCTCGGCCAGCGCGGACAGCGCGGCGGTGAACGTCTCGCGGTCGGACGCGACCACGGCGGCACGGTACTTGAGCGCGGCCCGGGTGACCGCCAGGGACAGGCCGATGTCGGCCGGGGCGGCTTCCGGCCGCGCCTCCAGGTGGGCCGTGAGCCGCTGGGCCTGGGCCCGCAGAGCGGCCTCGGTCCGGCCCGAAAGCACCCAGGGCAGCACGGGCGTCGCCACGGACGGTCCCGGCTCGCGCGGGACCGCGGGCCGCTCCCGCGGCGGTTGCTCGATGATGGTGTGCACGTTGGTGCCGCTGATCCCGAACGACGACACCGCCGCCCGCCGCGGACGACCCACCTCGGGCCACTCCCGCGCCTCCGTCAGCAGCTCCACGGCACCGGCCGACCAGTCCACCTGCGGCGACGGCTCGTCCACGTGGAGAGTGGGCGGCAGCACACCCTCCCGCATCGCCATCACCATCTTGATCACACCGGCCACACCCGCAGCCGCCTGCGTGTGCCCGATGTTGGACTTGATCGAGCCCAGCCACAGCGGACGGTCCTCGGGGCGGTCCTGCCCGTAGGTGGCCAGCAGCGCCTGTGCCTCGATGGGGTCGCCGAGCCGGGTGCCGGTGCCGTGCGCCTCGACGACATCTACGTCCGCCGTGGTCAGGCCCGCGCTGGCCAGCGCCTGCCGGATGACGCGCTGCTGCGAGGGCCCGTTGGGCGCCGTCAGGCCGTTGGACGCGCCGTCCTGGTTGACGGCGCTGCCCCGCACCACCGCCAGCACACGGTGCCCATTGCGGCGCGCGTCCGACAGGCGCTCCACCAGCAGCATGCCCACGCCCTCGGACCAGCCCGTGCCGTCGGCCGCCGCGGCGAACGACTTGCACCGCCCGTCGGCCGCCAGACCACGCTGCCGCGAGAACTCCACGAACGTCCCCGGCGTGGACATCACCGTCACACCACCGGCCAACGCCAGCGAACACTCCCCCGACCGCAGCGCCTGCACCGCCAGATGCAGCGCCACCAACGACGACGAACACGCCGTGTCCACCGTCACCGCGGGCCCTTCGAGCCCGAACGTGTACGCCACCCGGCCGGAGGCGATGCTGCCGGAGCTGCCGTTGCCGCTGTAGCCCTCGGTGTCCTCGCGGGCCGCCTGCTGCACGATCGCGCTGTAATCGTGGTACATGACTCCGGCGAAGACGCCGGTCGGGGAGCCCTTGAGGGTCGTCGGGTCGATGCCCGCCCGCTCGATGGCCTCCCACGAGGTTTGCAGCAGCAGCCGCTGCTGCGGGTCCATGGACAGGGCCTCGCGCGGGCTGATCCCGAAGAACGCCGGGTCGAACTCGGCGGCGTCGTACAGGAACCCGCCCTCGTTGGTGTACGAGGTTCCGGCCCGGGTCAGCTCCGGGTCGTACAGGGCATCGACGTCCCATCCCCGGTCCGCCGGGAACGTGCCGATCCCGTCGCCCCCGGACGCCACCAGACGCCACAGCTCCTCGGGCGAGGCCACCCCGCCCGGGTAGCGGCAGGCCATGCCGACGATCGCGATCGGCTCGTCGTCCCGCGGCGCGGCCACCGCCACCGGTGCCGGCGCCGCGCCGGTGACTCCCGCGAGTTCGGCGTCGATGTACCGGGCGAGCGCGGCCGGGGTGGGGTAGTCGAAGACGAGGGTCGCGGGCAGCCGCAGCCCGGCGGCCTGCCCCAGCCGGTTCCGCAGCTCCACCGATGTCAGCGAGTCGAAGCCGAGATCGCTGAACGCCTGCTCGGCCTCCACGGCCTGCGGCGAGTCGTGGCCCAGCACCGCGGCGACGTGCGTGCGCACGACATCGATCAGCGCGCGGCGCCGCTCGGTCCCGGACAGGCCGGCCAGCCGCTGCGCCAGCCCGGACCCGGTCGCCCCCTCGCCCGCGCCGGCCCGTGCGGCGCGGCGCATCGGACGGCGCACGAGTCCGCGCAGCAGCGCGGGCACCTCCGCCGCTTCGCGCCGTCCCGCGGGTTCCAGGCGCATCGGCACCAGGACGGGATCGCCGACGGCGCCCGCCAGCCCGAACAGCGCCACCCCCTCCGCCGGGGACAGGGCGGCCATCCCGGAGCGGGTCATCCGGCGCCGGTCGGCCTCGCCCAGTGTGTCGGCCATGCCTGCCTCCGCCCAGGGACCCCAGGCCAGGGACTGGGCGGGCAGCCCGGAGTTGCGGCGCAGCACGGCCAGGGCGTCGAGGAAGGCGTTGCCCGCGGCGTAGTTCGCCTGACCGGCTCCGCCCAGCACACCGGCGACGGAGGAGAACAGGACGAACGCCGACAGGTCCAGGCCCTCGGTCAGCTCGTGCAGGTTCCACGCCCCGTCCACCTTCGGGCGCAGCACCGCCGACAGCCGCTCAGGAGTCAGGGACTCCACCACGCCGTCGTCCAGCACCCCGGCGGCGTGGACCACTGCGGTCAGCGGGTGTTCCGCCGGGATGTCGGCGAGGACAGCGGCCAGGGCGTCCCGGTCTGCCACATCGCAGGCCACCACCCGCACCCGGGCGCCCAAGCCGGCCAGCTCCGCTTCCAGCTCAGGGGCGTGACCGCTGCGACTGGTCAGCACTAGATCACGGACACCGCACTCGGCCACCAAGTGCCGGGCCAGCACCGCGCCCAGCGCACCCGTACCACCGGTGATCAGCACCGTGCCCGCACCGTCCCATACAGGGGCGTCGGCCGCCCCGTCCCGGACCCGGGCCAGCCGGGGCACCAGCACGGCTCCGGCACGCACGGCGGCCTGGGGTTCGTCCAGGGCGAGCACGGTGGGCAGCGCGTCCACCGACCCCGGCTCGCCGTCCACGTCGAGGAGGACGAACCGGTCGGGGTGTTCGCTCTGCGCCGACCGCACCAGGCCCCAGGCCGCGGCGGCCGCGGGATCGGCCACCGTCTCACCGGCGGACGTGGACACCGCGCCCCGGGTGACCAGCACCAGCCGCGACGACGCGAACCGCTCCTCGGCCAGCCAGGACCGCACCAGCTCCAGTACCAGGATCGTCGTCTTGTGCACGGCCCCGGCCCCCGCGCCGGAACCGGCCACGCACGCCACCACCGCGTCCGGAACCCGGCCGCCCGACTCCGCGAGCGCCGCCAGGTCCGCGTGCGCGGAGGCGTCCAGCGCCTCGGCCGCGCCGAACCGGTCACCGCCCACCACCGCGTACGCGCCACCGGTCGCCTCCGCCGCCCGCGCGGCCGGCGGCTGCCAGTCCACCCGGAACAGCGACTCCGGCGCGCCGGAGCGCTTGTGCTCCGTCTCCGCGGCGCCCATCGGCCGCAGCATCAGCGAGTCGACCGTCACGACCGGCACCCCGGCCGTGTCGGTGACCAGCAGCGACACCGCGTCCGTCCCGGCCCTGGCCAGCCGCGCCCGCACCGCGGACGCACCCGCCGCGCGCAGCGTCACCCCGGACCAGGAGAACGGCAGCCGCGCCCGGCCGGTGTCCTCGACCAGCGCGCCCAGGCCGATGGCGTGCAACGCCGCGTCCAGCAGCGCCGGGTGCACACCGAACGCGCCCGCCTCGTCGGCGGACTCCTCCGGCAGCGCGACCTCGGCGAACACCTCGTCCCCGCGCACCCACGCGGCCCGCAGGCCCTGGAAGACCGGGCCGTAGCTCAGCCCCGTGGCAGCGAGGCGCTCGTAGACGCCGCCCAGTTCGACGGCGGTCGCGTCCGCCGGGGGCCAAGTGAGGAGGTCGTCGTCGCCGAGCCGGTCGGCGACGCCCAGCGCGCCCGTGGCGTGGCAGGTCCACTCCGTGTCCGCGGGGACGTCCTCGGGCCGGGAGTAGACGGTCAGGGCTCGCCGCCCGGAGGCGTCGGGCGCCCCCACGATGAGCTGGAGCGTGACCCCGCCGCGCTCCGGCAGGGCCAGCGGCGCCTGGAGGGTCAGTTCCTCCACCCGGTCGCAGCCTGCCTGGTCGCCCGCCCGGATGGCGAGTTCCACGAACGCCGTGCCGGGCAGCAGCACCGATCCCATGACCGTGTGGTCGGCGAGCCAGGGGTGTGTCCGCACCGACAGCCTGCCGGTGAACAGCAGCCCGCCGGAATCCGGCAGCTCCACGGCGGCGCCCAGCAGCGGGTGGTCCGCCGCGCTCATGCCCGCCAGTTCGAGGTTGCCGACGAGCGCCTCGGGTTTCAGCCAGTACCGCCGGTGCTGGAAGGCGTAGGTGGGCAAGTCGGTGAGCAGGGAGCCGCGGCCCGCGAAGAACCGGCTCCAGTCGATGGCCGCACCCCGCACATGGGCGTGGGCGACGGCGTTGGTGAGGGTGTGGGCCTCGGGGCGGTCGGCGCGCAGCACGGGCACGCAGACGGCACCGCTGTCCTGCGGCAGCGTCTCCTGCGCCATCGCGGAGAGCACACCGTCCGGGCCGAGTTCGACGAAGGTGGTCACGCCTTGGTCGGCGAGGGTGGTCACGCCGTCGGCGAACCGGACGGCCTCGCGGACGTGCCGCACCCAGTACTCCGCCGAGCACACCTCGTCCGAGACCAGGCCGCCGGTGAGGTTCGACACCAGCGGGATACGCGGGGCCTCGTACGACAACCTCTGCGCGACCTGCCGGAACTCGTCCAGCATCGGCTCCATCAGCGGCGAGTGGAACGCGTGCGACACCGCGAGTCGCTTGGTCTTGCGGCCCTGCGCCTGGAAGACGGCGGCGACCTCCGTCACCGCCCGCTCCTCGCCGGAGACGACTACCGACGACGGCCCGTTGACGGCCGCGATCGACACCCGACCCGACAGGACAGCGCTCACCTCGGCCTCGGTGGCCTGCACCGCCACCATCGCCCCACCCTCGGGCAACGCCTGCATCAACCGACCACGCGCCGCAACGAGAGCGCACGCGTCGTCCAACGACAGCACACCGGCGACGTGAGCCGCCGCCAACTCACCGATGGAATGCCCCGCCAGATAATCCGGCACCACACCCCACGACTCGAACAACCGGAACAACGCCACCTCAAGCGCGAACAACCCCGCCTGAGCGAACACCGTCCGATCCAGCAACTCCTGCTCACCGAAGACGACATCCCGCAACGGCCGGTCCAGAGCCGCGTCCATCCGCGCACACACCGCGTCGAACGCCTCCGCGAACACCGGGAACGCCTCGTACAGCTCCCGGCCCATCCCGGCCCGCTGCGCCCCCTGCCCCGTGAACAGGAACGCGACCCGTCCCTGCCCGGACGCCACACCCCGGATCAACCCGGGAGCATCCCGGTCCTCGGCCAGCGCGCCCAGCGCCGCCAGGAACTCCTCGCGTTCCGCGGCGACGACGGCGGCGCGGTGCTCAAGCCCGGCACGGGACGTGGCCAGCGAGAAGGCGATGTCGGCCTGCCGTGCCTCGGGCCTGGCCGCCACATGGGTGCGCAGGCGTTCCGCCTGGGCCGTCAGGGCGGCGGCGGTCTTCGCGGACAGCACCCACGGAACCACAGGGGTCGGCGCCGGGAAGTCGGCGGCGGGCTCCTCCTCCACCGATGCGGGCTCCTCCTCGGGTGCCTGCTCGATGATGGTGTGCGCGTTGGTGCCGCTGATCCCGAACGACGACACCGCCGCCCGCCGCGGACGGCCCGTCTCGGGCCACTCCCGCTCCTCCGTCAGCAGCTCCACGGCACCGGCCGACCAATCCACCTGCGGCGACGGCTCGTCCACATGCAGGGTGCGCGGCAGCACACCCTCCCGCATCGCCATCACCATCTTGATCACACCGGCCACACCCGCAGCCGCCTGCGTGTGCCCGATGTTCGACTTCACCGACCCCAGCCACAGCGGACGACCCTCCGGCCGCTCCCGCCCGTACGTCGCCAGCAGCGCCTGCGCCTCGATCGGGTCACCGAGACGGGTCCCCGTCCCGTGGCCCTCCACCGCGTCCACATCCGACGCCGCGAGCCCGGCGCTGGCCAACGCCTGCCGGATCACCCGCTGCTGGGACGGCCCGTTCGGCGCCGTCAGGCCGTTCGACGCGCCGTCCTGGTTCACTGCACTGCCCCGCACCACCGCCAGCACCCGGTGGCCGTTGCGCCGGGCGTCGGAAAGCCGCTCCACCAGCAGCACACCCACGCCCTCGCCCCAGCCGGTGCCGTCGGCCGCCGCGGCGAAGGACTTGCACCGGCCGTCGGCCGCCAGGCCGCGCTGGCGGGAGAACTCCACGAAGGTACCGGCGCTCGCCATGACGGTGACGCCGCCGGCCAGGGCGAGCGAGCACTCCCCCGACCGCAGCGCCTGGGCGGCCATGTGCAGCGCCACCAGGGAGGACGAGCAGGCGGTGTCCACGGTCACCGCCGGGCCCTCGAGACCGAACGTGTAGGCCACGCGGCCGGAGAGCACACTGGTGGCGGTGCCGGTCATGGCGAATCCGGCGACGCCTTCGGGGGCGCTCTCGACGCCCATTCCGTACCCCTGGAAGCCGGCGCCGGCGAACACGCCGGTCCTGCTGCCCTTCAGGGTCGTCGGGTCGATGCCGGCCCGTTCGAAGACCTCCCACGAGGTCTCCAGCAGCAGCCGCTGCTGCGGGTCCATCGCCAGGGCCTCGCGCGGGGAGATCCCGAACAGCGCCGGGTCGAACGCCCCCGCGTCGTACAGGAACCCGCCCTCCCGGGCGTACGAGGTGCCCACCCGCTCCGGGTCGGCGTCGAACAGCCCGTCCAGGTCCCAGCCGCGGTCGTCCGGGAACCCGCCGACGCCGTCCGCGCCTTCCAGGACGAGCCGCCACAGATCCTCGGGCGAGGCCACCCCGCCCGGGTAGCGGCAGGCCATGCCAACGATCGCGATCGGCTCGTCGTCCACGGCGACGGTGGTGGCCGCCTCGGTGCCGGTGGCCGGGGCGTCGTCTCCGGAGAGCTCCCGGGCGAGGTGTTCGGCCAGCGCCGCGGAGGTGGGGAAGTCGAACGCCAGCGTCGTGGGGAGGCGCAGGCCGGTGACGGCGTTGAGCCGGTTGCGGAACTCGACGGAGCTCAGCGAGTCGAAGCCGAGGTCGCGGAAGGCGCGGTCCGCCGCCACGTCGTCGGCCGACGGGTGGCCCAGCACGCCGGCGGCCTCGGCGCGCACCGTCTCCAGCAGCAGGCGGCCACGCTCGACCTCGGACAGCCCCGCCAGCCGCAGGGCGAACGCCGAGTCGCCGGCGGACGCGCCCTCGGCCCGCGCGTTGGCCGCGTCCAGGGCCCGGCGCGCCTCCGGCAGGTCGGTGACCAGCGGGCGGGGCCTGGCCACGGTGAAGCCCGCGACGAACTGCTCCCAGGCCACGTCGGCCACGGTCAGCGCGGTGTCGCCGCTGTCCAGCGCCTGCTGGAGCGCGGCGATGGCCAGCCCGGGGGCCAGCGACGGCAGACCGCGCCGCCGGAGCTGCTCCTCGGCCAGTTCGTCGGCGGCCATGCCCACCTCGCCCCAGGGCCCCCAGGCCACGGAGGTGGCGGGCAGACCGAGGTCGCGGCGGTACCGCGCGAAGGCGTCCAGGTAGGCGTTGGCCGCCGCGTAGGCGCCCTGGCCGCCGCTGCCCCAGACGCCCGCGATGGAGGAGAACAGGACGAACGCCGACAGGTCCAGGTCGCGGGTCAGCTCGTGCAGGTGCCCGAGCGCCTCCGTCTTCGGGCGCATGACGTGCGCGAAGCGCTGCGGCGTCACCGACTCCAGCACACCGTCGTCGAGGACGCCGGCGGTGTGGAAGACCGCGGTCAGCGGCCGGTCGGACGGTATCGACGCCAACAGCCCGGCCAGCGCCTCCCGGTCGGCCACGTCGCACGCGGCCACCGTCACCTCCGCCCCGAGCCCGGCCAGCTCGTCGCGCAGCGCGTCGGCGCCTTCGGCGGCCGGGCCGCGGCGGCTCACCAGCACCAGGTGTTCGGCGCCGTCGCGGGCCAGCCAGCGCGCGACCTGCGCTCCCAGGGCGCCGGTACCGCCGGTGATCAGCACCGTCCCGGTGGGCCGCCACGGCACCGCCTCCGCGGCCCCCCGCGAGGCGCGCGCCAGACGGCGGACGAACACCCCCGAGGAGCGCACCGCGAGCTGGTCCTCGTCGCCGATCCCGGCGAGCACTCCCACCAGCCGGTCCAGCGCCCGCTCATCCGCCTCGGCGGGCAGGTCCACCAGGCCGCCCCACCGGTCGGGGTGCTCCAGCGCCACCACCCGGCCGAGGCCCCAGATCTGCGCCTGCACCGGGCTGGTCAGCCGGTCGGAGCGGCCGACCGACACCGCGCCGCTGGTCAGGCACCACAACGGGGCCGCGACCCCGGCGTCCCCCAGCGCCTGCACCAGCGCCAGCGTCGCCGCCAGCCCCCAGGGCAGCACCGGGTCGCCGGACGACGGTTCCTCGGCCACGCCGAGCAGCGACACCACGCCCGCCGCCGAACCCGCGTCCACCTCGGCCAGCCGCCGCGCCAGCGCCTCGCGGTCGGCCTCGGCGGGGGCCACGGTCACCACGACCGGCCGGGCGCCGCTCCTCGCTCCCAGCAGCGAGCCGCACGCGGCGACCCAGGGGTGCTCAGCGCAGCGCTCCGGGACGACCACGACCCAGGTGCCGGTCAGCACCGGCACCGCGGGGTCCGCCGGCTTCCACTCGATCCGGTACCGCCAGTTGTCCACGGTGGTCCGGGTGCGGTGGCGCCGCCGCCAGGCCGACAGCACCGGCAGCACCGCGCTCAGCGACGACTGCTGCTCGTCGTCCATCTCCAGGGTGCGGGCCACCGTCGGCACATCGGCCCGCTCCACGGCCTCCCAGAACTCGGCGTCCACCGGGTCCACGCGATCGGCCGGGCTGAGCGCCGCCGCCTCCGGCCAGAACCGCTGACGCTGGAAGGCGTAGGTGGGCAGGTCCACGGGCACCGCGCCGCGGCCCGCGAAGAACCGCTCCCAGTCGACGGCGGCACCGCGGACATGGGCGTGGGCGACGGCGGTGGTCAGGGTGTGGGCCTCGGGGCGGTCCGTGCGCAGCGCCGGCGCGAACACCGCGTCGGCGTCGTCCGGCACGCACTCCTGCCCCATCGCGGAGAGCACCCCGTCCGGGCCCAGCTCCACGAACGTGCCCACGCCCTGCTCGGCGAGCGAGCGCACCCCGTCGGCGAACCGCACCGCCTCGCGGACGTGCCGCACCCAGTACCCCGGCGAGCACAGCTCCGCCGCCGACGCCACCGCCCCGGTGACGTTCGACACCACGGGGATGCGCGGGGCCTCGTACGACAACCCCTGCGCGACCCGCCGGAACTCGTCCAGCATCGGCTCCATCAACGGCGAGTGGAACGCGTGCGAGACCGTGAGTCGCTTGGTCTTGCGGCCCTGCGCCTGGAAGACGGCGGCAACCGCCACAACGGCGTCCTCGTCACCGGAGACGACCACCGACGACGGCCCGTTGACAGCCGCGATCGACACCCCACCCGACAGGACAGCGGCCACCTCTTCCTCGGTGGCCTGCACCGCCATCATGGCCCCGCCCTCGGGCAACGCCTGCATCAGCCGGCCGCGGGCGGCAACGAGAGCGCACGCGTCGTCCAGTGACAGCACACCGGCGACGTGAGCCGCCGCCAACTCACCGATGGAGTGCCCCGCCAGATAATCCGGCACCACACCCCACGACTCGAACAACCGGAACAACGCCACCTCAAGCGCGAACAACCCCGCCTGAGCGAACACCGTCCGGTCCAACTGCTCCTGGTCACCGAAGACGACATCCCGCAACGGCCGGTCCAACCGCGTCCATGCGGGCACACACCGCGTCGAACGCCTCCGCGAACACCGGAAAGGCCTCATACAGCTCCCGGCCCATCCCGGCCCGCTGCGCCCCCTGCCCCGTGAACAGGAACGCGACCCGTCCCTGCCCGGACGCCACACCCCGGATCACCCCGGGAGCATCCCGGTCCTCGCCCAGCGCGCCCAGCGCCGCCAGGAACTCCTCGCGTTCCGCGGCGACGACGGCGGCGCGCTGTTCCAGACCGGAGCGGGAGGTCGCCAGGGAGAGGCCGATGTCCACCGGCCGGGCCTCGGGGTGCGCCTCCAGGTGGGCGCGGAGCCGCTGGGCCTGCGCGCGCAGCGCCGTCATGCTCTTGGCCGACAGCGTCCAGGGCACGCCGGACGTGTGCACGACGGGCGGTGCCGGCGCCGTCGCGTCGGCGGGCGGCGCCTGCTCGATGATGGTGTGGACGTTGGTGCCGCTGATCCCGAACGACGACACCGCCGCCCGGCGCGGGCGGCCCGTGTCGGGCCACTGCCGCTCCTCCGTCAGCAGTGCGACGGCACCGGCGGACCAGTCGATCTGCGGCGACGGCTCGTCCACGTGCAGGGTGCGCGGCAGCACACCCTCCCGCATCGCCATCACCATCTTGATCACACCGGCCACACCCGCGGCCGCCTGGGTGTGCCCGATGTTCGACTTCACCGACCCCAGCCACAGCGGCCGGTCGGCCTCACGCCCCTGCCCGTAGGTGGCCAGCAGCGCCTGCGCCTCGATCGGGTCACCGAGCCGCGTCCCCGTTCCGTGGCCCTCCACCGCGTCCACATCCGACGCCGCGAGCCCGGCGCTGGCCAACGCCTGCCGGATCACCCGCTGCTGGGACGGGCCGTTGGGCGCCGTCAAGCCGTTCGACGCGCCGTCCTGGTTCACCGCCGAACCCCGCACCACCGCCAGCACCCGGTGCCCGTTGCGCCGCGCGTCCGACAGACGCTCCAGCAGCAGCACACCCACGCCCTCGCCCCAGCCGGTGCCGTCGGCGGCGGCGGCGAAGGACTTGCACCGGCCGTCGGCGGCCAGGCCGCGCTGGCGGGAGAACTCCACGAAGGTCCCGGGGGTGGGCATGACGGTGACGCCGCCGGCGAGGGCGAGCGAGCACTCGCCCTGGCGGAGGGCCTGCGCCGCCAGGTGGAGGGCGACCAGGGAGGAGGAGCAGGCGGTGTCGATGGTGACGGCGGGGCCCTCGAGCCCGAGCGCGTAGGCGATCCGGCCGGAGGCGACGCTGGTGGAGACGCCGGTCAGGGAGTACCCGGCTCCTTCTTCCTCGCCCTGTCCTCCTGTCAGGCCGTAGCCCTGGTAGGAGCAGCCGACGAACACGCCGGCCTGGGCGCCCTTGAGCGCGGTGGGGTCGATGCCCGCCCGCTCCACGGCCTCCCAGGAGGCTTCCAGCAGCAGCCGCTGCTGCGGGTCCATGGTGAGCGCCTCGCGGGGGCTGACCCCGAACAGCGCGGGGTCGAAGTCGCCCGCGTCGTAGAGGAATCCGCCCTGGCGCGCATAGGAGGTGCCGGGGTGCTCCGGGTCCGGGTGGTAGACGGCGTCGAGGTCCCAGCCGCGGTCGGCGGGGAAGTCCCCGATGCCCTCCTCGCCCGCGGTGACCAGGCGCCACAGCTCCTCGGGCGAGCCGACGCCGCCGGGGTAGCGGCAGGCCATGCCCACGATGGCCACGGGTTCGTCGGTGTGCACGGCGACCGCGGGGACGGCGGCGGCCAGGTCGGCACCGCCGAGGGCCTCGTCGCGGATGTGCCGGGCCAGCGCGGCGGGTGTCGGGTGGTCGAAGACGAGGGTGGCGGGCAGGTGCAGGCCGGTGGCCGAGTCGAGGCGGTTGCGGAGTTCGACGGCGGCCAGCGAGTCGAAGCCGAGTTCGCGGAAGGCGCGGCCCGGCTCGACGGCGTCGAGGGAGCTGTGGCCGAGGACGGCGGCGGTCTCGGCGCGGACGAGTTCGAGCAGGACGCGGTCCTGTTCGGCGCCGGGCAGCCCGGCCAGCCGGGCCGTCAGCGCCGGGTCGCCGGTCGCCGCGGCGACAGCGGTGACCAGGGTGCTGCGCACCTCGGGCAGGTCGCCGAGGAGCGGGCTGGGGCGCGCCGCGGTGAATCCGGCGGTGAAGCGGTCCCAGTCCACGTCGGCGACGGTGACGGCGGTGTCGCCGTTGTCCACCGCCTGGCGGACCGCGAGGGTGGCCAGTTCGGGGGCGAGGGCGGGCAGGCCGCGGCGGCGCAGTTGCTCCTCCGCGGCTCCGTCGGCCATGCCGCCGCCGCTCCAGGGGCCCCAGGCGACCGCGGTGGCGGCGAGTCCGCGGGCCCCGCGCCGCTCCGCGAGGGCGTCGAGGTAGGCGTTGGCCGCGGCGTAGGCGCCTTGGCCGCCGCTGCCCCAGACGCCGGAGATGGACGAGTAGAGGACGAACGCGTCCAGGGGCCGGTCGCCGAGGAGTTCGTCGAGGTTGCGGGCGCCGGCGACCTTGGCCGTCACCACGTCGGCGAGTTCGTCGAGGGTGGTGTCGGCGATCGGGGTGAACTGGCCGGCGCCCGCCGCGTGCACGACGGCGGTCAGCGGCCGGTCCGCGGGCACGGCGGCGAGCAGGGCGGCGAGGGCGTCCCGGTCGGCGACGTCGCAGGCGGCCAGGGTGACCTGGGCGCCGAGCGCGGTGAGTTCGGCGCGCAGCGCCTCCGCGCCGTCGGCTTCGGCGCCGCGGCGGCTGGTCAGCAGCAGGTGCTCGGCGCCCAGGCGGGCGAGGGTGCGGGCGAGTTCGGCGCCCAGGGCTCCGGTGCCGCCGGTGATGAGCACGGTGCCGCGGGGGCGCCAGGTGGTGGCGGGGGACTCGGCCCGGGGGGCGCGGGCCAGACGGCGGGCGAACACGCCGGAGGGGCGCACGGCGAGCTGGTCCTCGTCGCCGATGCCGGCGAGGGCGCGGGTCAGTCGGGTCAGGGACCGCTCGTCGAGGGTGCCGGGGAGGTCCACGAGACCGCCCCACCTGTCCGGGTGTTCGAGGGCGGCGACGCGGCCGAGCCCCCAGGTCTGGGCCTGCGCGGGGGCGGTCGGCCGGTCCGAGCGGCCGACGGTGACGGCGCCGCTCGTCAGGCACCACAGCGGCGCGCGGATCCCGGCGTCGCCCAGGGCCCGGACGAGGGCGAGGGTGGCGGCGAGGCCGGCGCTGACGGCGGGGCGGCCGGGGCAGGGGCGCTCGTCGAAGGACAGGAAGGACACCACGCCCGCGGCCGAGGGGTGCTCGGCGGCGACCGCGCTCAGCCGCGGCAGCAGCGCGGCGGCCGGGTCGGTGGTCCCGGGTCCCGCGGTGGCCTCGGCGGGGTCCAGGGCGACCCGGACCACGGTGGCCCCGGCCGCGGTCATGGCGCCGATGACGGCGGTGGCGGGCTCCGGCAGGTCGTGCGGCACCACCGCGATCCAGGTGCCCGGCAGCGTCCCGCCGGTGCCCTCGGCCACCGGCTTCCAGGTGACGCGGTAGCGCCAGGCGTCGACGAGGGACTGGTCGCGGTGCCGCTGCCGCCACGAGGACAGCACGGGGAGCACGGCGCTCAGCGACGACTGCTGCTCCTCGCCGATGTCCAGGGTGGCGGCGACGGCGGCCACGTCGGCGCGTTCGACGGCCGCCCAGAAGGCGGCGTCCTGCGGGTTGTCCTGCGCGGCCGGGCCGGTCTGCGGCGTCTCGGGCCAGTAGCGCTCCCGCTGGAAGGCGTACGTGGGCAGGTCCACCGGGCGGGCGCCGCGCCCCTGGAAGACCGCCGCCCAGTCCACGGCGGCGCCGCGCGCATGGGCCCGCGCGAGCGCGCCGGTGAGGGTGCGGGCCTCCGGGCGGTCGGCCCGCAGCGCGGCCACGGTCAGCGCGTCCCGGTCCCGGGGCAGGCAGTCCTGTGCCATGGCGGACAGCACCCCGTCGGGGCCGAGTTCGACGAGGACGGTCACGCCCTGCTCGGCGAGCGCGCGCACCCCGTCGGCGAACCGCACCGCCTCGCGGACGTGCCGCACCCAGTACTCCGGCGAGCACAGCTCCTCGGCGGACGCCACCGCGCCGGTGACGTTCGACACCACAGGGATCCGCGGCTCGCGGTAGGTCAGCCCCTCCGCGACCTGCCGGAACTCGGCCAGCATCGGCTCCATCAACGGCGAGTGGAACGCGTGCGACACCGAGAGCCGCTTGGTCCTGCGGCCCCGCGCCCGGAAGTCTGCGGCGATCCCCGCCACCGCCTGCTCCTCGCCGGAGACGACCACCGACGACGGGCCGTTGACGGCCGCGATCGACACCCGACCCGTCAGAACGGCGGCCACCTCCGCCTCGGTGGCCTCCACCGCCACCATCGCCCCGCCCTCGGGCAGCGCCTGCATCAACCGGCCGCGCGCGGCCACCAGAGCGCACACGTCGTCCAGCGACAGCACCCCGGCGACGTGCGCGGCCGCCAGCTCGCCCACGGAGTGGCCAAGCAGCGCCCTGGGCCGCACGCCCCAGGACTCGAAGAGGCGAAACAGCGCCACCTCGAGCGCGAACAGACCGGCCTGGGTGAACACCGTGCGGTCCAGTTGCTCCTGGTCGCCGAACACGACCTCGCGCAGCGGCCGGTCCAACCGCCCGTCCATGCGGGCGCACACCGCGTCGAACGCCTCCGCGAACACCGGGAACGCCTCGTACAGCTCCCGGCCCATCCCGGCCCGCTGCGCCCCCTGCCCCGTGAACAGGAACCCGAGCCGGGCCTCGCCGGGGGCGGTGCCGCGGAACAGGTCCGGCGCGTCCCGGCCCTCGGCGAGCGCCTCCAGCGTCTCCAGGAAGGTGTGCCGCTCCTCGGCGACGATGGCGGCGCGGTGCTCCAGCGCGGTGCGGGAGGTGGCCAGGGACAGGCCGACGTCGACCGGCTCGGCGCCGGGGGCGGCGGTCAGGTGCCGGTGCAGGCGGGCGGCCTGGGCCCGCAGCGCCGCCTCGGTCCTGCCCGCCAGCAGCCACGGCACCACGGGGGTGACGACCGTGGCGGGTTCCTCCTCGGCCGCGGGCTCCGGCTCGGGCGCCTGCTCGATGACGGCGTGCGCGTTGGTGCCGCTGATCCCGAACGAGGAGACCGCCGCGCGGCGCGGGCGGCCCGTGTCGGGCCACTGCCGCTCCTCCGTCAGCAGCTCCACGGCACCGGCGGACCAGTCGATCTGCGGCGACGGCTCGTCCACATGCAGGGTGCGCGGCAGCACACCCTCCCGCATCGCCATCACCATCTTGATCACACCAGCGACACCCGCGGCCGCCTGCGTGTGCCCGATGTTGGACTTCACCGACCCCAGCCACAGCGGCCGGTCGCCCTCGCGCCCCTGCCCGTAGGTGGCCAGCAGCGCCTGCGCCTCGATCGGGTCACCGAGCCGCGTCCCCGTCCCGTGCGCCTCCACCGCGTCGACGTCGGCGGCGGACAGACCGGCCCGGGTGAGCGCCTCCCGGATGACGCGCTGCTGCGAAGGCCCGTTGGGCGCCGTCAGGCCGTTGGACGCGCCGTCCTGGTTCACCGCCGAGCCCCGGACCACCGCCAGCACCCGGTGCCCGTTGCGGCGGGCGTCGGAGAGCCGCTCCAGCAGCAGCACACCCACACCCTCGGCCATGCCCATGCCGTCGGCCGCCGCCGAGAACGCCTTGCACCGCCCGTCCACCGCGAGACCGCGCTGCCGCGAGAACTCCACCAGCGGACCCGGAGTCGCCATCACCGTGACGCCGCCGGCCAGGGCGAGCGAGCACTCGCCCTTGCGGAGCGCGTGCGCCGCCAGGTGCAGCGCCACCAGGGAGGAGGAGCACGCGGTGTCGATCGTCACCGCGGGACCCTCGAGGCCGAGCGCGTAGGCGACCCGCCCGGACAGCACGCTGCCCGCGTTGCCGGTGCCCAGGTATCCCTCGACGTCCTCCGAGACGCCGCCGAGGAGGGCGGCGTAGTCCTGGCCGCTGATGCCCGCGAAGACAGCGGTGCGGCTGCCCTTCAGCGTCGCCGGGTCGATGCCGGCGCGCTCGATCGCCTCCCACGAGGTCTCAAGCAGCAGCCGCTGCTGCGGGTCCATCGCCAGCGCCTCGCGCGGGCTGATCCCGAAGAATCCGGCGTCGAATTCCGCGGCCTCGTGCAGGAATCCGCCCTCGCGGACATACGCCTTCCCGGATTCGTCCGCGTCCGGGTGGTAAAGGCCCGCCAGGTCCCAGCCGCGGTCCTCGGGGAATGGGGAGACCGCGTCCCGGCCGGACGCCACCAGTTCCCACAGTTCCTCGGGAGAGCCGACGCCGCCGGGGTAACGGCAGCTCATCGCCACGATCGCGATGGGCTCCTGCTCCTTGTCGGTCACCTCACGCAGCCGGTTCTGTACCTCGTCGAGCTCTGCGGTAACTCGCCTGAGGTAGTCGCGAAGCTTCGCTTCATTCGTCATCGGAGCAGCACCCGTTCACATTCTTGAGGAAAACACTGGACGCGTGTGGGCCGGCGTTCCGGCCGACCGCGGTGGCCGACAATGGGGGCGATGTACTGTCGATTGTCCGGTCAGCCTTTCCCCAATTTCTTGTCGATGTAGGCGAAGATCTCGTCGTCCGTCGCCGTGTCGAGGTCGTGGGAGGCGGCGGCACCGGACGCGCCCGTCCGGGTGCCGTCGAGCCTGGACAGCAGCCCTTGCAGCCGCGCGGTGATGGCCTCGTGCGCGGCCTCGTTGGCCGCCAGCCCGGCGAGCGCGTCCTCGGTCAGCGAGGAGAACACCGACTCCAGCCGGGCGACCTCCTCCAGCACCGAGGCCGCCGGTGCGGTCTGCTCCGCCGCGGTCTCCGCGAGCAGATGGGCCGCCAGGGCGGCGGGGGTGGGGAAGTCGAAGACCAGCGTGGCCGGCAGGCGCAGCCCGGTGGCGGCGTTCAGCCGGTTGCGCAGTTCGACCGCGGTCAGCGAGTCGAAACCGGACTCCTTGAACGTCTGCTCGGCGCCGACCGCCTCCGGGCCGGGGAAGCCGAGCACGGTGGCGACGTGCGTCCGCACGAAGTCCAGGGCGGCGTCCGCGCGTTCGGCCTCCGGCAGTCCGGTGACGCGCTCCCGGAAGGAGCCGGCCGCGCCGGGTTCCGCCCGCTCGGCGTTCCGGCCGGTGACGGGCACCAGGGCGCGCAGCACGGCGGGCACGCCGTCGGTGCGGGCGCGCGAACGCAGGGCGGCGAGTTCCATCCGGGCCGGCACCAGCACCGCCTCGTCCGCGCCGACCGCGGCGTCGAACAGGGCGAGGGCGTGCGCCGCGGTCATGGCGCCCACCCCGCCGCGGGCCATGCGGGTGCGGTCGGCGTCGGCGAGCCTGCCGCCCATGCCGGTCTCCTCCGACCACAGGCCCCACGCCAGCGACAGGGCGGGCAGTCCGCCGGCCCTGCGGTGCCGGGCCAGGGCGTCCAGGAACGTGTTGGCCGCCGCGTAGTTGGCCAGGCCGGGGCTGCCGAAGAGGCCGGAGAAGGAGGAGAACAGCACGAACGCCCGCAGCTCGGGCCGGGCGGCGGTCGCCTCGTGCAGGTTGAGCACCGCGTCCACCTTGGGGCGCAGCACCCGGTCCAGCCGTTCGGGGGTGAGCGACTGGACCACTCCGTCGTCGGTGACCCCGGCGGTGTGCACGACGGCGGTGAGGGGGTGGGCGGACGGGATCCGTGCGAGCAGCGCCTTCAGCGCGTCGCGGTCGGCGATGTCGCAGGCGGCCACCGTCACGTCGGCGCCGAGCCCGGTCAGCTCGGCCCGCAGTTCGGCCGCGCCCGGGGCGGCGGGGCCGCGGCGGCTCGCCAGCACCAGGTGCCGCACCCCGTGCTCGGTGACGAGGTGCCGGGCCACCGGGCCGGCCAGCCCGCCGCCGGCTCCGGTGAGGAGCACGGTGCCGCGCGCGTCGAACGGCGCGCCGTCCGGTGTCTCTTCCGGGCGGGCGGCCGGGGCGGCCCGCACCAGCCTGGGGACGCGCACCGCCCCGGCCCGCACGGCGAGCTGCGGCTCGTCCGCCTCGGGGGCCGCGGCGCGGGCGACGGCTTCCGGCAGCGCCCGGTAGGAAGCGGTGTCGCCGTCCACGTCCACCAGCAGGAACCGGCCCGGGTTCTCGGCCTGGGCCGAGCGGACCAGGCCCCACAGGGGGGCGTGCACGAGGTCGGGCGGCCCGTCCTGCGGGTGTGCCGCGACCGCGCCGCGGGTGAGCAGCACCAGCCTGGCGTGGGCGAACCGCCCGTCGGACAGCCATGTGGTGAGCGCCCGCAGCACCCGGTGGGCGGCGGCGCGCACCGCGTCGGCGGTGACCGGGGAGCCCTCCCCCGGGGGCGGTGTGCAGGGCAGGACGACGGTCGGCGGGACGGGTGTGCCGCGGTCGCTCGCCGCCGCCAGGGCCGCGAGGTCCGCGAAGACCGCGCAGTCCGCCCCGGCCGCGGTCAGCTCCGCGGCCGGCCGCGGGTCCGCGGTCCCCAGCACGGCCCACGGCCCGGCCGGCGCCGGGGGCGCCGCGGGGGCGGGCGCCGGGGTCCAGTCGAGCCGGAACAGGGAGTCCGCCAGCGCGCCGGCGGCGTTCAACTGCTCGACGGTGACCGGCCGCGAGACCACGGCCGACACCGACGCCACCGGTGTTCCCGCGGGGTCGGTGATCGCCACCGACACGGTGTCCTGCCCCGCCGTGGTGAGCCGCACCCGCAGCGCGCCCCCGGCGGGGGCGGTGTGCAGGGTGACGCCGCGCCAGGTGAAGGGGCGGGTGGCGGGCCGTTCGCCGTCGGCCGCGGTGGTGAGGGTGTGCAGGGCGGCGGCCTGCAACGCCGCGTCGAGCAGCGCCGGGTGCACGGTGAAGCCGTCGTCCGGCACGCCGTCGGGCAGTCGCACCTCGGCGAGGATCTCCGTCACCGGTCCGGTGCCGGTTCCCGCCGGGTCGGGGGCGGCGCGGTGCCAGGCCGCGCGGAGCCCCTGGAACACCGGCCCGTATCCGATGCCGGTTTCGGACAGCCGCTCGTGGAAGCCGTCGAGCGGCAGGGGTTCGGCGTCCGCGGGCGGCCAGGCCGCCGGTGCCGCGGGGCCCGGGGGCGCGGCGGCGGGGGCGAGGGAGCCCTCGGCGTGCCGGGTCCACGCGGTTCCCTCGGGGGCGTCGTCCGGGCGGGAGTGCAGGTGCAGCGGGCGGTGCCCGGTCTCGTCCGGTCCGCCGACGGTGAGCCGCACCGCGACCGCGCCCCGTTCCGGCACCACCAGCGGCGCCTCCAGGGTGATCTCCTCCACCCGGGCGCAGCCGGTCCGCCGCCCGGCCCACAGCGCGAGCTCGGCGAACGCGGTGCCCGGCAGCAGCGCCGACCCCATCACCAGGTGGTCGCCGAGCCAGGGGTGGGTGCGCAGGGACAGCCGCCCGGTGAACACCAGGCCGCCGGAGTCGGGCAGCTCCACCTCCGCCCCGAGCAGCGGGTGGCCCGCCGCGCCGAGACCGAGCCCGGCCGGGTCGCCCGTCCGCGGGTCCCTCCCGGTCGGCCAGTACCGCTGCCGCTGGAAGGGGTAGGTGGGCAGGTGCACGCGCCTGGCGCCGTGCCCGGCGAACACCGCCGGCCAGTCGGGTGACGCGCCGTACGTGTGGGCCTGCGCCAGGGACAGCAGGAAGCGGTCCATGCCGCCTTCGTCCCGCCGCAGCGATCCCACCACCCGGGCGTCACCGCCCAGGCTGTCGAAGGTCTCCTGGAGCCCGACGGTCAGCACCGGGTGCGGGCCGGCCTCGACGAACAGCCGGAAGCCCTGCTCGACCAGCGTCCGGGTCGCCCGGTCGAGGTGGACGGTGCCGCGCAGGTTGCGGTACCAGTACTCGGCGTCGAGCTCGGTGCCGCCCAGCCACTCGCCGGTCACCGTGGACAGGAACGGCACGGCGGCCGGGCGCGGCGCGATCGGCTTCAGCAGGACCAGCAGCTCCTCCCGGATGGACTCCACCTGCGCGGAGTGGGAGGCGTAGTCCACGGGGACGCGGCGGGCGCGGACGTCGGCGGCGGCGCACTCGGCCAGCAGTTCGTCCAGGGCCGCCGGCTCCCCGGAGACCACCACGGACCGGGGCCCGTTCACCGCGGCGACGGACAGCCGCCCGTCCCAGCGGGCCAGCCGCTCGCGAACCTCGTCCTGCGGCAGCGCGACGGAGGCCATGCCGCCGCGCCCGGCCAGCGCGCCCAGGGCCTGGCTGCGCAGCGCCACCACGCGGGCCGCGTCCTCCACCGTCAGCGCCCCGGCCACGCAGGCCGCGGCGATCTCCCCCTGGGAGTGGCCCACCACGGCCGCGGGCGGCACCCCGTGGGAGCGCCACAGCTCGGCCAGGGAGACCATGACGGCGAACAGCGCGGGCTGCACCACGTCCACGCGGTCCAGCGGCGGCGCGCCGTCCCGGCCGCGCAGGACGTCCTCCAAGGACCAGTCGACGTGCGGCGCGAGGGCCTCGGCGCAGGCGCGCACCGAGTCGCGGAAAACCTCGGAGGTGTCCAGCAGGCCCAGCGCCATCCCGGCCCACTGCGACCCCTGGCCGGGGAAGACGAACACCGCCCGGCTGTCGGATCCCGCCGTCCCCTCGACCACGCCCGGGTCGACGCGGCCCTGTTCGAGGGCGGTCAGGCGGCGCCGGAGGTCGTCCCCGTCGCGGCCGAGCAGCACGGCACGGTGCGGGAAGGCGGCGCGGGCGGTGGCCAGGGTGTGCCCGACGTCCTGCGGGCGCAGGCCGGGGTGCGCGTCGAGGTGCGCCCGCAGCCCGGCGGCCTGGGCGCGCAGCGCGGCCGGGCTCTTGGCGGACAGCACCCACGGCAGCGGCGCGCCGCCGGTGACCTCGGGCCGCGTCGCGCCGTCCGCGCCGTCCGCGCCGTCCGCGACGGGCCGCGCGGCGGCCGGGGCGGGTGGGGCCTGCTCCAGGATGGTGTGCGCGTTGGTGCCGCTCATGCCGAACGAGGACACGCCCGCGCGGCGCGGCCCGCCGCGGTCCGGCCAGGGCGCCTCCTCCGTCAGCAGTCGCACGGCGCCGGACGACCAGTCGATGTGCGGCGAGGGCTCGTCCACGTGCAGGGTGCGCGGCAGCACGCCCTCCCGCATGGCCAGCACCATCTTGATCACCCCGGCGACACCGGCGGCGGCCTGGGTGTGCCCGAGGTTGGACTTGACCGACCCCAGCCACAGCGGCCGGTCCGCGTCGCGGCCCTGCCCGTAGGTGGCCAGCAGCGCCTGCGCCTCGATGGGGTCGCCGAGCGTCGTGCCCGTCCCGTGGGCCTCCACCGCGTCGATCTCCTCGGGCGCCAGGCCCGCGTTGGCCAGCGCCTGCCGGATGACGCGCTGCTGGGACGGGCCGTTGGGCGCCGTCAGGCCGTTGGACGCGCCGTCCTGGTTGATCGCGCTGCCCCGCACCACCGCCAGCACGTCGTGCCCGTTGCGGCGGGCGTCCGACAACCGCTCCAGCAGCAGCACCCCGACGCCCTCGGACCAACCGGTCCCGTCGGCGGCCGCCGCGAACGGCTTGCACCGCCCGTCGGCGGCCAGGCCGCGCTGCCGCGAGAACTCCACGAAGGCGCCCGGCGTGGACATCACCGTGGCCCCGCCCGCCAGCGCGAGCGTGCACTCGCCGCCGCGCAGCGCCTGGGCCGCCAGGTGCAGCGCCACCAGGGAGGCGGAGCACGCGGTGTCCACGGTGACCGTGGGGCCCTCGAGGCCGAAGGTGTAGGCGAGCCGCCCGGACACCACGCTGGCCGCGTTCCCGGTGGCCAGGTATCCCTCGACGTCGTCCGCCGCGTTCAGCAGCAGCGCGCTGTAGTCCTGGCCGTTGGTGCCGACGTAGACCCCCGTCCGGCTGCCGTGCAGCGTCGCCGGGTCGATGCCCGCCCGTTCGAAGACCTCCCACGAGGTCTCCAGCAGCAGCCGCTGCTGCGGGTCCATCGCCAGGGCCTCGCGCGGGCTGATCCCGAAGAACTCGGCGTCGAACCCGGCGGGGTCGTCGAGGAACCCGCCCGTGCTGGCATAGCTCGTGCCCGGCCGGTCCGGGTCGGGGTCGAACAGCTCGTCCAGGTTCCAGCCGCGGTCCGCGGGGAACTCCGACATGGCGTCGCCTCCCTCGCGGAGCAGCCGCCACAGGTGCTCCGGGGACCGCACGCCACCGGGGAACCGGCAGGCCATGCCCACGATCGCGATGGGCTCGGTGTCGGCTCCCGCGCCGCCCGTCCCCTCGGCCGCCCCCGCCGCGCGCGCCTCGCCCTCCGCCGGGCCGAAGAGCTCCGCCGTCAGGTGCCGGGCCAGCGCCCGGGGTGTCGGGTGGTCGAAGATCAGGGTGGCCGGAAGCGCCAGCCCGGTCGCCGACCCCAGCGCGTTGCGCAACTGGACGGCGGCCAGCGAGTCGAAGCCCAGCGCCCGGAAGGCGCTGCCGACCTCGACCGCTTCCGCGCCGGAATGCCCGAGCACGGCCGCGACCCGCCCCCGCACCAGCATCAGCACCCGGCGGAACCGCTCCTCCTCCGGCAGCGCCGCGAGCCGCCGCACCAGGGCGGCGCCGTCGGCGGCGCCGTCCCCGGCGTCACCGGCGGACACCTCGGTGGCCTGCCGGACCTCGGGGAGATCCGCCATCAGGGACCGCTGCCGCGCGGTCCCGAACCCGGCGGCGAACCGCGCCCAGTCCACGTCGGCGACGAGCACATGGGCCCGGTCCTCAGCGAGAGACCGTTCGAGGGTCGTGAGGGCCCGGTCGGGCGGCATGGGGGTGAGGCCACCCGCCCGCAACCGACGGGCCACCGCCTCGTCCTCCGCCGCCATACCCGTCCCCGCCCAAGGACCCCACGCCACCGACGTGGCAGGCAACCCCTCGCCCCGCCGCCGCTCGGCCAACGCGTCCAAGAACGCATTCGCCGCCGCGTAATTGCCCTGACCGGCATTCCCCACCGCACCCGCCACCGACGAGAACAGCACGAACGCCGACAGCCCCAGATCCCGGGTCAGCTCATCGAGGTGCCGGGCCGCGTCCGCCTTCGCCCGGAGCACATGCGCCATGCGCTCGGGCGTGAGGGAGTCCACGACCCCGTCGTCCAGCACACCGGCGGTGTGGAACACGGCCGTCAGCGGACGATCCAGCGGGACGTCGGCGAGCACAGCGGCCAGGGCATCCCGGTCGGCCACGTCACACGCGGCCACCGTCACCGCCACACCCAGGCCGGTCAGCTCATCCCGCAGCCCCTCCGCCCCCTCGGCAGCCGGGCCGCGACGACTCACCAACAGCAGATGCTCAGCACCGTTGCGGGCCAGCCACCGCGCCACCTGCGCACCCAACGCACCCGTGCCACCGGTGACCAGCACCGTCCCACTCGCCCGCCACGACACCTCCTGCGACGAACCCCGAGAGGCACGCGCCAGACGGCGCACGAACACACCCGAGGAACGCACCGCGAGCTGATCCTCGTCCCCCGCCCCGGCCAGCACACCCACCAGCCGGTCCAACACCCGCTCATCCACCTCGGCGGGCAAGTCGACGAGACCACCCCACCGGTCGGGGTGCTCCAACGCCACCACCCGACCCAAGCCCCACACCTGCGCCTGCACCGGACTGGCCAGCCGGTCCGTGCGGCCGACCGACACCGCGCCACTGGTCAGACACCACAACGGCGCCGCGACCCCGGCATCGCCCAGCGCCTGCACCAGCGCGAGCATCCCCATGACGGGCTCCCCGGCCAGGCCCGGCAGCGACACCACACCCGCCGCACCCCGAGCACCGGCCTCACCCAACCGCCGCGCCAGCACCCCGCGATCAGCATCGCCCTCGACCAACACCACCTCGGCACCCCGGCCACGCAACGCCCCGGCCACCGACTCCACCAGACCCGCCCGCACCTGACCGACCGGCACCACCACAACCCACGACCCGGACAAGACCCGGGCCGTGGCGTCCATGGGCTTCCACTCGATCCGGTACCGCCAGCCGTCCACGGTGGCTCGGGCCCGGTGGCGCTCCCGCCACGACGACAAGGCCGGGAGCACCTCGCTCAGCGGGGCCTCCTCCTCGACGCCGAGCGTCCCGAGATCGCCACGCTCGACAGCGGCCCAGAACTCGGCGTCCACCGGGTCCACACGATCGGCGGCGTCGACGGGCGGCGCCTCCGGCCAGAACCGCCGACGCTGGAAGGCGTAGGTGGGCAGGTCGGTGAGCACGGCACCCCGGCCCGCGAAGAACCGATCCCAATCGACGGGGACACCACGGACGTGGGCCTCGGCCACGGCAGCGGTCACCGTGCGCGCTTCGGGGCGGTCCGCCCGCAGCGTCGGCACACAGACGGCATCCTGCGGGAGGACTTCCTGCGCCATCGCGGACAGGACACCGTCCGGGCCCAGCTCCACGAAGGTGGACACGCCTTGGTCGGCAAGCGTGGTCACGCCGTCGGCGAACCGGACGGCCTCGCGGACGTGGCGGACCCAGTACTCCGGCGAACACACCTCGTCCGAGACCAGGCCGCCGGTGAGGTTCGACACCAGCGGGATACGCGGTTCGCGGTAGGTCAGCCCTTCGGCGACCTGCCG
>NZ_BAAGTD010000079.1:0-25721 GCF_054782095.1 Streptomyces capparidis | reverse complement strand
CGACGGGGGCCTCGGCGGCGGAGGCGGCGGGCCGGTGACCGCGGGCGGCGCGGGCGGCGCGGGCACGGCGGGCGCGGGGTGGCGGGCGGCGAGCCCTTCCAGGAGCCGGATGTAGGCGGCGCGCTTGGGGGGGCGGGGCTCGGTGCGGCCCGCCTCCCAGTCGGCGACGGTCTCCCGGCGCACCCGCAGCGCCTTGGCGACCTGCGCCTGCGTCAGACTCCCGGCCTCGCGCAGCCGCGCGCGCTCCTCGGGCGGCGGCAGCGAACCCGCCGACTCCTCCAGCAGCGCGTCGACGGCCGCGAACAGGCTCTCCTGCTCATGGGGCATGGGGCATCCCTCCCGGGCGCCCACCCTAGCAGCGTGAACGCCCGCCGAGCGTACGCGGACCGCACGACAGGGGACCGGCTCGGACACCCGTGCGCGCGGCGGTTCCGTCCCCACCGCTCCCCTCTCCCGCGCCGCCGGCCCCGCCCGGAATCCGGACGACCGCGGGCCCCTGCCCGTGGCAGTCTGCGGGCATGGCCGAACTGCGGGAGCACGCGGGGATCCACTACGCGATCCAGTACCACTACGCCCTGCCCGACGACTCCTGGTGCCTGGAGCTCAGCGAGGCCGTGCCCGCGCCGGCGGGCGGGGCACCCGGCACCTCGTCGCACCTGCCCGGCAGGGCATTCCTCGCGGCGTTCGTGCCCGACGAGGACCCGGCGCCGGAGCCGACCGTCCACATCCACAGCCATGACGAGCACGTGGTGCCGTACGAGATCATGCGCTGGTTCATGACGAGGGTGACCGCGGAGGTGGACCGCAACCGCGCCGCGCTCGCGGCGGTGGCGGCCGGGGAGGAACCCCGGGTCAGGGACGCGGACGAGGAAGGGGAGTAGCGGCCGGGCCGCCTCAGCCGTCGGCGTGGCCCAGGCTCAGGCCGGGGGCCACGCGGTCGCGGACCAGGCGCTTGACGGCCGTCGGCTCCGGGAACCCCTGCTCGCGGCGGTCCCACACGCACTCCCCGTCGACCCGCACCGCGAACACCCCTCCGGTACCGGGCACGAGCGCCACCTCGCCCAGGTGCGCCTCGAAGGTGCCGAGCAGCTCCTGGGCCAGCCACGCCGCCCTGGGCAGCCACCGGCACCGCGTGCAGTACTCGATCTCGACCCGGCTCCCGCCCGCCCCGCTTCCGCCCGCCGGCTCCGGCGTTGTCACTGCCGATCGCCACCCTTCCCACGTCGCGCGTCCCGGCGGACCGCCCGCCGCCCTGTTGTCGTGGTGTCCTTCCCCAGTGCCGAATCTCCTCGACGCGGCATTGTCGGACGGGCATGATATTCACTCCTTCGGGGGGCGGTGATCAACGGCATCCGCGGCCCTGTCCCGTCATCGCTCACGAGAGGCCGCCATGGGGTTCTTCCGCCGTCGTCCCGCGCCCGTCCTGGACCCGGACGAGGGGGATCCGCAGTTGGCGCGACTGCGCGAGGCCGCCGAGGCCGCGGACTGGACCGCGGTGCGCGAGGAGCTGGCGGCCGTGCCCGACGGCGAGGACCTGACGCGGTGCGTCGGGCACGTCGCCGACGTCGCGGGCGTGGAGGAGTGGATCGCCAAGGCGGTGGAGTCCGAGCCGGAGTCGGCGCTCGCCCGGCTGGTGGCCGGGGCCCGCGGGGTCACCTGGGCGTGGGAGGCCCGCACCGGGGCGCGCGCCGAGGACGTCTCGAGCGAGCAGTTCGAGGTGTTCTTCGAGCGGCTCGGCGTCGCCGAGGAGCACCTGTACGAGGCGGCCGAGCGCGCGCCGGAGTGGGTGGCGCCCTGGTACTTCCTGCTGATCACGGGGCGCGGCCTCCAGGTCGATCCCGAGCCGGCCCGGCTCCGCTTCGAGGCCGCCGTGCGGCGCTGCCCCGGCCACCCGGGCGTGCACCGGCAGCGTTTGCAGCAGGTGTGCCGCAAGTGGAGCGGCTCGCACGAGGAGATGCACGCCTTCGCCCGGGAGTCGATGCTGCGGGCGCCGGAGGGCAGCGGGCTCGGCGAGCTCGTCGCGATCGCCCACATCGAGCACTGGCTCGACCTGGACGAGGGCGAGGACATGGCCCACATGCGCAGCTCCCGGGTGATCGCCGAGCTGCACGAGGCGGCCGACCGGTCCGTCCGCCACCCGGCCCATGTCCGCACCCGCGGCTGGACGCACCCGTTCAACGCCTTCGCCATGGCCTTCGCCCTGGCCGGCGAGAAGCAGGCCGCGGCCGGGATCTTCCAGGCCCTCCAGGGGCGCGTCACCGAATTCCCCTGGTACTACCTGGACGGCGACCCGGTGCGGGCCTACCGCAAGTGGGGCGGCTGACCGCCGCCGCACACCCGCCGTCCGCCGAAGTCCACCCGTTCCCCGTTCCCAGAAAGCCCGCCAGGTGTCGTCCCAGCCTCACACCGCCCACACCTTCCAGGTCGATCTGCGCGGCCTGGTCGATCTGCTCTCCCGCCACCTCTACTCCAGCCCCCGCGTGTACCTGCGGGAGCTGCTCCAGAACGCCGTCGACGCGATCACCGCCCGGCAGGCCGCCGACCCGGCGGCGCCCGCCGCGATCACGGTGACCGCCGGCGCCGACGCGCTGACCGTCACCGACACCGGCATCGGGCTCACCGAGGCCGATGTGCACACCTTCCTCGCCACCATCGGCCGCAGCTCCAAGCGCTCCCCGGACGGCGGCCTCGACGGAGCGGGGCTCGACGCGGCGCGCGGCGACTTCATCGGCCAGTTCGGCATCGGGCTGCTGGCCTGCTTCGTCGTCGCCGACGAGATCACCGTCGTCAGCAGGTCCGCCGCCGCCCCCGGCGCGCCCGTCGTGGAGTGGCGCGGCCGGTCCGACGGCCGGTACACCATCCGCACCCTGCCCGCGGACGCCAAGCCGGAGCCCGGCACCACCGTCCGGCTGACACCGCGCGCCGACGACACCCAGTGGACCCGCCCCGACCAGGTGACCGCGCTGGCGCGGCACTACGGCAGCCTGCTGCGCCACGAGGTCACCGTGGTGGACCCGCGGGGCACCGCCGTCCGCGTCAACGAGGTCCCGCCGTGGGAGCGCCGCCACGCCTCGCCGCTCGCCCGCAGGGACGCGCTGGCCGAGTACTGCCGCGCCACGTTCGGCTTCACCCCGCTGGACACCATCGACCTGGACCTGCCGGTCGCGGGCCTGCGCGGGGTCGCGTACGTGCTGCCCACGGCCGTCAACCCGGCCCAGCGCGCCGGGCACCGCGTCCACCTCAAGGGCATGCTGCTGTCCGACCAGGCCACGGAGCTGCTGCCGGAGTGGGCCTTCTTCGTGCGCTGCGTCGTGGACGCCACCAGCCTGCGGCCCACCGCCTCCCGCGAGGCGCTGTACGAGGACGAGACGCTGGCCGCGATCCGCGACGCCCTCGGCGCCCGCATCCGCGACTGGCTCACCGGCGTCGCCGCCAGCGACCCGGGGCTGCTGCACCGCTTCATCGACGTGCACCACCTCGCCGTCAAGGCGCTGGCCAGGTACGACGACGAGTTGCTGCGGATGCTGCTGCCGTGGCTGCCGTTCGAGACCACGGACGGCAACGTGACGCTGGAGGAGTTCACCCGCAAGCACGCCACGGTCCTGGTGACCCGCAGCGTCGAGGAGTTCCGGCAGGTCGCGCCGATCGCCGGGGCGGCGGGCCTGGGCGTGGTCAACGGCGGCTACGTCTACGACCGGGACCTGGTGCTGCGGCTGCCGGAGATCCGGCCCGGCACGACGGTCACCGACCTGGACCCGGCCACGGTGACCGCGCACCTGGACTCCGTGGACCCGGCCGCGGAGATGGCCGCCGCCGCGTTCCTCGCCGTGGCCCGCGAGGTCGTCGGCGAGCACGACTGCGACGTGGTGCTGCGCAGCTTCCAGCCCGTCACCGCGCCCGCGCTGCTGCTGGACAACCGGGACGCCCGCCACGAGCGGACCCGGGCGGGCCTGGCCGAGCAGAGCGACGGGCTGTGGGCGGACATCCTCGGCTCGCTGCGGGCCGAGGCGCCCCGGGCGCAGCTCGTCCTCAACCACCTCAACCCGCTGGTGCGCCGGGCCGCCACGATCACCGAGCCGGGGCTGGCCGCCACCGCCGCCGAGGCCCTGTACGGGCAGGCGCTGCTGCTGACCAGGCGCCCGCTGCGGGCGAGCGAGAGCGCGCTGCTCAACCGGGCCTTCATCGGCCTGCTCACCCACGCGATGCACGCCCAGGACACGCCCGGGCCCCGGAAGGAGGCGTAAGTGCTGGACACCCCGGAGGCCGTGTTCGAGGCGCTGCGCGAGAACAACGAGCGCCCCCACGGGCTGCACCGCACCGTCACCGCGGAGGAGCTGGTCGAGGCGGCTGAGCAGTTCGAGGAGCCCGACGCCCTGGTGACGGCGCTGCTCGAGCTGATGTCCGCCTACGAGTTCACGGGCGAGGACCGCAAGGCGCCGGTGGCCTTCGCCCGGGTGCTGAAGCTGTGGGACAGCTCGCCGCAGGCGTTCAGCGAGTGGGAGGGCCACCAGGTCTTCTGGCGCTTCAAGTGGGTGGCGACCTCGCTGATCCGGGTGCCCGAGGTGCCGCTGGGCGCCATCGAGGGGTGGATCGGGCAGATGCGGGACCGCTACCGCGAGGCCGGGCACGGCCTGCGGTCGGTGGCCGCGATGCGGCACCACCTCGCCGCGCACACCGGCGTCGGCGCCGAGACCGCCTACGACCTGTGGGTGACCAGGCCCCGGGACCGGATGAGCGACTGCGAGGCGTGCGAGGTCCGGCAGCAGGCCGCGCACCACGTGGCGCACGGCGACGACGAGGGGGCGCTGCGGATCTGGCGGCACGTGCTGACCGGAGACCTGACGTGTTCGGAGGAGCCCTACCTCAGCCAGGCCCGCGCGCTGCTGCCGCTGCTGCGGCTGGGCCGCGCCGACGAGGCCCGCTCCCACCACCTGGCCGGCTACCGCTTCGCCCGCGGCAAGACCGGGCACGCCCAGGAGGTCGGGCTGCACCTGGAGTTCTGCGCGCTGTCCAGGAACGAGGGCCGGGGGCTGGAGATCCTGGCGGAGAACCGCACGCTGTTCGAGGCCGCCGGCTCCCCGCTGTCCCGTCTCGGCTTCCTCACCGGCACCCAGGTGCTGCTGAACCGCCTGGTGGAGACCGGGCACGCCGAGGCGGCCGTGCCCGGCCCGCCCGGCCGCACCTGGACGGCGCGGTCCCTGCTGGCCCAGGTGGACGGTGAGGCGGACGCCCTGGCGGCGGCGTTCGACGCCCGCAACGGCACCCCGGCGGTCGGCGACCGGCGGCGGCTGCGCCTGTCGCGGCAGCCGCTGCTCGCCGAGCCCCTGCCGCTGGGACTGCGGGCCTCGGCCGCCCTCCCCGGCGCGGCCGTGCCGGTCGCGGCGCCCGCCGCCCCGGAGATCCCCGACGACTTCGCCGCCCTGGTGGCCCGCGCCCGGCGGATGGCGGCCGAGGGCCATCCCGGCGACACCCCGCTGTGGGAGCGGATCGCCGAGCGCGCCACCGCCGAGGGGTACGCGCACGACCCGGACCTCGGCCCGCCGGAGCGACTGCGGGCCGAACTCGCCGAGCAGCGCGGGTTCACCGCGTACGACGAGGACCGCGAGGCGGAGGGCCGGGCCGCGATGGCCGAGGCGGCCGAGCTGTTCGGCCGCGCCGGCCTGCCCTGGCACGCGGTGGCGGCCCGGGCCCGCGCCGCGTCGTGGCTGTCCCCGCGGGAGGACGAGGAGCCGGCCGCCGCGGCGGAGGAGGTGTGGGCCGCCCTGGACGCGGCACTGCGCGAGGCCGAGGCGCTGCGTGAGGCCGAGGAGCCGACGGCGTCCGGCGCGGGCGACGGCGACGGCGAGGGCGACGCGGGCATCCCCGTCGGCGTCGCCAAGTACCTGACGGTGCTCCAGTGCCGGGTGTTCGCCGCCCACCGCGAGGCGACGGCGCGGCCGCGGGAGGTCCCCGCCGGGGCCCGGGAGAGGTTCGAGTCGCTGAACCGGACGCTGCTGTCCGAGGCGGTGCGGCTCGGCGTGCCGCACCAGGCGGCCGTCTCGCGCCAGTTCACGGCGGACTCCCTGGCCCGCGCCGGCCGGTTCGAGGAGGCCGCCGCCGAGGTGCGCGCCGCGCTGGAGCTGCTGGAGTCGTCCGGGCAGCCGTGGCGGGCGGCGCGGCCGCAGGCGATGCTGGCCCAGATCCTGCTCCAGCTCGGGCGGGCGGAGGAGGCGGTGGCGCTGCTGCGGGAGGCGCTGGGCGGGGCCGCCAGGTACGGGGACGCCTCGTTCCCGGCGACGCGTACGCATGTGCTGCTTGGCCACGCCTGCTCGCACATCGGCGACGTGTCCGGCGCCACCCGGTACCTGTCCGACGCGGCGGCGCGGATGGACCGGGAGGGCGACGCGGGCGGGGCCGCCGAGGCCAGGCTGGAGCTCGCCGACGTCCTCGCCCGCAACGGGCAGCCGGCCGAGGCCGTGGCGATCCTGGAGTCCCTCGTCCTGGACGACGCCCAGGCCGGTCTGGACGAGCGGCTCGCCGCCCAGATCCGGCTCAACCTGGCCCGCGGGCTGCGGGACCTGGAGGAGCACCGGGCCTGCGCCGAGGAGTTCCTGCGCCTGGCCGACACCGTCGCCGCCTGGGAGGACCAGGGCATCCACACCATGGTCGCCGCCGAGACCGCGGTGGCGCTGGCCCTGGCCGACCGCTGGGACGCCGCCCGCGCCGCCTACGAGCGGGCCCTGGCCTCGCACCGCAAGGCGCCGAGGCCGGGCGCGGTGCTGGAGATGACGCGCGAGTTCGCCCGTCTGACCATGGCCCACGAGGGCGCCGAAGGGCTGGAGACGGCCCTGGGCCACCTCGCCGAGGCGGACGAGCTGCGCGCCGGCGTGCCCGGGGACGAGAAGGACTTCGCGCACTGGTACGAGGCCGGGGCCGTCCACTACCAGCGGGCCCGGGCCCTCGCCGACGCCGGGCGGTTCGCGGACGCGCTCACCGAGATGGAGCGGGCCGCCACCGCCTACGAGGGCGGCGGCCCGCACGGCGAGGCGCCCCGCGCCGAGGCGGCGCGGGTGGCCGCGCTAATCGAGGGCAACGGCCTGGACTCCCCGCGGGCGGCGGCGGCCAGGCTCGCCGCGGCGGAGACCCGCTGCCGCGCCGCGGGCCTGGAGGAGGCGGCGCAGATCCTGGCGGACCTGCGGCAGCAGATGGCGGCCAAGACCGAGCAGTGAGCCGGCGGCCCGGCGGCGGGGCAGTGCGCCGGCGGCCCGGCGGCGGGCCGGTGCGCCGGCGGGCCGCCGGTCGTGGCGGGGCGGGGCCGTCAGCTTCCGAGCAGGCCGAGTTCGTCCCCGGTGAGCCGCAGTCCGGCCGCGGCCACGTTCTCCTCCAGGTGGGCGGGGTCGCCGGTGCCGGGGATGGCCAGGACGTGCGGGCCCTGGTGGAGGGTCCAGGCCAGCTTGACCTGGGCGGGCGACACGCCGCAGGCGCGGGCGACGGCGAGGACCTGCTCGCTGTCGCCGCCCGCGCCCGCCTCGCGTCCCGCGCCGGCGATCGCGAAGAACGGCACATACGCGATGCCCTGCTCGCCGCAGGTCCGCAGCAGCGCCTGCTCCTCGGCCGGGGCGCCGGTGCCGTAGGCGTTCTGCACGCACACCACGGGGGCGATGGCCCGGGCCTCGGCCAGGTGGGCGGCGGTGGCGTTGGAGATGCCCAGGTGCCGGACGAGTCCGGCCTCGCGCAGCTCGGCCAGGGCGCCGAAGTGCTCGGCGATCGAGCCGTCCCGGGCGCTCGGGGGGAGGCGCAGGTTGACCACGTCCAGGTGGTCGCGGCCCAACTGGCGCAGGTTCTCCTCCACCTGGCCGCGCAACTGCCCGGGGGTGGCCCACCACCACTCGCCCGAGGGGTCCCGCCCGGCCCAGACCTTGGTGGCGATGACCAGCCCTTCCGGGTACGGCGACAGCGCCCGGTTGATCAGCTCGTTGGCGGAGCGCAGCGGCGAGAAGTAGAACGCGGCGGTGTCGATGTGGTTCACGCCGAGCTCGACCGCGCGGCGCAGCACGGCGACCGCCCGGTCGCGGTCGCTCGGCTCGCCGCGGCCGAAGACGGCGCTGCCGGTCAGGCGCATGGCGCCGAAGCCGAGGCGGTTGACGGTGAGGTCGCCGAGCCGCCAGGTGCCGGCGGCCGAGGCGTCGATGGTCTCCGAGATCATGGGCGCAGTCTGCCAGGCCGGGACGCCGTCCGACCGGCCGTCTCTTCGGCCGCCCGTTCGACCGCCCGGCCTCCCGGTTCGGCCACCTGTTCGGCGGGCCGCCCGGCGATCATGCTTTAATTGCGAATCGTTCGCAATCACACATGATCATCAATAAGGGTGGGGAACGGATGACTGCCCGGACGGTACGCACGGCCGCCACCGCGACGGCCGCGGTCCTGCTGGCCGCGTTGACGGCGTGTTCCGCCCCCGGCGGCGACGGGGACGGGGACTCGGGAGGCAAGGGGGGCGGCGGCACCGTCACCATCGGCGTCGCCTACGAGCCGGAGACCCTGAGCCCGCTGCTCGGCTACGGCAAGGACGGCAACTCCAAGATCTTCGACGGCCTGCTCACCCATGACGCGGACATGAACCTCAAGCCCGCGCTGGCCACCGCGCTGCCCGAGGTGAGCGACGGCGGCAGGACGTACACCTACACCCTGCGCAAGGGCGTGACGTTCAGCGACGGCAAGCCGTTCACGGCGCGGGACGTGGTGTTCACCTACCGGACGGTCACGGACGAGAAGACCAACAACCCGTCCAAGGACGAGCTCGCCGCGCTCGCCGACGTGCGCGCCCAGGGCGACCACACGGTGGTGTTCCGGCTCAAGTACCCCTACGCGGCGTTCGCCGAGCGCACCGTGCTGCCCATCGCCTCCGCCGCGGCCGCGGGCGGCCAGGACGTCAACACCGGCTCGTACAACACCGAGCCGGTGGGCACCGGGCCCTACCGGCTCGACTCCTGGCGCAAGGGCGAGAAGCTCACCTTCACCGCCAACCCGCGCTGGTGGGGTGGCGAGCCGGAGGTGAAGCGGCTGGTGATGGCGGTCATCGAGGACGACAACGTGCGCGCCACCCGGCTGCGCTCCGGCGACCTGGACGCGGCCGTGCTGCCGCCCAACCTGGCCGCCGCGTTCGAGAAGGACGGCGGCAGGCGGGTGCTGCGCGCCAAGTCGGCCGACTACCGCGCCGTCACCCTGCCGTCCGGCAACCCGGTCACCGGCGACCGGGCGGTGCGCCGCGCCCTGGACACGGCCGTGGACCGCGACGCCATCGTGCGTTCGGTGCTCGACGGCGCGGGCAGGGCCGCGCACGGCCCGCTGCCCGCCGACAGTCCGTGGTTCGCCCGCGGCACCGAGCGGCGGCACGATGTGGACGAGGCCCGGCGGATCCTGGACGCGGCCGGCTGGAAGCCCGGCAAGGGCGGCGTCCGGAGCAAGGACGGGCGGCGGGCCGCCTTCACCCTGTGGTACTTCGCCGGGGACAAGCTGCGCCAGGACCACGCGCTGGCGTACGCCTCCGACGCGAAGAAGGCCGGCATCGCGGTGACCGTGCAGGCCGGCACCCGCGAGGTGGTGCGGGCCCGGCTCGACCGCGACGCGGTGCTGATGGGCAACGGCTCCCCCGCCGACCCGGACTTCGACCTGTACCCGACGCTGCACTCCGGGCAGATCGGCAACGGCTGGAACAACATGGGCCGCTACCGCAACCCGCGGGTGGACGAGCAACTGGAGAAGGGGCGGCGCAGCGGCGACAAGGCGGTGCGCCTGGAGGCGTACCGGGCCGTCCAGCGGGAGCTGCGCGACGACCCCGGGTACACCTTCCTCACCCACATCGACCACGTGTACGTCGTGGAGCGCGGCTGGCGGGACCTGACCACCCAGGTCGAGCCGCACGACCACGGGTTCGGCTCGGGCCCCTGGTGGAACATCGAGGACTGGCGGCGCGAGGGATGAAGCAGGCGGCGGCGGGCCGCCGGGGCCTGTGGGTCCCGGCGGCCCGGCTGGCCGGGCGGCGCCTGCTGGCGTGCGTGCCGGTGCTGGCGGTGGTCACGTTCGGGGTGTTCGCGGTCGCCGCGGCCTCCCCGTTCGACCCGGTGCAGGGCTACGCGGGCGACGCGGGGCTCAGCGCCTCCCAGGAGACCCTGGACCAACTGCGGCGCAACCTCGGCGCCGACCGGCCGTTCACCCGGCAGTGGTGGGACTGGGTCACCCGGGCGCTCACCGGGGACCTGGGCGACTCGGCGGCCCTGCGCCAGCCCGTCGCGCAGGTGATCGGCGAGCGGCTGGGCTGGTCGGCGCTGCTGTGCGCGACGGGCTTCGCGCTCGCGGTGGCGGGGGGCACCGTGCTCGGGGTGGCGGCGGCGTGGCGGCGCGGCGGGATGCTGGACCGGGCCGTCACCTCCCTGGCCTACCTGCTCCAGGCCGCCCCGCCGTTCTGGACCGGGCTGCTGGTGATCTGGCTGTTCGCGCTGCGGCTCGACGTGCTGCCGGCGGGCGGGCTGACCGACACCGGCAGCGACGTGGTCACCGCGGGCGCGCTGCTGAGCCATCTGGTGCTGCCCGCCGGGGTGCTGGCGCTGTCCCAGGCGCCGTGGTTCGTGCTGTACGTGCGGCAGGGCGTGGTGGACGCGCTGGAGGAGGACCCGGTGCGCGGCGCGCGGGCGCGGGGGCTGCGCGAGCGCACCGTGCTGCTGCGGCACGCGCTGCCCAGCGGGCTGCTGCCGGTGCTGACCCTGATCGGGTCGCGGGTGCCGGAGCTGATCACCGGGGCGCTGCTGATCGAGACGGTGTTCAGTTGGCCCGGCATCGCCTCGGCCACCGTGGAGGCGGCCACCTCCGCCGACTTCCCGCTGCTCGCGGCGCTGACGGCGCTGGCCACGCTGGCGGTGCTCGCCGGGAACCTGCTCGCCGACCTGCTGTACGGGCTCGCCGACCCGCGGGTGGACCTGGAGGAGATGTGACGGAGCAGGGCTGGATCGCGGGCGGCCGCGGCGCCGGGGGCGGCACCGCAAGGGCGGTGCGCGTGTACGCGTCCGCCGGGATTATGGCGGCGGTGGTGCTGGCGGTGCTGCTGGTGCCGGTGCTGCACCCGCTGGACGAGCAGGCGGTGGACATGGGGGCGAAGCTGCGCCCGCCGTCGTGGGAGCACCCGTTCGGCACCGACGACGTGGGCCGCGACGTCCTGCTGCGCTGTGTGCACGGGCTGCGGGTGTCGCTGTTCGTCGGGGTGGTGGCCGCGCTGGTCGCCACGGTGGTCGGCACCGCCGTGGGCGCCGCCGCGGGCGCCGCGGGCGGCCGGACCGACTACCTGGTGATGCGGGTGGTGGACGTGTTCTCCTCCGTGCCGCACCTGCTGCTGGGCATCTTCATCGTGGCGATGTTCCGGCCGGGCGTGTGGCCGGTGGTGGTGTCCGTGGGGCTGACGCACTGGCTGTCCACCGCGCGGATCGTGCGCGCCGAGGTGCTGTCGCTGCGCTCGCGCCCGTACATCGACGCGGCGGTCTCCGGCGGCGCCTCCCGCACCCGGGTGGTGGTGCGGCACCTGCTGCCCGCGGTGCTGCCGCAGGCCGGGATCGCCGCCGTGCTGATGGTGCCGCACGCCATCTGGCACGAGTCGGCGCTGTCCTTCCTCGGGCTCGGACTGCCCACGCACCGCGCCAGCCTCGGCAACATGATCCAGGACGCGCGCGGCACGCTGCTCGTCGGCGAGTGGTGGCCGACGCTGTTCCCCGGCCTGTTCATCATCGTCCCCACCCTCGCCGTCGCCGGGCTCGCCGGCGTGTGGCGGGAGCACCTGTCCCCGCGCCGCCGATCGGAGCTGATGCTGTGAGCGCCGCCGTGAGCGCCGAGGCCCCCGCGGGGCCGCTGCTGTCGGTGCGCGGCCTGTCCGTGCGGTTCCTGCTGCGCGGCGGGCGGCACGTCGCCGCCGTCACCGACGTCTCGTTCGACCTGGCCGCCGGGGAGTGCCTGGCGCTGGTCGGCGAGAGCGGCTGCGGCAAGTCCGTGCTCGCCTCCGCGCTGCTCGGCCTGCTGCCGGGCAACGCGCGGGCCCGCGGCTCCGCCGTGCTCGGCGACGGCCTGGACCTGCTCACCGCGGGCGAGCGCGCCCTGGCCCGCACGGTGCGCGGGCGGCGCGTCGGCCTGGTGCCGCAGAGCCCCGCCGCACACCTGACCCCGGTGCGCACCGTCCGCGCCCATCTGGCGGAGGCGGTGCGGGAGCTGACCGGGGTGCCGCGCCGGGACGCCCGCCGCGCCGTCCCGGCGGCGGCGGAGCGCGGGGCGTTCCCCGCCGACCACCTCGACCGCTTCCCGCACCAGCTCTCCGGCGGACTCGCGCAGCGCGCCGCGACCGCGCTGGCGCTGGTCGGGGACGCGCCGCTGCTCATCGCGGACGAGCCCACCACGGGGCTGGACCGGGACCTGGTGGAGCGGACCACCGACGAGCTGCGGCGGCATGTGGACGGCGGGCGCGGGCTGCTGATCATCACGCACGACCTGGCGGCGGCCGAGCGCGTCGCCGACCGGGTCGCGGTGATGTACGCGGGCCGGATCGTCGAGGTGGCCGGGGCGGCGGAGTTCTTCGGCGCGCCCGGGCCCCGCCACCCGTACGCCCGGGGCCTGCTGGACGCTTTGCCGGACCGGGCGTTCAGCCCGATCCCGGGCATGCCGCCGGACCTGGGCGACCTCCCGGACGGCTGCGCGTTCGCGCCGCGCTGCCCGCGGGCCGGCGCCGTGTGCGCCGCCGTGCCGGAACTCGCGGACGGCGTGGCCTGCCACCGTCCCGCGGGCGCGGCCGAAGCCGGCGCGGGCATCGCGGGAGGTGGGGCGCGGTGAGCGGCGAGGCGGCGGCGCTGGAGCTGCGCCGGGTGACCGCCGGGTACGACCCGCGGCGCCCCGTGGCGCGCGAGGTGTCGCTGAGCGTCGCGGCGGGCGAGGCCGTCGGGCTGCTCGGGCCGAGCGGCTGCGGCAAGTCCACCCTGGCCCGGGTGGCGGCGCTGCTGCACCGCCCGTACGCGGGGACGGTGCTGCTGCACGGGGAGCCGGCGCGCGGCTGGCGGCACCGGGCGCCGCGGGCCCAGCGCACCGCGGTCGGCGTGGTGTTCCAGCAGCCGCGGCTCGCCGCCGACCCCCGGCTCAGCCTCGCCGACCTGGTGGCCGAGCCGCTGCGCGCCACTGGGCACCGCGGGGCGGAGGTGGCCGGGCGGGTGGCGGAGCTGGCCGCCGCGGTGGGCCTCGGCGCGGACCTGCTCCCCCGCCGCCCGCACGAGGTCAGCGACGGCCAGTTGCAGCGGGCCTGCCTGGCGCGGGCCCTGGTGCTGCGGCCGCGGGTGCTGGTGTGCGACGAGATGACCGCGATGCTGGACGCCTCCACCACGGCCGCGCTGGTCGCGGTGGTGGAGGCGTACCGCGGCGAGAGCGGGGCGGGGCTGCTCGCGGTCGGGCACGACAGGACGCTGCTGGAGCGCTGGTGCGACCGCACGGTGGAGTACGCCACGCTCGGCGCAGCCGGGGAGAGGTGAGCGCAGCCGGGGAGAGGTGAGCGGCGCCCGGGGCGGGGCCCGGCCCCGCGGCACGGGGGTGCGCGGGGCCGGGCGGGTCGGTGCGGACCGGTGCGGCCCGTCCCGGGGTCAGGCGGCGGTGCAGGTCACGTCGGTGGGCACGGTGGCGGGGCCGGTGCCCTGGAGGCCCGCGGTGGTGGCGGCGCCGGCGCTCAGCGTGCCGTTGTAGGAGGCGTTGCGGAGGGTGGCGGCGGAGCCGGTCACGGACAGCGTGCCGTTCCACGCGTTGGTGACGGTCTGGCCGTTCGCCAGGGTCCACTTCACGGTCCAGCCGCCGATGGGGCCCGTGCCGGTGTTCCGGACGGCGATCTCGGCGACGAACCCGCCGTTCCACTGGTTGGCGACGCGCCAGGTCGCGGTGCAGCCGCCCGTCGGCGGCGGCCCGTCGACGCCGAGCGCCTCGGCGATGGCGTGGTAGGCGGGCTTCTTGGCGAGGTTCTCGTCGTACGGCAGGGCCGCGCCCTCGCCGGGGAAGACGGACGGGATCCAGGAGTACTTGTCCGTGTAGTCCCACACGGTGATGCCGACGCAGCGGCTGACGGCGAGGCAGGCCCGCACCACGGCGCCGTACTCCTGGGCCTGCTGGGCGTCCTTGGCGGCGGTGCGCGGCAGGTTCATGCGGATGTCGAGCTCGGTGAGGGCGACGTCCACGCCGAGGTCGGCGAAGCGCTGGATGTTCTGCTGGATGCTGGTCGGGACCTGGCCGCTGATCAGGTGGGCCTGCATGCCCACGCCGTCGATCGGGACGCCCTGCGCCTTGAACTGCTTGACCAGGTTGTAGACGGCGTCGCTCTTCGGGCCCAGGTGCTCGATGTTGTAGTCGTTGTAGTACAGCTTGACGTCCGGGTCGGCGGCGCGGGCGGCCTTGAACGCCTCGGCGATGTAGCTGTCGCCGATCTTCTGCTGGAAGACGCTGGGGCGGCGGGTGCCGTCCTCGTTGAACGCCTCGTTGACCACGTCCCAGTGGATCAGTTCGCCCTTGAAGTGGTTGACCTCGTGGGTGACGTGGTCGCGCATCACGCCGAGCAGTTCGCCGGCGGGGACGCTGCTCACCCAGTCGGGGAGCTGGCTGTGCCACACCAGGGTGTGGCCGCGCACGGTCTGGTTGTGCGCCTTGGCGAAGTCCACCACCTGGTCGGCCCCGGTGTAGTCGAACCGTCCCCGCGCGGGCTCGGTGAACTGCCACTTCATGGTGTTGCCCGGGGTGATCTGGTTGAACTCGCTGCCCAGGATCTGGGTGTAGGCGGCGTCGGAGAGCTCGGGGTTGTCGGTGGCGGAGCCGAAGTAGCGGCCCTTGGCCGCGGCTGCCTGCCCGAGCGTGGTCGCGGCCTGGGCGGGGTCCTCGAGCGCCGCGGCGGTGCCGGCGGCCATGGTCATCGCCACCCCGGCCGCGAGGAGCCCGGCGAGGGGTCCTCTCAGACGGCGGCGGGGGGCGGAGCGGTGGCGGAACATGCTCTCTCCTTGTGGCTGGTCGGTGCGGGTGGCCGGGCCGCCGGGGCGCGGGCGCGCGGTCCGCGGTCTCCTGCTCGCGGTGCGTGCGGTGACCGTTGCGGCCGTCCGGCCGGAAGGGCAGCCGGGTGGTGGCGCCGCGGAGTTGCGGCGCCGTGTCGCGGCGCGGTGTCGCGGCGCGCCGGGTGCGTGGAAGCTGCCGGGCGGGCAGGGGACCGGCGGGCATGGGAGAGAGCCGAAAGTTTCGCCGGCTTTGCCGATCGTCCTGCCGATGGGACTCTAGGTACCGGTGAAGTGGTCGTCAAGGCATCGCGCGTAGTCACCGGAGCGGCCCCCGCGGGCACTGGATCGCGGGGGCCGCCGTATGTGGTGCGCCGTCAGCCGCCGGAGCGCGACGGCCCGTCGTCCGCCCGGGGCCCGGCCGCCGGCGCGGTGCGGGCCAGCAGGGCGGCCATGACGTCCGGCAGGTCGGCGGCGCCGCGGGCGGTGGCGGAGCGCCAGGCGACATGGCCGTCGGGGCGGACCAGCACGCAGCCGTCGGCGTCCACCTCCCGCACCGCCGCCCAGGTGCCGTACGGGTCGCGCAGGCCCTCCGCGGTGCCGACGGCGCGCACCGCCACCGCGGTCCCGGTGAGCCCGGCCGCCTCCGCGGCGGCGTCCTGCCACGCCTCGCCGCCGGGCCCGGTGAGCAGCACGAACCGGCCGCGCCCGGTGACGTCCAGGGTGGAGCAGCGGTGCCGCCCGTCCTCCAGCCAGGCGTGCGGCAGCCGGGCGCCCGGCCAGGTGGTGGGCCGGTGGTACAGCTCGGGGTCGCGGTCGGGGGCGGGCTCGGGGGTGCCGTCGGGGACGACCGCGCCCTGCCGGTAGCGGTAGCCGATCTCCACGCCGTGGGCGTTGGCCTGGCCGTTGATGGCCTGCATGGCGGCGTCGAGGGCCGCGCGCCGCTTGCCCGCCTCGGGTGTGGGGTCGTGCAGGGTGTCCAGCAGGTGCCACTGCTCGGCGGCGCTCTGCCCGTCGGCGAAGCCGAGCGCCTGCGGGACGGCGAGCAGGTCGAACATGCTGCGCACCGCGCGGTCCACGGCCTGCTGCCCGACGGGGCGGCGCTCGGCGTCGTAGGTCTCCAGCAGTCCTGGCCCGGCCCGGCCGGCCAGGACCAGGGCCAGCTTCCAGCAGAGGTTGAACGAGTCGGCGACGCCGGTGTTGAGACCGAGGCCGTTGGTGGGCGGGTTCTGGTGGACGGCGTCGCCGACGCAGAACACCCGACCGTGCGAGTAGCGCGTGGCCACCGCGCTGTTGACCTCCCACGGGGAGATGTTCCTGATGGCGACCTCCACGGTGGGGTCGCCGACGCTCTCGCGGATGCTCGCCCGCATCGCCTCGGTGTCGCCGGGGTCGAACGCGGCGGAGGGCCCGGGGAAGGTGAGGTACATCCACTCGGTCCAGGGCTTCAGCATCACGAACACCCGGCCGTCCGCGGGCCCGTTGCCGGGGACGGCGCCCATGTACAGCAGCCCGGGGCGGTGGGCGGCGTAGCGGGTCAGGTCGGCCTCGAACCAGGTGGTGACGGCCCTGGCGAGGCCGGTGGCGCCCTCGACGGCGAGGCCGGCCAGCTCCAGCACCCGGCTGCGCGCTCCGTCGGCGCCGATCAGGTAGTCGCTGCGCACGGTGTACTCGCGGCCGGTGCGCCGGTCGGCGACCAGCGCGGTGACGCCGTCGTCGTCCTGCTGGTAGGTCAGCAGCTCCTGCCCGAACCGCAGCTCGCTGGCGCACGCCTCGGCCACCGCCTCGGCCAGCAGCGGCTCCAGCAGGTTCTGCGGCAGGTTGCACAGGGGGCTGGGGCTGGCGGCGCGGTACTCCCCCACCCGGTCGGGGCCGTTGCCGTAGGCGCTGATCCGGGCCACCTCGGGCCCGGCGAAGGTGGTCATGAACACCTGGTTGGCCAGGACGTGGCCGGGCGTGGCGCGGGCCAGCACCCGGTCGGCGACGCCGAGGTCGCGCAGGATCTCCCCGGTGCGCTGGTTGAGCAGGTGGGCGCGCGGGGTGTGGGCGGTGCCCTGGTGCCGGTTGACCAGCAGGTGGCGCACCCCGTAGCGGGACAGGGCCAGGGAAGCGGCGAGGCCGGAGGGGCCGCCGCCCACGATGAGCACCGGCACCCTGACCCGGGGGGTGCCGGCCGCGCGGCTACCGCCGGCCATGCGTGCCTCCTTCGGGCTTCCGGGCGTACCCGGCGTAGATGGCGGAGGTGTCCTTGGTGGTGCCCAGGCGCATCTGCCGGCCGAGTTCCCCGTAGCTGATCTGCCCGCGGGCCCGGCTGCGCGCCAGGCCGAGCACCTCGCGGGGGTTCCTGCGGGGCCCGAAGCCCACCAGGTCCAGGTTCTCCAGGCCGTGCTTGCCGAACAGGGCCCACAGCTCCTTGGGCTTGATGAACTTGCGCCACTCGTGCAGGTCGCGGGGGGCCCAGCTCACGGACTTCCAGTCCTGCGCCATCTTGATCATGCCGACCCAGGAGCGGAAGGTGCGGTTGATGGTGTCGTAGAGGTAGTAGCCGCCGGGCCGCAGCACCCGGACCGCCTCGGCGACGGCCCGGTCGGTGTCGGTGACGTGCTCCAGCGTGTCGCAGCAGTAGACCAGGTCGAAGCTCTGGTCGGGGAAGGGCAGCTCCTCGGCGACGGCCTGCCGGTAGTCGATGTCCAGCCCGGACGCGGCGGCGTGCTCGGCCGCGGCGGCCAGGGAGGGACCGGAGGGGTCGACGCCGGTGACCCGGCAGCCGGCGCGGCCGAACTCCTCGGCGAGCAGGCCGCCGCCGCAGCCGATGTCCAGCACCCGCAGCCCCTTGAGGTCCACGTGCAGCCGCTCGGTGAGCACCTCGTGGAAGTAGGCGAACCTGGCCGGGGTGAAGGCCATGAGCGTGGCGAACGGCTGGTCGTCGCGCCACCAGGAGCCGGGCGCGTTGTACAGGTCGTTGTCGACGGGCATGGGGGCCGCTCCTTCAGGACAGTTTGATGACCGGGCGTCGCACGTCGAGCCAGGTGGCCATGTCGAGGACCCGCTCGAACGCCTCGCGCTCGTCGCGGTGGACCGCCTCCGCGGGGTTGCTCGCGGCCCGGCGCAGCGCGTCCCGGTCGAAGTACTCCACCGCGGGGTGGGCGGCCGACAGCAGGTCGGCGACCTGGTGCTGGAGCGCGGTGACGTAGCGCGGGTCCTGCGTGGTGGGGTACAGCGCCTTGGGCCGCTCGGCGACGGAGGCGGGCAGCAGGTCCCGCACGGCGGCGCGCAGCAGGCTCTTCTCCCGCCCGTCGAAGGTCTTCATCGCCCACGGGGTGTTGTACACGTAGCCGACGAGCCGGTGGTCGCAGAACGGCACTCGCACCTCGAGACCGACGGCCATGCTCATCCGGTCCTTACGGTCCAGCAGCATCCCGAGCAGGCTGGTCAGGTGGACGTGGCAGAACTCCCGCATCCGCCGCTCGGCCGGGTCCTCGCCCTCCAGGCGGGGGACGGCGGCGACGGCGTCGGCGTACCGCTGGGCCCAGTACCCGGGTATGTCCAGGTCGGTGAGGAGCAGGTCGGGGTGGATGAGCTTGGTGGGGTGGCCGGACGGGTCGAGCCGGGACGCGGTGACCCACGGGAACATGGGCACCTGCTGCACCGCGGGCAGGTGGAACCACGGGTAGCCGCCGAACACCTCGTCGGCGGACTCCCCGGACAGGGCGACCGTGGAGTGCTCGCGGATCGCCCGGAACAGCAGGTACAGCGAGTTGTCGGCCTCGCCGAAGCCGAAGGGCAGGTCGCGGGCGGTGACGGTGGCCGTGCGCACCGCGGGGTCGGCCAACTGGAGGTGGTCCAGGCGGATGTCGCGGTGCTCGGTGCCGACGTGGTCGACGACCTCGCGGGCGTACGGCGAGTCCCGGCTGCCGCGCAGCTCGTCGGGGGCGAACTCGCCGCGCTGCTCGAAGTCGACGGTGAAGCTGCGGGCGCGTCCGCCGCGCTCCGCGGTGAGCCGGGCGGCCAGCGCGGTCAGGGCGCTGGAGTCCAGGCCCCCGGAGAGCAGCACGCACAGCGGGACGTCGGAGACGAGCTGCCGGGCCACGGTGTCCTCCAGCAGCTCCCTGATCCGCCGCACCGTGGCGGGCGTGTCGTCGGGGTGCTCGGCGGGCTCCAGTTGCCAGTAGACGTGCTCGCGGGTGCCGGAGCGGTCCACGGTGACGACCGTGCCGGGCCGCACCTCGCGCATCCCGGCCCACACGGCCCGGCCGGGCGTCTTGACGAAGCCGAACAGCTCGCGGAAGCCGTCGGTGTCGACGACGGGCTCGACCAGCGGGTGGGCCAGCAGCGCCTTGGCCTCCGACCCGAACACCACGCCGTCCTTGGTGGGGTGGTAGTACAGGGGCTTGATGCCGAGCCGGTCGCGGACCAGCACGAGCTGCTCGGTCCTGCCGTCCCAGATGCCGAGCGCGTACATGCCGTTGAGCCGGTCGGCGACGCCGGGGCCCCACTCGAGGTAGCCGCGCAGCACGACCTCGGTGTCGCTCGCGGTGCGGAAGGCGTGGCCGCGCCGCCGCAGCTCCTCCCGCAGCTCGGCGAAGTTGTACGCCTCGCCGCTGTAGGTCATCGCCACCTGCCCGTCGGGGGTGTCGGCGACCATGGGCTGGACGCCGCCGGCGATGTCGATGACGGCCAGTCTGCGGTGCCCGAGCGCGGCGTGCTCGGCGAGCCAGGTGCCCTCGGCGTCCGGCCCGCGGCAGGCCATGGTGTCGTTCATCGCCCGCAGGACGGTGGCCTCGCGGGTCAGGTCGCGCTGGAAGGAGATCCAGCCGGCGATGCCGCACATGTCACTGTCCCTTCGTCCGGGCGCCGCCGAGGCGGGCCTGGCGCGCCATGTAGCGGGGCAGCCCGTCGATGTGCGAGCGGCCGGTGGGCGCGAACGCCAGCGCGTCCAGCGGGCGGGCCAGATACGTCCAGGGGCGGCGCAGCTCGGCGGCCCACCGCCAGCGCAGCCGGGAGCCGTGCGCGGTCGGCTCGACCACGTAGTCCTCGACCAGCCGCAGGAAGAACGAGCGGGTGGCGGCGGTGCCGGTGAAGGTCTTGCGGTGGCCCTCGTCCCAGCGGTAGAAGCGCTCGCGCAGCACGAAGTCGCCGCTCATGTGGATCTCCCGGGTGGTGCCGACGCCGAACGGCCGGGGGGAGGTCCACACGAGCTTCTTCATGCCGCGGGTCCAACTGGAGGCGCCGTCGCCGGTGAGGACCGCCCAGGTGTCCTCGGCCGGGAACGGGATGTCCACGGAGCGGGCGTGGCGCAGCGGCGCCGACGTCAGGAACGAGTCGTCGGCTTCCTCGATGGTGTACCAGTGGGTGCCCATGGGCGTGGTGCCTTCCGGTGGGGTGGACGTTTCCGGTAGCGGGTGCGGGGGGCGCCGGGTCACCGGGCCGTCCACGCGCGGAACAGGCCGACGCAGCCGCGCGTGACGAGTTCGTGCCGCTCGAAGTGGCGGGTGAGCTGGTCGCGCAGGTCGCCGAGGTCGTCGCGGTCGTTGTGGAAGACGCCCTTGGCGTTGAGCTTGCCCATCAGGGAGCGCCCGGCGCGGCTGACCGGCACCCCGGAGGCCAGCACGGTGCTGCCGAACACGACGCCGCCGGGCCGGACCGCGGCGGCCGCGTGCGCCAGGGCGACACCCTTCTCCGTGATGTCGCCGGGGATGCAGTGCAGCAGGAAGCTGAGGGCGGCGGAGTCGAAGGAGCCGGGCGGCACCGGCAGGGGCTCCAGCGCGTTCGCGAGCACCCGCTCGGTGCGGTACCGCTTCAGCCGCTGCGCGGTGTACTCCAGGGTGGCCGGGTTCAGGTCGACGAGGGTGATCCGCGGGTCCGGCACCGGGAACCGGCAGTGCGCGAGCAGGTATCCGGTGCCGACCCCGATCTCCAGGTGCCTGGCGCCGACGCAGGTGTCGTACATGCGCCGGAAGTTGCGCGACGGGCAGCGCCAGCACCAGGGGGCGCTGCCGTGCATGACGAGCAGGTCGTAGAAGGCGAGGGCGCGGCGGTGGTAGGGCGCCTGCCCGTCCAGCACCGCCTGGTCCATGGAGTGCGCGCCGAGGTCGTGGTCAGTGGTCATCGGGGTTCCTTCCCTTGGTTCGCGCGGCGGTGTGCCCGCGCCCGCGGTGCGCCCGGTCGCCATGGCGCCGGTGCTGTCCCGGCCGGGGGCAGCCCGGCGAGGAGGTCGTGGACGGCGCGCATCGTGGTGGCGCCGTGTTCGCCGAGCATCGTGAAGTGGTCGCCCGGCGCGTCGGCGGTGCGCCGTTCCCCGGGCCAGGAGGGGCGCCCGCCGTCGGCGGGCAGGCCCGGCAGGGGGTCGGCGGCCCGGACGTGGAGCAGGGGCGCGGTGAGCTCCTCGGGCCGCCAGTGGGCGAAGAGGCGGGCGTAGCCGCCCATCGCGGTCAGGCACGCGTCGTCCAGGCGCTCCCGGGCCGCGCCGTCGAGGAGCCGCCGCCCGGCCTCGGCCTGGATCAGCGGCAGGGCGGCGCTGCCCGGCGGATGGCTGTCCAGCAGCACCACCGCGACCGGGGGCCGGCCCAGTCGCGCCAGCCGGGCGGCCACCGCGTGGGCGACCCAGCCGCCCGCGGAGTGGCCGAGGACCGCGAACGGTTCGCCGCCCGCGTGGCGGATCACCTCCTCGGCGTGGGCCAGCGCCAGCGCCGCGACGTCGGCGGGGAGGGGCTCGCCCGCGGCGAACCCGGGCCCGGGCAGCGCCCACAGGTCGCGCTGCCCCGCGGCGGCGGCCGCGATGCGGGCGTACTGGTCGGCGCCGGACCGGCCGGCGAAGGACGGGAAGCAGAACAGCGCCGGCCCGGACGCCCCGCGGGCCAGCCGGACCGCGGCGGGCAGCCGCTCCGGGCGGTCGGCGGAGGTGAAGGCGGGGCGGAACCGGGACGCGGTCCGCAGCAGCTCCTCGAACTCCGCATACCGGCCGTCGTCCGCGGCGCGCAGCGCCAGCGAGGTGAGGGTGTCCCCGGCCGCGGGGCGGTCCCGGTCCGGGTCGGCGGGGGCGTCGAGGCCGGCCAGCAGGTGCGCGGTGAGCGCGTCCAGGGTGGGGTGCTCGAAGACGGCGGTGGCGGCCAGGGGCACGCCGGTGGCGGTGGTGAGGGCGGCGCTGAGCTCGGTGGACGCCAGCGAGTCGAAGCCCAGCTCGGGCAGTCCCGGGCTGTCCGCCACGGCCTGGGCGCCGGTGTGCCCGAGCACGGCTGCGGCGTGGGCGGCGATCAGCTCCCGCACGGCCCGCGCCCGTTCGGTGTCCGGCAGGGCGGCGAGGCGGCGGCGGGCGGCCTCCGGGTCCTCGCCCGCCCCGGTCCCGTCGCCGGGGCCGGCCGCCTCGGGGCCGGCCGTCTCGGGGGCGGGCGCGGCGGCGGGACCGGCGGCGGGACCGGCGGCGGGCCACGACACGCCGTCCGGCCAGTACCGCTGCCGCTGGAACGGGTAAGTCGGCAGGTCCACCCGCCGTCCGCGCCACGGCGCGAGCACGGCCCGCCAGTCCACCGGCACCCCGCGGGCGTGGGCGTGGGCGAGGGCCGTCGTCACGCTGTCGTCCTCGGGCCGGCCGCGCCGCAGCAGCGGCACGGCGACCGCGGGCGCCTCGCGTCCGTCGCCCGCGTCCAGGCACTCCCGGGTCAGCGTGGAAAGGCCGCCGCCGGGCCCGGCCTCGAGGAACGTGGTGACGCCCGCCGCCGCCATCGCCCTGACGCCGTCGAGGAACCGCACCGGCTCGCGCACATGGCGCGTCCAGTACTCGGCGGAGCACACCTCGTCGCCGGCCCGGGCGCCGGTGACGTTGGAGATCAGCGGCAGGCGCGGCCGGTGGTACGACAGCTCCTTCGCCACCCGGCCGAACTCGGCGAGCACCCCGTCCATCAGCGGCGAGTGGAAGGCCCGCGACACGCGCAGGCGCCGGGTCCTGAGGCCGAGCCGGTCGAGCCGGGCGGCGACCTCGCCGACGGCGTCCTCGGTGCCGGAGAGCACCGTGGCGGCGGGCGCGTTGACGGCGGCGAAGCCCACCGCGTCCTCGTGCCCGGCCAGCAGCGGCAGCACCTCCGCCTCGGCCGCCCTGACCACGAGCATCGCCCCGGGCGGCGCCGCTTCCATCAGCCGCCCGCGGGCCGCCACCAGCGCGCAGGCGTCGGGCAGGGACAGCACCCCGGCGACGTGCGCGGCCGTCAGCTCGCCCAGGGAGTGCCCGGCCACGGCGTCGGCGCCCACGCCCCAGGTGCGCAGCAGCCGGAACAGCGCCACCCCGACCGCGAACAGGCCGGCCTGGGTGAACGCGGTGCCGTCGAGCAGCTCGGCGCGCGCCGACCCGGGGTCCGCGAACATCACCTCGCGCAGCGGCCGGGGCAGGTGCGGGTCGAGGTGGGCGCACACCTCGTCCAGGGCGTCGGCGAACGCCGGGAACGCCGCGTGCAGCTCCCGCCCCATGCCCGGCGTCTGGGCGCCCTGGCCGGGGAAGAGCCACCCGGTGCGGCCCTCCCGGGCCAGGTCCCGCACCACGCCGGGGGCGGCGCCGCCGGAGGCCAGCGCGTCGAGCCCGGCCAGCAGCGCGGCGCGGTCCCGGCCCACCGCGGCCGCCCGGCGGGGCAGCGCGGCCCGGCCGAGCGCCAGGGAGTGCGCGACGTCCGCGGGCGCCAGGTCCGGCCGCCCCTCCAGGTGGGCGCGCAGTCGCCGGGCCTGGTCCCGCAGCGCGGGCTCGGACCTGGCGGACAGCAGCCACGGCACGGGCGCGGACGGCTCCGCGCGGACGGCGGCAGCCTCGTCCGGTGCGGCGGGCCCCGCCGCCTCGGGGGCGTCCCGCGGGGCGTCCAGTGGGGCCTGCTCGATGATCACGTGGGCGTTGGTCCCGCTGATCCCGAACGCCGACACGCCCGCGCGGCGCGGACGCCCGGAGTCGGGCCACGGCCGGGGCTCGGCCAGCAGCGCCACGGCGCCCGACGACCAGTCCACGTGCCCGGTGGGCTCGTCCACGTGCAGGGTGCGCGGCAGCACCCCGTGCCGCATGGCCAGCACCATCTTGATCACCCCGGCCATGCCGGCCGCCGCCGCGGTGTGGCCCAGGTTGGACTTCACCGAGCCCAGCCACAGCGGGCTGTCCTCCGGGCGGTCCCGGCCGTAGGTGGCGAGCAGGGCCTGCGCCTCGATGGGGTCGCCGAGCGCGGTGCCCGTGCCGTGGGCGTCCACCGCGTCCACCTCGCCCGCGGCCAGCCGCGCGTTGGCCAGCGCCTGCCGGATGACGCGCTGCTGCGACGGGCCGTTGGGCGCGGCCAGCCCGTTGGACGCGCCGTCCTGGTTGGTGGCGGAGCCGCGGACGACGGCGAGGACCGGGTGGCCGTTCCTGCGGGCGTCGGACAGCCGCTCCAGCAGCAGCACACCCACGCCCTCGCTCCACGCCGTGCCGTCCGCGGACGCCGAGAACGCCTTGCACCGCCCGTCCGGCGCCAGCCCCCGCTGGCGGCTGAAGGCGACGAACGCCTGCGGCGTGGACAGCACGGTCACCCCGCCCGCCAGCGCCAGGGAGGACTCCCCCGTGCGCAGCGACTGGCAGGCCAGGTGCAGCGCCACCAGCGACGACGAGCAGGCCGTGTCCACCGTCACCGCGGGCCCCTCCAGGCCGAAGGTGTACGCCAGGCGGCCGGAGATGACGCTGGCCGCGTTGCCGGTCAGCGCGTAGCCCTCCACGTTCCCGGCCGCGCCCGCCAGCAGCGCCGGGTAGTCCTGGCCGCTGGACCCGGCGAACACCCCGGTGGTGCTGCCGCGCAGCGACTCCGGGTCGATCCCGGCGCGTTCGAACGCCTCCCAGGCGGTCTCCAGCAGCAGCCGCTGCTGCGGGTCCATGGCCAGGGCCTCGCGCGGGCTGATCCCGAAGAACGCCGCGTCGAAGCGGTCGGCGCCGGTGAGGAACCCGCCGTTGCGGGTGTACGTGGTGCCGGGCCGGTCCGGGTCGGGGTGGTACAGCGCCTCGATGTCCCAGCCCCGGTCGGCGGGGAACTCCGCGATGGCGTCACCGCCGGAGTCGACAAGTCGCCACAGCTCCTCGGGGGAGTCGACCCCGGCGGGGAAGCGGCACGCCATGGCGACGATGGCGATGGGCTCGCCGCCCGCCGCGGCGGCGGGTGCGGCCGCGGGCGCCTCGGCCGCGGGCTCGGCGGGGTCGGCGCCGTCGATCAGGGCCAGCACATGGGCGGCGAGCGCGGCCGGGGTCGGGTGGTCGAACACCACCGTGGCGGGCAGCTTGAGGCCGGTGGCGGCGTTCAGCCGGTTGCGCAGCTCGACGGCGGTGAGGGACACGAACCCCAGCTCGCTGAACGACCGCCCCGCCGACACCGGATCGGTCCGCCCGAGCACCGCGTCGATGTGCCGCGCGACCAGCTCGGCGACGGCCCGGCTCCGCTCCTCCTCGGTCAGCCCGGCGAGGCTGTCCCGCAGCGGTGTCCCGGCCTCTTCTGGCCGCTCCCGCGGCACCTCGCCGGGGACGGTGTCCACCCAGTAGCGGCGGCGTTGGAAGGGGTAGGTGGGCAGGTCGAGGTGGCGGCGTGGGCCGGGGAACAGGGAGGTCCACCGGACGGTGACGCCGTGGGTGTGGGCCTCGCCCACCGAGGTCAGGAACCGGCGCAGCCCGCCCTCGTCGCGGCGCAGGGACCCGACCGCGGGGGCGTCCTCGATGGCGACGGC